>NZ_BNTL01000026.1:0-90127 GCF_022179005.1 Pseudomonas sp. PAGU 2196 | reverse complement strand
GCCTGTATGTTGGCTTTACTGGCCTCTTCGCGGTTTCACCCGCTTCCGGAGGCCAGCCTGACCCCTTCTGCGCGCTTCGTCGGCCTGCGCAGATGTGTTTAACCGCGAAGAGGCCAGTATCGGCGACCGAGAGTCCGAATTTGCGCACAGCCCTCCTGTTCATCCTGATGCTCCTCACCGCCTGCAACCAGGGCCCGACCCTTGAGCGCCTGGGCGGCCCGACCATGGGCAGCAGCTACAGCATCCAGTACGTCCGCGCCCCCGGTGGCCCGGCCCCAGCCCAGGTACAGGCAGCCGTCGAAACCATCCTCCAGGACATCGACCAGCACTATTCCACCTACCGCAGCGATTCCACTGTCAGCCAGTTCAACCAGCTGCCGGCCAATCAATGCCTGGCTTTGCCATCAGACATGTTCGACCTGGTCCGCTTCGGCCAGCAGTTGGCGGCGCAAAGTGCCGGCGCCTTCGACCTCACTGTCGAGCCGCTACTCGACCTCTGGGGCTTCGGCCCTCAGGCCCGCCACGAGCAGGTGCCCGACCCGCGAGCCCTGGCCCAGGCGCGCCTGCGCGTGGGCTACCAGCACCTGCGCATCGAAGGCCAAGCGTTGTGCAAGGATGCCCCGGTAGAGCTGGATTTCAACAGCATCGCCGCCGGCCACGCGGTTGACCTGATCGCCCAGCGCCTGCAGGCCATGGGCATCAGCAGTTTCATCGCCGAAGCCACCGGCGAGCTTAAGGCGGTTGGCCGCAAACCCAATGGCAGCCCGTGGCGCATCGCCCTCGAGCTGCCCCGTGAAGACCGCCAGATCGCCCGCCAAGTCATCCCGGTGGATGGCCTTTCGGTATCGACCTCGGGTGACTATCGCCACTATTTCGAGCAGAATGGCCGGCGCTATTCGCACACCTTCGATGCCCGTCTCGGGCGCCCGGTCGCGCACGACCTGGCTGCGGCCACTGTGCTCGACGCTTCGGCGCTGAAGGCTGACGGGTTCTCGACCCTGCTGCTGATTCTCGGCCCCGAGCGCGGCTGGGATTTCGCCGTCAGCCACAACCTTGCCGCCGTATTGGTGACTCGGGCGGAGGGTGGCTTCGTCTCCCGAGCGACCCCAGCGTTTGCGCGGGCAATGAAAGGCGAGTGAAAGCGCAAGGATGGATGATCGCCAGGGAATCGGTGAACCACATGTAGTGCAGGCAAAATTGGCCTACGACGCGACCAAGGGTTAATGTGCGCGGCGTTCACGCTTGATTAGACTGCAACCGAATTTTCTCATGGCGCCCCGGCGACATGATCGCGCCCCGCGAGCCACCGTGACTCGCGGGCCAGTTCTGAAGGAGTACGCATGGCTGTCTACAACTACGACGTAGTGGTGCTGGGTTCCGGCCCGGCCGGAGAAGGCGCGGCAATGAACGCCGCCAAAGCAGGGCGCAAGGTGGCGATGGTCGACAGCCGTCGCCAGGTCGGCGGCAACTGCACCCACTTGGGCACCATCCCGTCCAAGGCACTGCGTCACTCGGTGCGGCAGATCATGCAGTTCAACACCAACCCGATGTTCCGCGCCATTGGCGAGCCGCGCTGGTTCTCCTTCCCGGACGTGCTCAAGAGCGCCGAAAAGGTCATTGCCAAGCAGGTCGCTTCGCGCACCGGCTACTACGCCCGCAACCGTGTCGACCTGTTCTTCGGCACCGGCAGCTTCGCCGACGAGCAGACCATCGAAGTGGTCTGCCCCAACGGTGTGGTCGAAAAGCTCAACGCCAAGCAGATCATCATCGCCACCGGCTCGCGCCCGTATCGCCCGGCCGATATCGACTTCCACCACCCGCGCGTCTATGACAGCGACACCATCCTCAGCCTCAGCCACACCCCGCGCAAACTGATCGTTTACGGCGCCGGCGTGATCGGTTGCGAATACGCATCGATCTTCAGCGGCCTGGGTGTGCTGGTCGAACTGGTCGACAACCGTGGCCAGTTGCTGAGCTTCCTGGATTCGGAAATTTCCCAGGCGCTGAGCTACCACTTCAGCAACAACAACATCACCGTGCGCCACAACGAGGAGTACGACCGGGTCGAAGGCTTGGACAACGGTGTGATCCTGCACCTGAAGTCGGGCAAGAAGATCAAGGCCGACGCCTTGCTGTGGTGCAACGGCCGTACCGGCAACACCGACAAGCTGGGCCTGGAAAACATCGGCATCAAGGTCAACAGCCGCGGCCAGATCGAGGTCGACGAGGCCTACCGCACCACCGTGTCGAACATCTACGGTGCCGGTGACGTGATCGGTTGGCCGAGCCTGGCCAGTGCCGCCCATGACCAGGGCCGTTCGGCAGCGGGCAGCATCGTCGACAACGGCAGCTGGCGCTTCGTCAATGACGTGCCGACTGGTATCTACACCATTCCGGAGATCAGCTCGATCGGCAAGAACGAGCAGGAACTGACCCAGGCCAAAGTGCCGTACGAAGTGGGCAAGGCCTTCTTCAAGGGCATGGCCCGCGCGCAGATCGCCGGCGAGCCACAGGGCATGCTGAAGATCCTGTTCCACCGCGAAACCCTGGAAATCCTCGGCGTGCATTGCTTCGGCTACCAGGCTTCGGAAATCGTCCACATCGGCCAGGCAATCATGAACCAGCCGGGCGAGCTGAATAACCTGAAGTACTTCGTCAACACCACGTTCAACTACCCGACCATGGCCGAAGCCTATCGGGTAGCTGCCTACGACGGCCTGAACCGGCTTTTTTAAGCGGCTCCGACCGGTGGCCTGAGCCGGTCGGGGATACCGATTTCAGCCCTACCCGAGGGTGGTCTTGGCCAAACCGGGAAAGTCTGTAATCAGGCTGTCCACGCCAAAATCAGCGAGCCGGCGCATCAGTGCCGGTTCGTTGACTGTCCACACCGACACATGCAACCCCTGGCCCTGGGCTTTGAGCAGGCGCTCTGGGGTGCACAGTGTCCAGTTCAAGGCCAGCAACTCGCAGCCGTAGTTTTGCGCGACCTTCAGTGGGTCGAGCCAGGCGTATTCGGCCACCAGCCCGCGAGACACGTCCGGTACCAGCTCTTGTGCGGCGCCCAGCACGTCGCGTGAGCTCGAGGTGATGGTGACCTTGTCCAGCAGGCCGTATTGCTGGGCCAGTTCACGAATGGCCAGCACCGTGGTGGCGGCGCGGGTGCGCGAGGCACTCTTGACCTCCAGCTGCCAATGCTCGAAGGCGCATTTTTCGAAGAGTTCTTCCAGTTTTGGGATAGGGCAGGGCTGCACATGGCCCGGGCCGCCTTTGCGTGCGTCGTAGGTGACCAGGTCGGCTGCCGGGTGCTCGACCACCTTGCCGCGTCGGCCGGTGGTGCGCTTGAGCGTCGAGTCGTGGATCACCATCAGTTCGTTGTCGGCCGACAGGTGCAGGTCCAGTTCACAGCGATTGACGCCGTGGGACAGGCACTGGCGGAAGCTGTTCAGGGTATTCTCGGGCGCTTCGCCCTTGGCGCCGCGATGGCCGTAGATCAGGGTCACGTTCGTTCCTTCAATTCAAGGGGAAGAGGCTCAGGAGGCAGGGTCATTCTGCTCCAGCTGCTGGCGCCGTTGTTGTTGCTGGCGCTGCAGGATGTATCGGGCCAGCAGTTGGCGCTGGGCGTCGGTCATGTCGATGAATTCGGTGCCGACCTCAAAGCCGCCGTCAGGGCGTGGGTCGCAGTGGGTGACCTTGCCGCGCAGCAGCAGGCCGTGGGCGCGGGGCATCAGCACCATCTTCACCTTCACGCGGGTGTCGGGGGCGATGGCCTGGGCTTGGGTGTACTCGATGCCGCCTTCGGAGATGACCACTGCCTGCGGCTGGCCGACCTCACCGATGAGGGTTTGCGCGACCACGGCGCTGAGCAGGTCGAGGCGTTTGCTTTGTGCGCGCAAAAACGCCGCCAGGGTGCGGTCCTTGTCACTCAGCTGGCGCAGCAGGTGCTGGGCTTCGAAGTCGGACAGGTGCAGCTCGCTGAGCAGGTTGAACAGCGGCGAATCATCCTGCAACACTTCTGGGTCAAGGGCTTCAGCCGCGCTCAAGGGGTTGATTTGAAGTGCGATCCGATCTGCGATGCGGTAGTATTCGCGGCGATCTTCTTCGTCTAATGTCGTCATGGCGAACCCATGGTAGCGGCGGTGGTCCGAGTGTAAAGCCGCCGTAAGCGCCCCGCCACAAGGACGTTCCCTTTCATCCGAACAAGCCCCGACATGTTCAGACCTCTTTTCGCATTCATCGGCACGCGTTATACCCGTGCCAAACGTCGCAATCACTTCGTCTCGTTCATTTCCCTGACCTCGATGATCGGCCTCGCCCTGGGCGTGGTGGTCATGATCGTGGTGCTCTCGGTCATGAACGGTTTCGACCACGAGATGCGTACCCGCGTGCTCGGCATGATTCCCCATGCCACGCTCGAGAGCGGCCAGCCGCTTGACGACTGGCCTGCGCTTGCCCAACAAGTAAAGCAGAATCCGCAGGTGGTGGCGGTAGCGCCCTTCACCCAGATGCAGGGCCTGCTGACCCATGAAGGCAAGGTGCAGAAGGTGCTGCTCAATGGCATCGACCCGGCCCGCGAGCGCGAGGTGTCGATCATCGACAACTTCGTCCAGCAAGGCCGTCTCGACCAGCTGGCACCGGGCGAGTGGGGCATCATGATCGGCGACAAGGCCGCCGCCAAGCTGGGTGTGGCCATCGGCGACAAGCTGACCTTCGTCGCCCCCGAGGTCAGCGTGACCCCGGCCGGCATGTTCCCGCGCATGAAGCGCTTTACCGTGGTCGGTACCTTCCACGTGGGCGCCGGCGAAATCGACGGTTACCTGGGCCTGACTAACATCAGCGACCTGTCCCGCCTGCACCGCTGGAAACCGAACCAGGTGCAAGGCCTGCGGCTGAAGTTCGACGACCTGTTCCAGGCGCCGCGCGTGGCCTGGTCTATCGCCCAACAGCTGGGCGAGCAGGAGTTCTACAGCCGTGACTGGACCCGCACCCATGGCAACCTTTACCAGGCGATCCGCATGGAAAAGGCCATGATCGGCCTGCTGTTGCTGCTGATCGTGGCGGTGGCGGCGTTCAACATCATTTCCACCCTGGTGATGGTGGTCAACGACAAGCGCGGCGACATCGCGATCCTGCGCACCCTCGGCGCCACGCCTGGGCAGATCATGGCCATCTTCATGGTGCAGGGTACGGTGATCGGGGTGATTGGCACCTTGATCGGCGCTGGCGTCGGCATTCTTGCCGCGCTCAACGTGAGTGCGGCGATTGCCGGCATCGAGAAGCTGATCGGGCACAAGTTCCTCAACGCCGATGTGTATTTCATTGATTACCTGCCGTCGCAGATCATGGCCAATGACGTGTACATGGTCTGTGCCGCGGCACTGGTCCTGAGTTTCTTCGCCACCCTGTACCCGGCCTGGCGTGCGGCCCGCACCCAGCCTGCAGAGGCGCTACGTTATGAGTGAGTCGCGCATGAGTGATAAAGCCGTTCTGAGTTGCCGCAACCTGGGCAAGTCCTACGACGAGGGCCCGGAGTCGGTGCAGGTGCTGTCTGGCTTGCAGCTGGAGCTGCACCCGGGTGAACGCGTGGCCATCGTCGGCAGCTCGGGCTCTGGCAAGAGCACCTTGCTCAACCTGCTTGGCGGCCTCGACACGCCTACCCAGGGCAGTGTCTGGCTGGCGGGCGAGGAGCTGTCGGCCCTGGGTGAGCGCGCGCGTGGCCTGTTGCGCAACCGGGCACTGGGCTTCGTTTACCAGTTCCACCACCTGCTGCCTGAGTTCACCGCCATGGAGAACGTGTGCATGCCGCTGTTGATCGGCCGCACCGCCATCCCCGAGGCGCGTGAGCGCGCCGAGGCCCTGCTCAAGCGCGTCGGCCTTGGCCACCGCCTGCACCACAAGCCTGCCGAGTTGTCCGGCGGTGAGCGCCAGCGTGTGGCGATCGCCCGCGCCTTGGTCAACCGCCCGGGCCTGGTGATGCTCGACGAACCCACCGGTAACCTCGACCACCACACCGCCCAGGGCATCCAGGAACTGATGCAGGAGCTGTCCAGCGCTTCGCGTACCGCGTTCCTGGTGGTGACCCACGACCTCAACCTGGCGCGCCAGATGGACCGTGTATTGAAACTCGACGACGGTCACCTGGTGGCGATCTGAGCCGCTTGCACGGGGTGGCCTGAGCCGCCCCGCAACTCTTTCATTGGGTGTTTTACATGTTCAGACCCTTGCCCTTGTTCATTGGTGCTCGCTACACCCGTGCCAAGCGCCGCAACCATTTCATCTCGTTCATCTCGATGACCTCGATGATCGGCCTGTCGCTGGGCGTGCTGGCGATGATCGTGGTGCTGTCGGTAATGAACGGCTTCCAGCGCGAGATGAGCTCGCGCATCCTCGGCCTGGTGCCCCATGCCAGTATCCTTGGCGTGCAGCCGCTGGATGACTGGCGCACCGTCGCCGATGCCGCGCTGAAGGACCCGGCGGTGATGGCCGCGGCGCCAATCACCGAAATGGAAGGCATGCTCTCTTACAAGGGCGCGATGCAGCCGATCCAGGTCAGCGGCATCGACCCGGCAGAGGAAGGCAAGGTTTCCATTGTCGGCCAGCATATTGTCCAGGGCCGCCTGCAGGACCTGAAGCCAGGTGAGTTTGGCGTGGTGCTCGGTGAGCTGAGCGCACGGCGTTTTCGCTTGAACACGGGCGACAAGCTGACCCTGATCGTGCCGGAAATCAGCAAGGCGCCGGGTGGTATCACCCCGCGCATGCAGCGCCTGACCGTGGTCGGTATTTTCAAGGTCGGTGCAGAGCTGGATGGCTCGCAGGCGTACATTCACGTCGCCGATGCGGGCGAAATGCAGCGTTGGGCGCCGGGCCAGGTACAAGGCGTGCGGCTCAAGCTGCATGACCTGTATGCGGCGCCGCAGGTGTCCAAAGCCATCGCGGCGGGCCTGGGCGATGCCTACCGTGCCGATGACTGGTCGCACACCCAGGGCAGCCTGTTCAGCGCCATGAAGATGGAAAAGACCATGATCGGCCTGCTGCTGATGATGATCATCGCAGTGGCGGCGTTCAACATCATTGCCACGCTGGTGATGGTGGTGAACGACAAAGGGCCGGATATCGCCATCCTGCGCACCCTGGGTGCCACGCCTGCGCAGATCATGGGTACGTTCATGGTCCAGGGCAGCTTGATCGGTATTGTCGGGACCTTGATCGGCGGTGTGCTGGGGGTGATTGCCGCGTTCAATGTCAGCCAGATCGTTGGCTGGCTGGAGCGGGTCAGCGGCCAGCATATCTTCACCTCGGACGTGTACTTCATCAGCAGCCTGCCGTCGGAACTGCAGTGGGGCGATGTGGTGATCATCTGTGCGGCGGGGTTGGTGATGAGCTTCTTGGCGACCATTTACCCGGCGTATCGGGCATCCCAGGTGCAGCCGGCGATTGGCCTTGCGGTTTGAAGCGCTGATCCGCGTTCATTGTAGGAGCTGCGGCTCTATTGATTGCCAGGTAACTCGATCACAAACCGCGTCCAGCCACCCTCGCACTCTGCCCGAATACTCCCACCATGCGCCTGCACGATCGACCGGGTAATCGCCAGCCCTAACCCGGCGTGCTCCGTGCTGCCTTCGCGCCGCGCCGGGTCCACCCGGTAGAACCGGTCAAACAAGCGGGGCAATGCAGCCGGTGCGATTGCCGCCCCGGTATTGGCCACGCAAACCCGTAACCCAGGCTCCAGCGTCACGCGTATCTGCCCACCGGGTGGGGTGAAGCGCAAGGCATTGTCGAGCAGGTTCGACAATGCGCGGCGCAGCATGGGGCGGTCCCCCTGCAACAGCAGCTGGCCTTGGCGCAGTAGCGTCACGTCGCGGTCCTCGGCCAGCGGCGCGTAGTACTCCAGCAATGCATCTACATCCTCATGCAGCGCCAGCGTGGCTTGCCCAGGCACCAGCAGGCCATGGTCGGCCTTGGCCAGGTACAGCATGTCGTTGATCATCTGCGCCATCCACTGCAGCTCCTCCAGGTTGCCATGCAAGGCCTCGCGGTATTCCTCAAGGCTGCGCGGGCGGGTGAGGGTGACCTGGGTGTGGGTCAGCAGGTTGGACAGTGGTGTGCGCAGTTCGTGGGCGATGTCGGCGGAGAATGCCGACAGGCGCTGGAAGGCATCGTCCAGGCGCTGCAGCATGGCGTTCACGGTGGTGGCCAGTTCGGCCAGCTCTTCCGGCATCTGCGCGACCGGCAGGCGGGTGGTCAGCGAGCGGGCCGACACGCTGGCCGCAACCTGGCCCATCTGCCGCAGCGGCCTCAGCCCCCGGCGTACGGCCCAGGCACCGAGCAGGGCGGTGGCCAGGGCCGAGAGGCCGACGGTTAGCCAGATCAGGCGCTGCATGCCCTGCAGGAAGTGCTGATGGTGGGTGATGTCGAGGTACAGGGTCAGCTGCGCAGACTGCGGGTCGGCCGGGTTCAGGGGCATGGCCAGGCTGCGGTAGTCGGCGCCGTCGGTGTGCAGAGTGGCAAGCCCAGAGGGTGGCGTGGTGTTGGGCAATTGCGTGCGGCTGTCGAACCACGGCCTACCGTCATGGCCGCTGATGCGCAGGGCCAAGTCGGCCTGGTGGCTGAGTTCATCGCGCAGGGCGGGGAGGCGGGCGCCCAGTTCGGCGGGCACGACGACGCCGGCCAGCTGCGTGCGAAACAGCGACAGGCGAGATTCCAGCAACTGTTGGTCGAGTTCGATGAAGTGCTGCTCGCTGGCACGGCTGAACAGCACGCCAGCCCCCAACGAAACGGCAGCGGTGCAGGCCGCGAACAGCAGCGCCAGGCGGCTGCCGAGGGAAAGTCGGCGCATCAATCTTGACGCTCTTCCAGCACATAGCCCATGCCCCGTACGGTGTGGATCAGCTTGCTGGTGTGCGGGTCGTCGATTTTCAGGCGCAGGCGGCGGATGGCCACTTCGATGACGTTGGTGTCACTGTCGAAATTCATGTCCCAGACCTGCGAGGCAATCAGCGATTTGGGCAGCACCTCGCCCTGGCGCCGCAGCAGTAATTCGAGCAGGGCGAACTCTTTGGCGGTCAGGTCGATGCGCTGGCCGGCGCGCTCGGCGCGGCGGCGGATCAGGTCCAGGCGCAGGTCGGCCAGGCTCAAGGTGGTGTCCTGGCTCGGGCTGGCACCACGGCGCAGCAGGCTGCGTACGCGGGCCAGCAGTTCGGAAAAGGCGAATGGTTTGACCAGGTAATCGTCGGCGCCCAGCTCCAGGCCGTGCACACGGTCTTCTACCGCATCGCGGGCGGTCAGGAACAGCACGGGGGTGTCCAGGCCGGCCTGGCGCACTGCGTGCAAAATCTGCCAGCCATCGCGGCCTGGCAGCATCACGTCGAGGATCAGCAAGTCATGGTCGCCGGTCAGTGCCAGGTGTTGGCCAGTTTCGCCATCGGCTGCCAGTTCGGTGGCGAAGCCTGCCTCGCTGAGGCCCTGGCTCAAGTACTGGCCGGTGCGGGCCTGGTCTTCAACGATCAACAGTTTCATGCAGTGTCCACAGTTCTGGAAGGGTGCGCGGCGGCTACCGGAAATGATACGTGACGATGTCGGCGCTCGCCCAAACTGACAAAGTTGTAATCTTCCCGTCAGGTAGCCGCCAGCCCCGCCTGCTTAAGGTGCTCTCATCACGTTGTGTATTTTGGAGTCATCATGAAACGCCTGTTCATCGCCGCCGCCCTTGGCGTGGTAAGCCTGCCCACGTTTGCGGGCAGTGCTGACAGTTTCGCCTTTGGCGAGCCTGCCCCGGCTGGCAAGGCCACCCGTACGGTCGAGGTGGTGCTCAAGGACATTGCCTTCGAACCGAAAAGCCTGGAGGTCAAGGCGGGCGAGACGGTGCGCTTCGTGTTGATCAATGAGGGCAAGTTGCCCCACGAATTCAACCTGGGCGACAAGGCCATGCATGCCGAGCACCAGAAAGAAATGATTGCGATGCAAGGCAAGTTGTTCACCGCAGGCATGAACCATGAAGGTATGAATCATGAAGGCATGGACCACGGCCAGATGAACCACGGCGAAGGCCACGGTCACGGCGGGGGCAACACCGTGCTGGTGCCGCCTGGCCAGCGTGCCGAACTGACGTGGACGTTCCGTAAGTCGGCACCCATCGAGTTTGCCTGCAACGTACCTGGGCATTACCAGGCGGGGATGGTCGGGCCATTGACCATCGAGTGACATCAGGCCCAAGGCGGGGCGCAAAAACGGTAGACTAGGGGCATTTCGAACCTTCAGGTCAGTTTCCATGCATCCCGCCGCCGAACACTCCCCGCTGGGCAAGTCCAGCGAATACATCGCTACCTACTCCCCTGAGCTGCTGTTCCCGATCCCGCGTACCGCCAAGTGGGCCGAGTTGGGCGTTACTGCCCAGACCCTGCCGTGGCAGGGCGTGGATTATTGGAACTGCTTCGAGCTGTCGTGGCTGCTGCCGTCGGGCAAGCCGGTGGTGGCGATCGGCGAGTTCGCCATTCCTGCAGACTCGCCGAATATCATCGAGTCCAAGTCGTTCAAGTTGTACCTGAACTCGCTGAACCAAACTGTTTTTGCCTCGATTGGCGAGCTGCAGGCCTGCCTGGAGAAGGACTTGTCTGCGGCGGCTGGCAAGCCGGTCGGCGTCAAGGTTCGCACGCTGGCCGAGGTGGAGGCTCAGGGTGTTGTGGCATTGCCGGGGCAGTGCATCGATGCGCTGGATGTGGCCATCAGCAACTATGAGCAGCCGCAGCCGGAGTTGTTGCGTTGCGATGCGCAGCGTGTGGTTGAAGAGACCCTGCACAGCCATTTGCTCAAGTCCAACTGCCCCGTCACCGGCCAGCCGGATTGGGGCAGTGTGGTGGTCGAGTACAAGGGCAGGGCGCTGGACCCTGCCAGCCTGCTGACTTACCTGATCAGCTTCCGGCAGCATGCCGACTTCCATGAGCAGTGCGTGGAGCGGATTTACCTGGACTTGAAGAACCTGCTGCAGCCGGAGCACTTGACGGTGTATGCGCGGTATGTGCGCCGGGGTGGGCTGGATATCAACCCGTACCGCAGCATGGGGGCGATCAGTCCGGTGAATGGGCGGCTGGTTCGGCAGTAAAATTACCGCCATTGGGGCCGCTTCGCGCCCCATTCGCGGGCAAGCCCGCTCCCACAGGTTTTAGCGCAGTCCTTAGACCGCGCTGTCCTGTAGGAGCGGGCTTGCCCGCGAAAGGGGTGCGAAGCGCCCCCAGCTATTCAGATACCCATGCTGTGCAATGAGTTGAAAATATTGCGCAGGGTAGCGGCTAAGTCCGGGTGGTCGAGCTCAAAACGATCGATCGCCAGATTGACCCCGTCTACCAGATTGTTGTCAGGCGTGGCTTCCTCAAGCTTCAGTTGCGCTTCGATCTGGCGCGCTTCTTCGTGCATTTCGGCCAGCTCCTCTTCCGAAAGCGGCACGTTACGGTCCAGTTGCTCGCGCAAGCTGTTCAGTCGCTCTTGCAATTCGCGGGCAGGCATTGGCTTTTCTCCATCAATGGCTTGGCAAGCCATGGACCTCAGCGAAGCGGCAAAGGTTCTGGCCTGCTTTCAATGTAATCCACTCGCAGCCGCTTTGCATGATCCGCGTCAAAGGTGCTGTATCAGGGTTTTTCGCCTTTGCGCCGACGCTGGGCGATGTCCTGCAGGCAGGTGTCGAGGGCTTCGAGGTGATCGATCACCGAGTGCACGCCCAGGCTGAACAGCGCGAGGGTGGCCTTGCCACGGGCCAGGTCTTGTTCCTGTTGGCTCATGGCTTGCCAATGCCGGGAGCTGAGGTCGCAGTACGGGCTGCAGGCCGCCAGGCCCACGGTCCACAAGCCGGCGTTCAGGCCCGATTGCAGCAGCGCAGGGTCACCGCTGACCAGTACGCAGCCATCCAGGCGCGCGCTGTCCAGTGCCATCAGCGCCTGCCAGCAGGCGTTTGGCGCGGGCCAGCGCACGCCGTTGACCGCGTGCCCCGGCAGCCAGTCGGGCAGCACAGTGGCCAGGCGTTTGCCTTGTGTGGCAGTCAGGTCGTCCAGCCAGATGCAGGGCACTTGGCGCTGTCGCAGGCTGGTGAGCGTTGCCAGGGCGCCGGGCGCGGGCAGGGGGTTGCCGTTAGCACCCTGGACCAGGCAGCCACGCAGGCCAAACAGCACAGCAGTGAAGGCGGACGCATCGTGCATGGCAACTTCCCTGAAATAGTCCGCAGGCTAGGCCGCTATTGTTACCAGCCGATGACGAGGCAACATACGTTCACAAAATCTTGAGCAAAAATGTGTAATGCTGGTGATCAGCCCGCAAGCCCTTATACTTGCGCCTTATCAGCAGCACGCCCGGTGCGGCTGCGGCCAAGAAATTCGATGGAGAGACATCTATGCGTAGGATCGGTGCCGGTGTGATCGAACGAGTCACCCTGGCCTGTGTCTGCGCCAGCTTGTTGCTGGCGCCCGTGGCGGCCACCCAAGCGGCCACCGAGGAAGACCCTTGGGAGGCGGTCAACCGCCCGATCTTCAGGTTCAACGATACGGTCGACACCTATGCCCTCAAGCCATTGGCCAAGGGCTACCAGGCAGTGACGCCGCAGTTCCTCGAAGATGGCATCCATAACATCTTCCGCAACCTGGGCGATGTCACCAACCTGGCCAACGATATTCTGCAGCTCAAACCGCATGCGGCGGGTGTGGACACGGCGCGGCTGATCGTCAACACCACCTTCGGCCTTGGTGGCTTCTTCGACGTCGGCACCAAGATGGGCCTGCAGCGCAACGACGAAGATTTCGGCCAGACCTTGGGTTACTGGGGCGTGGGCAGCGGCCCTTACGTGGTCATCCCGTTGCTGGGCCCAAGCACCGTGCGTGACGGCCTGGCCAAGTACCCGGACAGCTACACCGAACCCTACCGCTACATCAACCACGTACCGACGCGTAACACGAGCCTCGCGGTTGACGTCGTCGATACCCGTGCCAGCCTGTTGTCGGCTGAGAAGCTGATGCAGGGTGACAAGTACATCTTCATTCGCAACGCCTACCTGCAGAACCGCGAGTTCAAGGTAAAGGACGGCGAAGTCGAAGATGATTTCTGATTGTTTCTGATTTAAGCCACGGGGCTGCCAAGCAGCCCCAGCGTCAGTGCATCGCCAGGATGCGCAGGCCGAATTTCTGCTGCCCGTCGGGCTGGTCGGCGATCCACACCACCTCGGTGCTGGCATGCAGGCCTTTCAGCGCCTTGTGATCGGAATCGATCCTCACCTCAAGCGTATCCCCTACCTGAAAGCGCTGCGGCGCCTGCACTTGCATGCCCCCGCTGGACAGGTCCAGGCACACCGCTGCAATCACCTGGTCTTGGTGCAACAGGCTGATGTCGGTGTCAATGCGCATGCGGATGAAATCGCGTTTTTCGCTGTGGCTGGAGGGTGTCTGGTGCATGCTGCATCCTTCCCTTTAGGTTGCGCGGGTCGGCTTTCTTATAACTCTCGGTGATTTGCCCTGTAAAGAGCATCGAGCTCGACCCTTGCACGCTTGAAACGCCTGGCGGATGGGAGTACCGTCTGCGCCTTACAGGGTACCTCTGACAGTTGCCGGGCGGGTCTTCTTGTCCTACAACTCAAGTAGAGTGTTACCACAGAGTATTCCCGTAGCTGGCCGTCAGCCTTGCCGACACCGCTGCACCAACCTAAATCGGCGCCGTTCGCCCACATGCAGAAAACCAGTGCAACGCTGCTGATCATCGATGACGACGACGTGGTCCGTGCGAGCCTCGCCGCCTATCTTGAAGACAGTGGTTTCAGCGTCCTCCAGGCCGGTAATGGCCAGCAGGGGCTTCAGGTCTTCGAAGAACACCAGCCCGACCTCGTGATCTGCGATCTGCGCATGCCGCAGATGGGCGGGCTCGAACTGATCCGCCAGATCAGCGAGCGCGCGCCGCAGCTGCCGGTGATCGTGGTGTCGGGTGCCGGCGTGATGAGCGATGCGGTCGAGGCCTTGCGCCTGGGCGCAGCCGACTACCTGATCAAGCCGCTGGAAGACCTTGCCGTGCTCGAGCACTCGGTGCGCCGAGCCCTCGACCGTTCGCGACTGGTGCTGGAAAACCAGCGCTACCGCGACAAGCTCGAAGCCGCCAACCGCGAACTGGAGGCCAGCCTGCACCTGTTGCAGGAAGACCAGACCGCCGGCCGGCAGGTGCAGATGAACATGCTCCCGGAAAGCCCCTGGGTGGCCGGCGAGTTTGCCTTCGAGCACCAGATCATCCCGTCGCTGTACCTGTCGGGTGATTTTGCCGACTACTTCCGCGTGGATGATCGGCGCATTGCCTTCTACCTCGCCGATGTCTCCGGGCACGGCGCCTCGTCGGCATTCGTCACGGTGTTGCTGAAGTTCATGACCACGCGCCTGTTGTTCGAATTCAAGCGCGGGAGCAAGATGCGTGAGTTCAAGCCCTCGCAAGTGCTCAGCCACATCAACCGCGGGCTGATCAACTGCAAGTTGGGCAAGCATGTGACCATGGTGGGCGGCGTGATCGACGAAGACACCGGGCTGTTGACCTATGCCGTGGGCGGCCACCTGCCGCTGCCGGTGCTGTATACCCCGGGCAATACCCGCTACCTGGAAGGCCGCGGCCTGCCGGTGGGGTTGTTCGACGAGGCCAGTTACCAGGACCTGGTGGTGGAGCTGCCGCCAGTGTTCAGCCTCAGCTTGATGTCCGATGGCATTCTGGACCTTTTGCCAGGTGACACGCTCAAAGATAAAGAAGCCGCCTTGCCAGAAATCGTCAAGGCAGCGGGTGGCAGCCTGGATGGGCTGCGGCAACGATTTGGATTGGCTACGCTTGGGGAGATGCCGGATGATATCGCCCTATTGGTGTTGAGCAGGAACCTTCAATGAGTACCGGTAGAATTCAGTTCGCCGAGCAAAGCGGTACCTTTGTACTGAAATTCGTCGGTGAAGTGCGCCTGACCCTGTGTTCGGCGCTGGATGCGACGATCGAGAAGATTTTCACCGCGCTGAACTTCTCGGCCATCGTCATCGATTTGACTGAAACCGAGAGCATCGACAGCACCACCTTGGGCCTGCTGGCCAAGCTGTCGATCCTGTCGCGCCAGAAAGTGGGGCTGCTGCCGACCGTGGTCACCACCAACCCGGACATTTCCCGGTTGTTGCAGTCCATGGGCTTCGATCAGGTGTTCAACATCGTCGATCGCCCGATACCGTGCCCAGAGTGCCTGACCGACTTGCCGTCGCAGGACCAGAACGAAGAAGTGGTGCGCTCCAAGGTGCTGGAGGCCCACAAGATTCTCATGGGGCTCAATGACTCCAACCGCGAAGCGTTTCATGACCTGGTGAATGCGCTGGAGCGGTCCTGATTTATTGCCTGTAGCGGCCTCTTCGCGGGGCAAGCCCGCTCCCACAGGCTCTTCGCTAAATCTCAACTGTGGGAGCGGGCTTGCCCCGCGAAGAGGCCGCTACAGGCTAAAAACTCCCTCATCCCGGCCCAACAAACTCGGTAACATCCCGCCCACCGGCATCCAGCTGAAACACCCGTGCCGGCCGCCCCTGCTCATCAAAAAACACCTGCCCCAACCCCGCACCATTCCACAACCGCTCACCCGCCTTGCTACCGCTGGGCGTACGCGGCACCACTTCCATCTCCCGCCGCTTGGTAAACCAGTTCAGCGGCGAGCGCGGTGAATACAGCCAGCGGTTAAGCCGGTCGAGTACATCCAACAAGCGCCTGGGAAATTCGTTCTTGATCCCGCTGCTGGTGATCTGCCACAAGTGCGGGCTGCGTTGGCGGTGTCGAATCAGCACTTCATAGACGAACGAATAGTGCACATCCCCTGAGAGCACCACGTAATGCCCGGGCGTGCGCGAGTGGCGGAAGATATTCAGAATCACCTGTGCCGCGCCCCGGTGGGCCATCCAGTTCTCGGCATCCACCAGCAACGGGTAGCCCATCCAGCTGAATACCTTTTGCACGGTTTCTATCAGCTTTACCCCGAAGATCGGTGCCGGCGACACGATAATCGCTGAAGGATGATCGAGCAGTGCCTGCTGCAATTCGCTCAGCGCCTCCCAGTCGAGCAGGCCCGAAGGCTTGGCCAAGCTGGTTTCGCTGCGCCAACGCCGGGTGCGGGTGTCGAGCACCAGCAAGGGTGGGTTGCTGGGCAGGCTGAACTGCCAGCCTTGGAAGCGCAGCAGCTCGCCGATCAGTTCATCCTGTGCCTGGCTGGCCAGTGGCGCACCCGTCAGCGCCTGGCAGCGTTCGACCAGCGGCCCGCAGCCATCCGGGTCGTTGCCCCAGGCCTGGCACAGCAGGTAGCCCAGCAGCGCATTGCCGATGATCCGCCGCGAGAACGGGTGGCCATAGGCAGTTTCTTCCCACTGGGCCGAGAGGTTCCAGTCGTCGGTGATGTCGTGGTCGTCGAAGATCATCAGGCACGGCAGGTGTGCCATCACCCGCGCCACCTGGCCGAGGTTTTTAGCGAAGGCCTCGATCAGTGGCACCTCCTGCCGATAACGCGCCTGGCGTTCATCGGTGAGGCCTGCAGGCATGTCCAGGTTGACCAGCCGCCAGGGTTCGGGTGACCACACCAGCAGGTACATGGCCATGACCTCGGCGAAGGTTACCAAGTGGTTGTCGGCGTTGCTGGACGAGAAGATCGGCTTGCGTTTACCCCCGAAAAAGCGCTCGCGCAGGCTGTCGTTACGTTCCTGCGCGGGCAGCAGGTCGGCGCGGTGGTAGTAACTGGCCGGGTGGCGATAGAGCGCCGCGCTGTCGGCGACGACTGCACCGTCCAGTTGTTCGTCGAACAGCCCCAGGCGTTCGATCAGCACGTGGATCGCGCGCAGCATGGGCCCGGCGACATCATCGGCATACACCTGGTCGCCGGTCATCAGCAGCACCGCGGGGCGTTGTTCGGGGTGTTGGCACTGTTGCAGCAAACGGTCGGCGCAGAGCAGGCCGTCGGCGGCGGGGTGGTGCGGCTTGCGGCAAGAACCGTGCAGCAAATGATCGAGGCGATCACGCAACACGAAGTGTGGGCGCGTTTCGCCGGGGTAGAGCATGTGGGGTGCCCAGTCTGCGATGCCCTGGCCATTGATGCGCAGGTCGTAGCCCAGCCTCTGGTTGCAGGGGAGCGGCTGGGCAACGTGGATGTCCAGCAAATGAATAAACGCGTGCTGGCCTATCGGGATCACCTGGCAAGTGACCTTGGCCGAGTGCTCTACGCCATCAAGGGCGAATTTAGGTTGCAAGGGTTGCGTTGCGACCAGCCAGATGGCCAGGCGGTGTGGCTCCAGGCGGCGCAGTACCGGGCCGGCGAGAACGAGGGGTAGGGAAGAGGTCATCAACAGCTCTGGTGGCTAGACAGCCCATTCACGCAGCACGGTACCGGTGGGAGCGGGCTTGCCCGCGAATAGGCCATCGAATTCAAAATACCTCAGAAGCCTGGCGCAGCTTAGCGCCAAACCAAAAACGGGCGGAAAATGCTGAACATTTCCCGCCCGTCAGGCAAACCCAAAATGTATCAGGCCTTTTCAGCCATCAACTTTTCCAGCTTCTCCTGATCCCGCGCGAACTGGCGAATACCCTCGGCCAGCTTCTCGGTGCCCATGGCATCTTCGTTCATCGCCCAGCGGAACTGGCTCTCGCTCAATACCTGCTTGGCCTCGCCCGTGTTGCCCGGCTTGAGCACGCGCGGCAGTTCGCCCTGGGCATCGCTCAACTGCTGCAGCAATTCGGGGCTGATGGTCAGGCGGTCGCAGCCTGCCAGTTGCTCGATTTGGCCGATGTTGCGGAAGCTGGCACCCATGACCACCGTGTTGTAGCCATTGGTCTTGTAGTAGTCGTAGATGCGCGTAACCGACTGTACGCCCGGGTCCTCGGCGCCGACGTACTCCTTGCCGGTGCTCTTCTTGTACCAGTCGTAGATACGGCCCACGAATGGCGAGATCAGAAACACCCCGGCATCGGCGCAGGCTTGGGCCTGGGCGAAGGAGAACAGCAGGGTCAGGTTGGTCTGGATGCCTTCCTTCTCCAGCTTCTCGGCGGCGCGGATGCCTTCCCAGGTCGAGGCGAGCTTGATCAGCACGCGGTCTTTGCCGACCCCGGCTTTATCGTACAGGGCGATCAACTGACGGGCTTTGGCCAGCAGGGCCGGCTCATCGAACGACAGGCGCGCATCCACTTCGGTGGAGATACGGCCAGGGATGACTTTGAGGATCCCGGAACCGACCGCGACCGCGAACTTGTCGCAGGCCAGGTCCACATCGCCCTTGGCATCACCCTTTACCTGCTTGAGCAGGTCGGCGTAGCCGGGGATGGCGGCGGCTTTGAGCAGCAGCGACGGGTTGGTGGTGGCATCGACCGGTTTCAGGCGGGTGATGGCGTCCAGGTCCCCGGTGTCGGCGACCACGGTGGTGAACTGCTTGAGTTGTTCCAGCTTGGAGGTCATGGGCGTGCTCTGTCCTGTGCAATGACTCGACATTACCCGAGCCCCGGCGGCCGCTCAAGGCCCGTCGAAGCCGCTCGGGCAAACCGCGTGTGGGCGCGGCCATGCGTCGCGAATGGGTTGCGCAGCAGCCCCAAGGTCTCAGCCCAGCTCAGCAGGCAAGCCCCTGAAGTTCTACGCAAGGTGATGATTCGATTCACCCACAGCCCCGAGGTTCCCAAGGCTGGCGACTACCTGCTTTTCAGGGCTTCGCCCAAGGTGCCCGATTGCCCTTCCTGGAGCCGTTGGCCGTCGGGCATGATGATTTCCAGCGTGGTCCCCGCAGGGCGAGGCGCCGGCTGTGCCGCACGCGCCTGCGCCTTTCTCGCTTCAACCCTGCGCTCGATCATCGTCGGGTATTGCGAGGCGACCGCCAGAATGATGCCCACCGGGGCAAAGATCGCCACTGCCACGCCCAAGCTGCCCTGCGAACGCGTGCGCCTTTTCTTCATTGCCAATCCATCCCTGGTTCATTCATCAATGACCCTGCATCAACTCCGCCGCCTGATCAAACACCACCAACGGCTCTGGTGCCTTGTGAATATCCGCCGACAACAGCTGCCGGAACCGCCGTGCCCCCTTGAAGCCCTGAGCCAGCCCCAGAATATGCCGGGTGACGTGATGCATGGCCCCACCGCTTTCGATGTGCGCCATGATATAAGGCCGCAACAACGCCAGCGCCTCACTGCGGCTGATCACCGGCGCCTCGCTGCCAAACAACTGCTGGTCCACCTCGGCCAGCAGGTAAGGGTTGTGATACGCCTCACGCCCCAGCATCACCCCATCGAACGTTTCAAGGTGCGCCTGGCATTCCGCCAGCGTCTTGATCCCGCCGTTAAGCACGATCTCAAGGTCCGGGAAGTCCGCTTTCAGCTGCGCCGCCACGTCGTAGCGCAAAGGTGGCACCTCACGGTTCTCCTTGGGCGACAGCCCTTCAAGAATCGCAATCCGCGCATGCACGGTAAAACTCCGGCACCCAGCCTCGCGCACCTGGCCGACGAAATCGCACAGCTCGGCATAGCTGTCACGGCCATTGATGCCGATACGGTGCTTCACCGTCACCGGCGTCGACACCGCATCGCGCATTGCCTTGACGCAATCAGCCACCAGCGCCGGGTGGGCCATCAGGCACGCACCGATCATGTTGTTCTGCACCCGGTCGCTCGGGCAGCCGACGTTAAGGTTGACCTCGTCGTAGCCCGCCTCCTCGGCCAGGCGCGCGCAGGCCGCCAGGTCGGCCGGCACGCTGCCGCCCAGTTGCAGGGCCAGCGGGTGCTCGGACACGTCGTGGCGCAGGAAACGGTGGGCGTCGTTGTGGAGTAGGGCGCCGGTGGTGACCATTTCGGTGTAGAGCAGGGTGTGCTTGGAGAGCAGGCGCAGGAAGAAGCGGCAGTGGCGGTCTGTCCAGTCCATCATCGGTGCAACGGAGAACCGGCGCGACGGCTCAGGCCTTGTCGCTACTGGGTTAGAGCCTGATTTTGCAGTCATTTCGTTCAACGTGTTTCGTACCGGATTCGGGGTTTTCAGGGCGGTTTCAGCAAGTGGTGGCTGCGATGTAGCAACCGGGCGGCAACGTGTAGCAAATTCCCGTGGCAGCCGCGCACGCAGAGGCGGATTGCTAAGCCCGCTACATCGGCCATGTTCGCGTGAGTGCGGAAGACGGCTAGTTTACCAAGAGAAATCGCGGCTCGTCCGGAAACAGGTCCTTCGAATGCTGTTGGCGCGACATTAGGCCTCTATAACCGAAGTCCCACAGGCTGCGCCCCTGCCCGATGCCGCTACCTTGTTGGCAGGCACAATTTCCGATACCGTCCCGCACCCGACCGACACATGGCAAGGATTCCATCGTGCATCAGAACCTCAGGACTGCGTTCATCGTTAGCGTATTGATGATGACCTCCTGCACATCGTCCACCCCTTCAACCCCTGCCACCGATCAAACGCGCATCGGATCACTAGGCGACTCGGCCTATGGCCTGGGTGTCGATGCATACAAGCGCGAGGACTATCCTGAAGCGGTGGTGCAGTGGCGTCAGGCCGTGGCGCAAGGGAATCGGCTTGCGCTCAACAACCTGGGCTACCTGGCCTACTATGGCCTTGGCATGCAGGCCGACCCATCCTTGGCTGTCGATCTGTGGCACAAAGGCGCAGCGCTGGGTGTTTCGGAGGCTCAGTGGCATCTGGGCATCGCTTATCAGAAAGGCAAAGGGGTGAGGCCAGATCCCGTTCAGTCTTACACATGGGTGCGCTGTGCCATTGATACCGCCACACGCAATGCTGCAGCTGCGGATGCGCATGCGGACACCGAGCAGAAGATTGCGAGCGACGCCCGCGAAAGCCTGGTGGAGATTGTTGACAAGTTGCCGGTAGAGAAGCTGGCTGATGCCCGCCAGCGCGCCTCGGCCTGTATGAACGCCTACAAAGTGCGATGAGCCTGTTTTCTCGGCCCTGTAACCCTCAGGGCTGATTGAAGGAAGGGCAGTTCGGGATCGCGTACGTTATTCGCGGGTGTCCCTGAGGCAGATCTTCGAGAGAAGGGCTAAATCCTAATGCCAGCCACTTAGAGCCAAGGGGNNCCGCTGCGATGGGCTGTTAAAAAGCGCTCAGCGTAAACGCTTCATGGAAAGCCCGCGGATGCCTTAGCTCCGCGAGCCCAGCTGCCCATCAAGCTCGACCGTTTAACTCGGCAAACTCATATGCAACAACGGAAACGGCCGCCCTTCACCATCCACCTCAGAGCGCCCCGTCTGCACAAACCCATAATGCAGATAAAACCCCACAGCCTCAGGGTTCTGCTCGTTCACATCTACACTCAACGTGCGCCGCGAACCGCGTGCGTAATCCAGCAGCGCGCGCCCAATCCCACGCCCATGCAGGTCGGGGTCGATGAAGAGCATTTCCACATGCTCCTGATTCAGCCCGATGAAGCCTAACGGGCAATCTTCAGCATCGACCGCGACCCACAACTCGACAGCGGGGAGGTAGACATCGCGCAACTGCGGTAGCAGCGCGTCTATGTCGGATGCCTGCAAAAAATGGTGAGTGGAGCGAACGGCGCGCAGCCAGATGTCGAGCAGCAGTGGATGGTCTGCGGCGTTGGCCTGACGAATGATCATGTAATCAACCTTGTTCACTTGATAACGGAGTAGCGGCACGCCATTAGGCGACCGTATAAGTGTCGGCATCTTGAATGCCCGCTTCGCGAACTAACGCCTGGGCGGTGCACTGCAGAGGGGGCCGAAAAGGAAGGGGCTGAAAACGTACTGATACCCGCAGGTTGCGTCAAGGGCCGGGGACGGCTTCAAAGCCGCGTCGTCCCCGGTAATCACTCAGATCGAACGTTGGTTAACCCGCGCCGTAAGCTGCTCGGCGCTTTCTTTACGCTCGGAATAGCGGTCCACCAAAAACTCGGTGCGGTCGCGCAGCAACAGGGTGAACTTCACCAGCTCTTCCATCACGTCGACCACCCGGTCGTAGTAGGGCGATGGCTTCATGCGGCCGGCATCGTCGAATTCCAGGTACGCCTTGGGTACCGAGGACTGGTTGGGGATGGTGAACATGCGCATCCAGCGGCCCAGCACGCGCAGTTGGTTGACCACGTTGAACGACTGCGAACCCCCGCACACTTGCATCACGGCCAGGGTCTTGCCTTGGGTGGGGCGTACGGCGCCGAGGGCCAGGGGGACCCAGTCGATCTGCGCCTTGAACACGGCCGACAGGGCGCCGTGGCGTTCGGGCGAGCACCAGACCTGGCCTTCGGACCACAGCACCAGGTCACGCAGTTCTTGCACTTTGGGGTGCTCTACCGGCACGTCATCAGGCAACGGCAGGCCGGAGGGATCGAAGATGCGCGTCTCGGCACCGAAATGCTGCAGAAGGCGGGCAGCCTCTTCAGTCAGCAAGCGGCTGAAGGAGCGTTCGCGGGTCGACCCGTACAGCAGCAGGATGCGCGGTTTGTGCTCGCTGGCACGGGGCGCGGTTGGGGCTGCGTCGAACAGGGACAGGTCGAGGTTGGGCAGTTGCTCGGACATGGGGCCTCCTTAAAGCGTGCCGATGCGGTCCAGCTCGCGCTGGAGCTCGTCGTGGCCGAGGGTATTGAAGGGGAGGGCGAAGAGGGCGTTGCAACGTCGCTCGATGATGGCCAGCGTGGCGTTGAACGCGGCGTCAATCGCGGCCTCGTCACCCTCGACCTCGGAAGGGTCTTCCAGGCCCCAGTGGGCTTTTAGGGCCGGGCCGAAGTACACGGGGCAGGGTTCACCGGCGGCTTTGTCGCAGACGGTGATGACGATGTCCGGCGGGTTGGTGGCGAAGGCATCGTTACCTTTGCTGTGCAAGCCGTCTGTGCAAATGCCGGCCTGCTGCAGGGTGGTGAGGCTGCGCGGCAGCACCTGGCCTTTGGGAAAACTGCCGGCACTGACGGCTGCGAAGCCTGGCGGTGCCAGGTGATTGAACAGCGCTTCGCTGAGGATGCTGCGGCAGCTGTTGGCGGTGCACATGAACAGGACTTGCATTGGAAGGCTCTCTCGCGGGGTGGCGGCTTCAGCAGCAGGCGGCTGCGCGGACGGGGCGGTCGGCCATGTGCTGCAGGCGGGCTGTGTTCGCCTGCAGCCAGGTGGCATTGGCCTGCAACGTCACCTGCAGCATGTCGTGCACCCACGTGGGCAGGTCTGGGTTGAGGCGGTAATACACCCATTGGCCTTGGCGGCGATCCAGCAGCAGGCCGCTGCTTCGCAGTTGGGCGAGATGGCGGCTGATTTTCGGCTGGCTGTCGTCGAGCGCGCACATCAGCTCGCAAACGCAGAGCTCGCCCAGGCTGGCGATGAGCAGGGTGGCGCGAGCACGGGTCTCGTCGGCCAGGTTCTTGAAGACCTCGGGTGGGGTGATCATGGAGGTGCTCTTTACATATGGATAATCGAATATACGGATTTTCATATGTATTAGGCAAGCGGGAAAAATGCGGCACGAAATTGATACAGAGCTAGCGGAAATGATCAGATTTTGGCTCTTCCTTGTAGGGCGTTTCTGAATAACTCTTTGCAGGCCATTGCGTCATTGCGATGGAAAGCTGAGCCCCCTAGTCTCGCTGGGTCGTTGCATATTCAACGACCGGGTCTGCAAGCCCGTAGCTTGGATTGGTCTCAGTTTGCTGTTGGCTTTGTTCAATGGTGGCTGCGTGCGGGTGGCCTTCGGGCCAGCCGGGCAATTGACCTCCAAGTCCGGTCTTGCAGGCCTGCACGTAGCCGCCACCTATTCATCTGCAAGTGATTTGGCGACGGTCCGACTTAGCTATTGTCTGGAGGTTGTCATGCTCAAGATCGTCCCCGACCCACCATGCTCCCCCGATACACCCCATCACCTCGAAGACACCCTGATCCAGGCCTCGGAGTACGTACTCTGCGCCTTGGCCGTCGCCCACCACGCCGTCTCCACGCTCCCCAAGTCGCCTGCCTCCATCATGACCCTGGCCGTCATGCACGAAATGGAAGCTGTGCGCACGTTGCTGGAATCGGCGGTTGCGCAGGTGCAACTCACGGCCAGGCCGCACATGCAGACGCTGCATTGACGTTCACCGATGCCGGGGCTGCTTTGCAGCCCTTCGCGGGCAAGCCCGCTCCTACAAGGGGCGTCGACGCGCTTGCGAACTTTGTTTTCAGCGCAACAGCGCAGGGAGATATGCAATGGACAAGGTATTACCAGAACGCACCGGCACGCTGGGTTTGACCATAGGCTCCGCGTCGTGCCTGGACGGCGTGATACAGGGCAAGCGCCTGTTTCGCGTAGAACCCGGCAACTGCTGCGACCATGCCATCGAGCAGGCGTCGGTGCTGATGGACTGCTCAAGACGAGCCTCGTTCATCGGGGTGATGGACGACGAACCTGTGCTGGTCTGGGCCTCGCACTTTCTTTGCGAAATGGCCAAGGCGCTGATGGACGATGCGCACATGGGCATGCGCAAGCACCGCTGATGCGTCAGCGCTCAACAGTGAGGGGTAAACAATGAAGATCTTTGCCGAAGGTGGTATTGGCAAGAACCCTCCCAGTCGCTGCTAGCCGTGTTGCCCCCGCAACAGTGTTTCGACAGTCTGCTGCCTAGAGGGCACCGCGCCCGGTCTGCGCTGTTGGCTATCCCATTGAGGCTCAACGCTATTTTCGTTTGGCACGGTTGCTGCGTTGTCTCCTTCAACCCTTCGAGGACAGCCAAGGAGCCTCCCCATGAGCCAAGCCCCAATCAAGTTCGCCTACTGGGTCCCCAACGTCAGCGGTGGCCTGGTGGTGAGCACCATCGAGCAACGCACCAGCTGGGACATCGACTACAACCGCAAACTGGCGCAGATCGCCGAAAAGGCGGGCTTTGACTACGCCCTGTCGCAAATCCGTTTCACTGCCGGTTATGGTGCCGACAACCAGCACGAGTCGGTCACCATCAGCCATGCGCTGCTGGCCGCCACCGAGAAGCTCAAGGTCATCGCGGCCATCCTTCCAGGCCCATGGAACCCGGCGCTGGCGGCCAAGCAACTGGCAACCATCGACCAGTTCACCCAGGGCCGGATCGCCATCAACCTGGTGTCGGGCTGGTTCAAGGGCGAGTTCCACGCTATCGGCGAACCGTGGCTGGACCATGACGAGCGCTACCGCCGTTCAGAGGAGTTCATCCGCGCGTTGAAGGGCATCTGGACCCAAGACAATTTCACGTTCAACGGCGATTTCTATCGCTTCCGGGACTACACCCTCAAGCCCAAACCCCTGCAGCAGCCGCACCCGGAAATCTTCCAGGGTGGCAGTTCGCGTGCAGCGCGGGACATGGCGGCGCGGGTGTCGGACTGGTACTTCACCAATGGCAATACCGTAGAGGGGATCAAGGCCCAGGTCGACGATCTGCGTGCCAAGGCCGCCGCCAACGGCCATGCGATCAAGGTGGGGGTGAATGCCTTCATCATTGCCCGCGACACCGAGGAAGAGGCGCGGGCGGTGTTGCAGGAGATCATCGACAAGGCCAACCCCGAGGCGGTTAAGGCGTTTGGGCATGAGGTCAAGAACGCCGGGGCGGCCAGCCCGGAAGGCGAGGGCAACTGGGCCACGTCCAGCTTCGAGGACCTGGTGCAGTACAACGATGGGTTCAAGACCAACTTGATCGGCACACCGCTGCAGATTGCCGAGCGCATTGTCGCGCTGAAGGCGGTGGGGGTGGATTTGATTCTCTCAGGGTTCCTGCATTTCCAGGAGGAGGTGGCGTACTTCGGTGAGCATGTGTTGCCGCTGGTGCGTGAGCTGGAGGCCGGGCGCCGGGTAGAAAAAGCGGTGGCGTGAGGCCTGCCAGGCGCGGCCCTACAGGGGCCGCGCCTGACATCAATGCAAACAGTGCTTGAATTGGCTCAATCGGCCAAACCCGTTAAGGTATCGCCCCTCGCAAGGATTGCCCCGCTTCAGGATAGGTTCGATGCCGTTTTCCAGTACCAACCCGCCCTTCGGCCTGCTCAACGGCCGCCGGTTCATACCCGACGCATCACTCAAGCCACTGCTCGAGGGTTATTCAGCGTTGCAGGTTCCCGGCCCGGAAACGGTCTGGGCCACCGGCGAGGTCGACCTCGGCGATTCGGTGCACCTGCTGCGGTATTACCTGGACAACGAAGACTACTGGCTGCAAGTGCTGATGAGCGGCGACAAGGTGGGCGATAGCGTGCTGTTCGGTTATCACAGCGCCGTAGCCCTCCACGATGAGGCGCACCTTCAGCGCCTTGTCGGTAGCCAGTCCAAGGTCGGCCTGCCGATCTACGAACACGACGGCTGTCTGTATTCCCGCCAGTGGGGCCGTGAGCCGGGCCAGGCCAGGCTGGTGCCGTTGTACGAGCGGGTGGTCAGCCCCGACGCCCGTTATGGCATCCAGCACCTGTCAATGCTCTACGCCCGCGACACCGGCCTGCCTGAGCGCCGCGAATTTCTGCTGTTGTCGGCGGAGGAAGACGAGGCGGGCAAGGCCACCCTCACCACCTCGCTCGGCATCACCCTGCTCCCCACGGACTTTCACGTAACCTGACAAGGACTCACCATGCTCGACGCGCTACGCCTGTCGCTCAATGCCTCTGCAGTGACCGGCTTCATCCTCTATATCAGCGTGGCACTGTTGCTGTTCTGGCTGTTCCAGTTCATCTACACCCGCCTTACCCCGCACCGCGAGTTCGCGCTCATTCGTGAGAACAACCCGGCCGCGGCCATTGCCTTGGGCGGCTCGCTGATCGGCTTCTCGCTGCCGGCCAGCAATATCATTGCCTACAGCGTTGGCATCCTGGACTTCGTGGCCTGGGTCGTGATCGCCGCTGTGGTTCAATTGATTGCCTTTGGCATTACCAGCCTGGTGCTGCGCGACCTGTCCAGGCGTATCGCCGCGGGTGAGCTGGCCGCGGCCATCTACGCTGCCAGCGTGGCGATCAGCGTCGGCTTCCTCAATTCGGCCTGCATGACCCCGTCGGCCTGACGCCCAAGGAGCCCCCATGAAACCCCCAATGAGACGCAGCTCCGTCAAGCTGGTGCTGGCCAGCTCGCTGCCCTTGGCCCTGACCGCGTGCAGCCCGCAAGAGGAGACCTACACCGTCAGCCAGCAGGTGAACTACGACAGTGTCGAAGCCTGTGTCAGCGACAAGGTGCCGGAGAAGGCCTGCAACGATGCCTACAAGCAGGCGCTGGCCGAGTACCGGCGTACCACGCCGACCTATGTGTCCAAGCCCGCGTGCGAAGCAGAATTTTCCCCTGATGGCTGCCAGATCAGCGCCGGTGGCCGGTACATGCCGCGCATGAGCGGGTTCGCGTTGGAGACCACCGGCGAGGTGACCCAGGCCCAGGTCGATGCGGCGCACGCCCAGGGCGGCGGTTATGGCCATGTCGCTACCGCCGTGGTGGCTGGCATGCTACTGGGGCAGATGGCCAACAGCGCCGACCGCCGTTACCGCGCGCAGCCGCTGTATGCGTATCGCGAGGGTGCCGGGCAGCGCAATGGCCTGCTTGGGCAGCGCTACGGCACGGCCGGGGGCATTCAGCGCAGCAACAAAGACGAGCAGAGCAGCAGCGGCGGTGGCTCCGGCGGCGGTGGTAGCTATGGCGCCTCAGGCCGCAGCGCGTCGCGCTCGGCGGTGTCTGCATCCATCTCGCGGGGTGGGTTTGGCAGCCAGGCGACGGCTCGAAGCGGCTGGGGCGGCAAGTCCGGTAGCTTCTTCGGGGGGTAAGCATGCGCAAGGTCGAACTCGCAGAGCGCCCAGGCTGGCGCAAGACAGCCCAGCAAGAAGGCTTTGCCTTCCACACCCTCGACGGCGAGCGTTACTGGGATGAACGGGGTTACTACCAGTTCAGCCAGGCCCAGGTCGAGCGGGACTTGCAGGCACCGACCGAGGCGTTGCACGCGATGTGCCTGGAGGCTGTCGGGCGCATCGTCGACAGCGAGGCGCTGATGGCACGCCTGGCGATTCCACCGGCATTCTTCGACCTGGTGCGGCAGTCGTGGCTGGCGCGGCAGCCGCACCTCTATGGCCGTTTCGATTTCAGCTATGACGGCCATGGCCCAGCGAAACTGATCGAGGCCAACTACGACACGCCGACTTCGTTGTACGAAGCTGCGGCGTTTCAGCTGATCTGGCTGGAAGAACAAATCCAGCGCGGCGTTCTGCCCGCGCAGGCCAGCCAGTTCAATACCCTGGCCGAAGACCTGGTGCAGGCGTTTGCCGCGCAGCCGGGGCAGGGCACGTTCTACTTCTCGACCATCTCGGGCTCGGTGGAAGACCGTGGCACCACGGATTTTCTGCGCAAGATGGCCGCCCACGCGGGTATTCATACCCGGCACATCGACCTGGAGGACATCGGCCTGAATGGCGAGGGGCGTTTCGTCGACCTGGAGGGGCGGCCGATCCCGCGGCTGTTCAAGCTGCATGCCTGGGAGCATATCTTCCACGAAGACTTCGGCAGGGCTATCCCGGGGTGCGACACGCAGTTCGTCGAACCGCCCTGGAAGGCGCTGATCTCCAACAAGGGCATCTTGCCGTTGCTGTGGGAGTGGTACCCAGGGCACCCCAATCTGTTGCCCGCCTTCATCGACGACAACCCTTCGCGGCCAGTGCCTAGAGGGTGGGTGCGCAAGCCGTATTTCTCGCGGGAAGGGGCCAACGTCGATATCCGCACCGGCGCGGGGCAGCGGGTATTCGAAGACGGCCCTTATGACGACGCACCGTACATCCTGCAAGGGTTTGCGCCGCTGCCCAGGTTTGGCGACAGCTACACGCTGATCGGTTCGTGGGTGGTCGGCGACAAGGCGGCAGGGATGGGGATTCGTGAGGATGATTCGCTGATTACCAAAGACAGTTCGCGGTTTGTGCCGCATGTCGTGCTGGGCTGACGGACTGCAAAGCGGGGCAACTGAAACAGCCTGAACCTCACGTCGGTTTCAGGATGCGCCTGGTCGTTCGCATGCAACCCTCCGGCGCCACAAGTGCCATGCTTGCAGGATGCTCCTGGACCAGTGCGCGCAGACGCACGGCCGTGGGCAAGGAGGCTGCCGACACCCCGCAACCGTGACGTGGCCGGCACGCCGCAGCAGAACACGCCGGACACCTGCCCCTACAACAACACAGGCAGGGTCCGTGATGCCGAGGTCCGCTGTATGCCTGATGAACTGCTCCATCTGCCTTTGATCCACAGCATCCTGGCCCGTGAAAAGGACACCCCCGGCGCCCTGTTGCCGATCCTTCACGCCATTCAGCAAGACATCGGCTTCGTGCCGGATGCCGCCGTCCCTGAAATTGCCCATGCCCTGAACCTCAGCCTGGCCGAGGTGCGCGGGGTGATCAGCTTCTACCACGATTTCCGCACCACCGCGCCGGCACGCCATACCCTGCGCCTGTGCCGGGCCGAGTCGTGCCAGAGCCGTGGCGCCGAGGCCCTGGCCGCGCAACTGCGCGACCAACTGGCACTGGACGACCATGGCACCAGCGCCGACGGCGCTATCAGCCTGCGTCCGGTGTATTGCCTGGGCGCCTGCGCCTGCTCGCCCGCGCTGGAACTGGACGGCCAACTGCACGCGCGGCTCACGCCTGAGCGCCTGCGTGCCCTGGTGAACGGTTGCCTGGAGGGCGAAACATGCTGAAGGTGTACATCCCCTGCGATTCGGTGGCCCGTGCCGTGGGTGCCGACCAGGTTGCCGAGGCCCTGCAACGCGAGGCCGAGCGCCGGCAGTTGGCGGTTGATATCCAGCGCACCAGTTCGCGTGGGCTGTACTGGCTGGAGCCGCTGGTCGAATGCGACAGCGCCCAAGGGCGCCAGGGTTTCGGCCCGGTGACCGCGGACGATGTGCCGGTGCTACTCGATGCCTTGGCCGGCCAGCCCCAGGCGCATGGCCTGGCCTTGGGGCCGGTTGAAGACATCCCTTATCTGAAATCCCAGCAACGCCTGCTGTTCGCCCGTGCCGGCGTGACCCGGCCACTGTCGCTGGACGACTACCGCGCCCACGGCGGTTTTGCCGGGCTGGAGCGCGCCGTGGCACTGGACGGTGCCGAAGTGGTCGCTGCCGTGCTTGATTCTGGCCTGCGTGGCCGGGGTGGCGCCGCGTTCCCTGCGGGTATCAAGTGGCGCACTGTGCGCGATGCCGGGGCCGGGCAAAAGTATGTGGTTTGCAACGCCGACGAAGGCGACTCCGGTACCTTCGCCGACCGCATGCTGATGGAAGGCGACCCGTTCCTGCTGATCGAAGGCATGATCATCGCTGGCCTCGCCGTGGGTGCCGACAAAGGCTACATCTACGTGCGCTCGGAATACCCGGACGCCATTCGCGTGCTCGACCAGGCCTTTGCCATAGCCCGCGACGCTGGCTACCTGGGCCATGACGTGGCCGGCAGCGGCCAGGCCTTCGACCTGGAAGTCCGGGTCGGTGCTGGCGCTTATATCTGCGGCGAAGAGACCGCGTTGCTGGAATCGCTCGAAGGCAAGCGCGGGATCGTCCGTGCCAAGCCGCCACTGCCGGCCCTGCAGGGCCTGTTCGGCTTGCCGACGCTGGTGCATAACGTGCTCACCCTGGCGTCGGTGCCAATCATTTTGGCCAAGGGCGCGGCGTTTTACCGCGATTTCGGCATGGGCCGTTCGTTGGGCACCATGCCGTTCCAGCTGGCGGGCAATATCCGCCACGGTGGCCTGGTGGAGCGTGCGTTTGGCCTGACCCTGCGCGAACTGGTGGAAGGCTACGGGGGCGGTACCGCCAGCGGCCGGCCATTGAAGGCCGCACAAGTCGGCGGCCCGCTCGGGGCCTGGGTGCCGCCCAGCCACTTCGACACGCCGCTGGACTATGAAGCCTTCGCTGCCATGGGCGCGATGCTCGGCCACGGCGGTGTGGTGGTGGCGGACGACACCCTGAACATGGCCAGCATGGCCCGCTTCGCCCTGCAGTTCTGCGCCGAGGAATCGTGCGGCAAGTGCACCCCGTGCCGCATCGGCTCGACCCGTGGCATGGAGGTGGTGGATCGGCTGATCGCCACCACCGATTTCACCGAACGCCACGACCAGGCCCTGCTGCTGCGCGACCTGTGCGACACGATGCAGTACGGCTCGCTGTGCGCCATGGGCGGGATGACCGCTTACCCGGTGGCCAGCGCGCTCAAGTACTTCCCCGCCGATTTCGGGCTGACCCACACGGAGGCCGCGCAGTGATCAATTTCTTCGACCCCGAGACCGACCTTGGCACCCCGGCACGCGACAGCCAGGTGCAGGTCAGCCTGAACATCGATGGCCGTGCCATCAGCGTGCCTGCCGGGACTTCGGTCATGCGCGCCGCCGCCATGCTTGGCACCAGCATCCCCAAACTGTGCGCCACCGACAGCCTCGAGGCGTTCGGCTCGTGCCGCATGTGCATGGTGGAAATCGAAGGCATGCGCGGTTACCCGGCGTCGTGCACCACCCCGGTCAGCGAAGGCATGGTGGTGCGCACCGAAACCCCGCGCCTGGCGGGGTTGCGGCGCAATGTGATGGAGCTGTACATCTCCGATCACCCGCTCGACTGCCTGACCTGCTCGGCCAACGGCAACTGCGAACTGCAGACCGTCGCCGGCCAGGTCGGCCTGCGCGAGGTCCGCTACGGCTATGACGGCGCCAATCACCTGGCCGAGAAAAAGGACGTTTCCAACCCGTACTTCGACTATGAACCGAGCAAGTGCATCGTCTGCAGCCGCTGCGTGCGCGCCTGCGAAGACATCCAGGGCACCTTCGCCCTGACCATCACTGGCCGCGGCTTCGACTCGCGGGTGGCGGCCGCTGGCGGGGACAACTTCCTGGCCTCGGAGTGCGTGTCGTGCGGCGCCTGCGTACAGGCCTGCCCAACCGCGACCCTGACCGAAAAAAGCCTGGTGCAGCTCGGCCAGCCTGAGCGTGCGGTGATTACCACCTGCGCCTATTGCGGTGTCGGTTGTTCGTTCCGTGCCGAGATGAAGGGCGACCAGTTGGTGCGCATGGTCCCGGACAAAAACGGCGGCGCCAACCATGGCCACGCCTGCGTCAAAGGCCGCTTCGCCTGGGGGTATGCCACCCACCCGGACCGCATCACCACGCCAATGATCCGCAAGCGCCTCGAAGACCCGTGGCAAGAAGTCAGCTGGGACGAGGCGGTAACCTATGCCGCCAGCGAGTTCCGCCGCATTCAGCTCAAGTACGGGCGTGATTCCATCGGCGGCATCACCTCCAGCCGTTGCACCAACGAAGAAGCCTACCTGGTACAGAAGTTGGTGCGTACGGCGTTTGGCAACAACAACGTCGACACCTGCGCGCGGGTGTGCCATTCGCCCACGGGCTATGGCCTCAAGCAGACCCTCGGTGAATCGGCGGGCACGCAGAGCTTCGATTCGGTGATGCAGGCCGACGTAGTGCTGGTGATCGGCGCCAACCCCACCGATGCCCACCCGGTGTTCGGCTCGCAGCTCAAACGCCGCCTGCGCCAGGGCGCGCGGCTGATCGTCATCGACCCACGGCGTATCGACTTGGTCGACTCGCCCCACGCCCGCGCCGAGCTGCACCTGCAATTGCGCCCGGGCACCAACGTGGCCATGCTCAACGCCCTGGCCCATGTGATCGTCAACGAAGGCTTGCTGGCCCAGCGCTTTATCGACGCCCGCTGCGAGACCGAGGACTTCGCCCGCTGGCGCGACTTCGTCAGCCTGCCAGAGAACGCGCCAGAAGTACTCGGCCCGGTCTGTGGCGTGCCTGCCGAGCAGATTCGCGCCGCCGCGCGGCTGTACGCCACCGGTGGCAACGCGGCCATCTACTACGGCCTGGGGGTCACCGAGCACAGCCAGGGCAGCACCGCCGTGATGGGCATCGCCAACCTGGCCATGGCCACCGGCAACATCGGCCGCGAAGGGGTAGGGGTGAACCCGCTCCGCGGGCAGAACAACGTGCAGGGCTCGTGCGACATGGGCTCGTTCCCGCATGAACTGCCCGGCTACCGGCATATTTCCAACGAAGGTGTGCGTGCCGAGTTCGAGCGGGCCTGGGGCGTGACCTTGCAGCCAGACCCAGGCTTGCGCATCCCCAACATGTTCGAGGCGGCCCTGGATGGCAGCTTCAAGGCGCTGTACTGCCAGGGTGAGGACATCGCCCAGAGCGACCCCAACACCCAGCACGTCACGGCCGCCTTGCTGGCCATGGAATGTGTGGTGGTGCAGGACATCTTCCTCAACGAGACGGCCAAGTTCGCCCACGTGTTCCTGCCGGGCAGTTCGTTCCTTGAAAAGGACGGCACCTTTACCAACGCCGAACGCCGTATCTCGCGGGTGCGCAAGGTCATGGAGCCCCTGGCCGGCAAAGCTGACTGGGAAGCGACCGAGGCCCTGGCCAACGCCTTGGGCTACCCGATGCAGTACCGCCACCCTGCCGAGATCATGGACGAGATCGCGCGCCTTACGCCGACCTTCCACCGCGTCAGCTACGCCGAGCTCGACCGCCATGGCAGCCTGCAGTGGCCGTGCAACGATGCCGCGCCCGATGGCACGCCGACCATGCATATCGACCAGTTCGTGCGGGGCAAAGGGCGCTTCATGCTCACCGGCTACGTGCCGACCGACGAGAAGGTCAACAGCCGCTACCCACTGTTGCTGACCACCGGGCGTATCCTCAGCCAGTACAACGTCGGCGCCCAGACCCGCCGCACTGGCAACGTCGCCTGGCATGATGCCGACCGCCTTGAACTGCACCCCACCGATGCCGAAAGCCGTGGCATCCGCGATGGCGATTGGGTCGGTATCGGCAGCCGCGCCGGGCAGACGGTGCTGCGCGCCAAGGTCAGTGCGCGGGTGGCGCCGGGGGTGGTGTACACCACGTTCCACTTCCCTGAGTCGGGGGCCAACGTGATTACCACCGACAACTCCGACTGGGCCACCAACTGCCCTGAATACAAAGTCACGGCGGTGGAGGTGGTGAAAGTGTTCCACCCGTCTGAATGGCAGAAGCGTTACCAGGACTTCAGCGACGAACAGCGCCGCCTGCTCAAAGAGCGCCGTACTGCCGAGCAGCAAGAGAAAGCCGAGGTGCGCCGATGAGCAGTGACAACCTGGTCAAGATGGCCAACCAGATTGCCCATTATTTTGACAGCGAACCGAACCGGCAGCTGGCGGTGCAAGGGGTAAGGCAGCACATCCAGAGCTTCTGGACGCCGGCGATGCGCCGGCAGTTGCTGGCGTGGAGCGAGGCCAATGCAGGGGAGGGGTTGGACCCGAAAGTGCGCGAGGCGCTGGTGTAAACGCGCCGCCCTTTGTATTTGTAGGAGCAGCCTTGTGCTGCGAAGAGGCCGGTGATAGCAGCATAGATTCTCTGAGCTGTCACCGGCCTCTTCGCAGCGCAAGGCTGCTCCTACAAGGGCCACGCATGCTTCAACCGCGGGCCAGCTCTGTCAGGTGGGCAATCGCTTGTTCGCTCTTGAGCACCAGCACATCCCCTTCGAGCGAATCGAGCACCACCTCGGAGGTATTCCCGATCAATGCCCCGGAAATACCCGTGCGGGCCACCGTGCCTATCACCGTCACCACGGCATCGTATTTTTTCTCGGTGTAGGGAATCAGCACATCCGCTGGGCCTTCGGCGACATGCAGGCGGTCATCGCTGATGTCGAACTCGGCCTGAAACGCGCGGCAGGCTTCCCGATAGCGGTTTTCTATCGTTTCGCTGAGCTGGTAAGCCGGGTCCGAGGCCGACAGCATTGGCGACGGATGGGCGCTGATGACATGCAGTTCGCCCTTGGCCAGTTTGGCAATCTCGAAACCATGGTCGATGATGCTGGCATGCAGGCGGCGGTGGTCCTCGTCATGGTTACCCACGTCCACCGCAGCCAGAATCTTGCCCCCGGTCCATGGCCGTTCGCTCTTGACCATCAGCACGGCACACGGGCAAAGGCGCAGCAGCTTCCAGTCGGTCGGGGTCAGCAGTGCCTTTTTCAGCGGGTTGTCCGGCCGATGCTCCTTGATGACCAGCTCGCAGCCCTCGGCTTGCTGCACATAGATGATGGTGTCGTGCAGGTTGTCACGCCAGGCTGCCTCATGGGTGACGTTGTCGTATCCGTCATCGTGCAACTGGCTGCTCAGCAGGCTGAGCAACGCACTGTGATCCTGCTTTTTGTCGCACATCAACAGGTGCAGGCGCGCGCCGGTCACGCCTGCGATCAGCTTGGCACGGGTCAAGGCCCGGCTGTGGGCATGCGCGGGGTCGAGGACGACGAGGATGCTGCGGACGGCTTGCATGGGCGTGAGCTCCGTTCAAAGATGGCGACCAGTGCCTGACTATAGTCGGCGTCTCACCCGTCGCCGCTTGATGTACATCAAGCATAGTCACTGGCGCTGCCGGTTGCCGCCGGTATAATCGCCGGCCCTGCCTGTTCTGTCTGGTTGCACGCTTATGTCCTTGATCCCCGAAATCGACGCCTTTCTTGGCTGCCCGACCCCAGATGCCTGGATCGAAGCGGCGCTTGCCGACCAGGAAACCCTGCTGATCGACCACAAGAACTGCGAGTTCAAGGCCGCCAGCACCGCCTTGAGCCTGATCGCCAAGTACAACACGCACCTGGACCTGATCAACATGATGTCGCGCCTGGCCCGTGAAGAGCTGGTGCACCACGAGCAGGTGCTGCGCCTGATGAAGCGCCGGGGCGTGCCCTTGCGGCCAGTGTCGGCCGGGCGTTATGCGTCCGGCTTGCGCCGCCTGGTACGTGCCCACGAGCCGGTCAAGCTGGTCGATACCTTGGTGGTGGGGGCGTTTATAGAAGCACGCAGTTGCGAGCGCTTTGCCGCGCTGGTGCCGCACCTGGATGAAGAGCTGGGCACGTTCTACCACGGCCTGCTGAAGAGTGAAGCGCGCCATTACCAAGGCTACCTGAAGCTGGCCCATCAGTATGGCGAAGAAGCGGATATCGCCCGCAGGGTTGAGCTGGTACGTGAGGCAGAAGCCGAGCTGATCCAGTCACCGGACCAGGAACTGCGCTTTCATAGCGGCATCCCAATGGCGCAGGCCGCCTGAAGCCGTTCAGGCGGCACTGCGTTCATAAAAGGGCTTAGTAGCGGCGACCCAATAGCAGGCCGACCACCAGGCCGAAGCCTGCGGACACCGCGACGGTCTGCCAAGGGTGGCCGCCGATGTAGTCCTGGGTGGCATCCACCACCGGTTGAGCCTTGTCACGCACGTTGCTCGCGGCCTGGCGAGCCTGGCGCAGTTTGAGGCTGACTTGCGCGCGCAGGGTTTCGGCCTCCTCGCCAACCAGGGCAGCGCTGTCGTTGAGCAGCTTTTCGGATTCTTCGATCAGTGACTGCAGTTCGCTGAAGACCTGATCCTTGATCTGATCGCTGGCGGCTTGTACGGCGTTTTTTCGGGCCATGAACTCATCCTCGTCAATGGGGGGGTGAACAATGGATGCCGGTGCGTCGGGAAAGTTGCGCCGGCTTTCCGATGACGCGTCGCTACGGTGTAAGATAGCGGCCATTTTCAGCAGGCAGGTACCTTCAATGAGTTTCAATCTGGCCAACAAGAGCTTCGAGGAACGGGCGCAGATCGAGGCAGAGAAGGCGCGGTTGTTCGAACTGTGGCAGAGCAACCTGGGCAAGGCCAAGGGCGAAGCCGCCCGGCTTATCTCCGAAAAGCCACGGCGCAAGGGTAAATGGGCGGAATGGGTACGGGCTGAACTGGAGGCCATGTCGCCGCCTGAATACGCCAGCATGGTGCGCAGCGAAGTCAACAAGATGATGGCCGCCGCCAACAGCAATCGCTGAGTGGTCTACCAGTAAGTCCCGGCTGCCTTGGGCAGGTCCAGCGTGCCCTCATCGGTGAAGCGGACGGTGCCCAGCAGCCCACCGGCCAATTTGCCGCGCAGTACATAGGGTAGCCCTTGCAGCGAACTCCGCTGGCCCAGGCCATAGGCCTGGCGCAGGAAGGAGAACGCGGTCACGCTCACCGGCACCACGATTACCGCCTCGTCGAAACGGCCTATGTGGCCCTGCTGGTCGCTGACACCGGCGGCCAGCGGCTGGCCGTTCACCTGCAGGTCGAGCGCGATACCGTTGTAATCGATCGCGGTTTCGTTGGGGTTCTGCACACGTATCTTCACCGCCATGCGCAGTTCCAGCTCCTGCCCGGGCAGCGGTTCGATGCCAATCACGTTGATATTCAGTGGGTCACGCGCCTGGAACAAGGCGCAGGCACTGAGGCCGTAAGCCATCAGCAGTATCAGCAACCAGCGGTGCAATCGGGCAGTCATGGGTTGCAACCTTGCCTGAAGAATTCATCCGCCAGTGTGGCAAATGCGCGTTGACGTTGAAAGTAGCGCGTCTAATGAAAGATACTGTTTCTCATTAACGCCCGATAATTCCTCTTACTGGCCTTTGTCCTACCCCATGCTGACGTCTCCCGTGTCTGGTCTGCTGGCGAGTTTCCAGGAGCACTACGACGACCTCTTGCTGTTCCTGACTCGGCGCATGAGCGACCGGCAGCGTGCTGCCGACGTCGCGCAAGAGACGTACCTGAAGCTGGTGAAGATCGACGCGCAGGCCGTGCCGGTGCTGCATGCACGCAGCTTCATTTTCCGGGTGGCGGGCAACCTGGCGATCGATGCCTTGCGCCGAGAACAGCGTATCGCCGCCCGCCACGAAGATGCCGATGGCACTGGCGAGGTGGCCTGCCCGGCGCCTGCGCCCGAGGCCGCGCTGCTCGCCCGCGAGCGCTTGCAGATACTCGATGAGGCGCTGTTGCAACTGTCCAGCAATGCCCGCCAGGCCCTGTTGCTCAACCGCGTCGAAGGCCTGACCCAGGCGCAGATCGCACAACGGTTGGGCGTTTCCGAGAGCATGGTGGCAAAATACATCGGCCAGGCGCTGCGCCATTGCCGTGACTGGCTCAAACACAACCATGACTGAGCCTCACGCCATGCCAGCCGCCCAACCGCTCAGCGACCTCTCTGACGATGCCCTCGATTGGCAGGTGTTGTTGCATTCGGGCAACGCCAGTGCGGCGGACCACGCGCGCTACCAGCGCTGGTGCGCACTGAGCCCGGCGCATGCCGAGGCCGCGCGCGAGGCAGAGGCACTGTGGCTGGACATCGGCCACACCCCAACCGCTCAGGTTGTCGCGCCACCGCCTGCCCGACGCAAACGGCACTGGGCCGCAGGCCTGGCAGCATCGCTGGCGCTGTTGGTCGCGGGTTATACCGGCTGGCAGCAGGCGCCTATCTGGCTGGCGGACTACCACACAGGCCTCGGGCAACGGCAGGCGGTGACCCTGGCCGATGGCTCGCGGGTACTGCTGAACAGCGGCAGTGCCTTGACCGTCGCGTTCACCGACCGCGAGCGCCGCGTGGTGCTTAATGCTGGCGAAGCCTTGTTCGAGACGGCCAGTGACCCACGGCCCTTTGTGGTCGATGGCGCAGGCGAGGCGGTGCGCGGCACGGGCGCGACCTTCAGCGTGCGCCGCGATGGCCGCGTGGTGCTGGCCCAGGGCGAAGCCACGGTGGGTGAGCGCAGCGTACCGGTGTCGCCTGACGCCAGTGCACAGACCGCTTGGCAGCGCGGCAAGCTGATCTTCAACGGCAAGCCGCTGGGGCAGGTGCTGGCGGAGCTTGAGCGCTACCAACAGGGGCGCATTCTGCTGTCTGACACGAAGTTGGCGGCCCTGGAAGTCAGCGGTGTATTCGACCTCGATGAACCCCAGGCGCTGCTGCGCACCCTTGAGCAACGTTATGGCCTGCAGGTCACCTACTTGCCATGGTTGGCCGTGGTGCACTGAGCCGGTAAAAAATAATCAAAATATTTTTCATCTGCCGCTGCAAGTTCAGCCAGGCCAGATCGTCGTAGTGGGACTGATCAGCAACCCATTCTCATTTACGACTTGCCTGGAAGCTCATTCGTGGCCCTTACGCTCAAGCCTACGCACCGCCGCAGCGGTCCCCTTCATCACGCCTTGTTGTCTTGCACTGCCTTGGCCATGCTGGCTGGCCCCTTGCAGGCGATGGCCTCAAGTGGTGCGCAACAGGCCCCGGTGGAAGCCCGCCAAGTGCAGCTGGACCTGCCTGCCCAGGCGCTGGACCAGGCACTGACGGCCTTCGCCGACCAGGCCGGGTTGCACCTGCTGTACACCACCCACGATGTCGCGGGCCTGAACAGCCCGGCGTTGCAGGGCAGCTACAGCATCGAGCAGGCACTGCAGCAGTTGCTGGCGGGCAGTGGCATGAGCTGGCAGTTCAGTGATGCCCGCACAGTTACCCTGCGCAAGGCGGACGCCACGCCGCAGGCCGTCAACCTCAAGCCCATCGAGGTCAGTGTGGCCTCGCGCACCAGCACGGCGATCAGCGAAATCCCTGGCACCGTTTGGGTGGTCGACCAGCAGCAGCTGCGTGAGCAGATCGACAGCGGGGTGAGCCTCAAGGAAGCCATCGGCAAGTTGGTGCCTGGCCTGGACCTGGCGCCAGAAGGGCGCACCAACTATGGCCAGAACATGCGCGGGCGCAATGTGCTGGTGATGATCGACGGGGTCAGCCAGAACAGCTCGCGCGGCCTGTCGCGCCAGTTCGACAGCATCTCGCCGTTCAACGTCGAGCGCGTCGAAGTGCTGTCGGGGGCCAGCGCCCTTTACGGCGGCGGCGCCACCGGCGGCATCATCAACATTGTGACCAAGAAGGGTGAGCCCGGCCCGGCCCGCTTCGAGACCCAGCTGGGTGCCAGCAGCGGCTTCAACAACAGTGATGACCTGGCCACCCGCATCGCCCAGTCGATCAGCGGCAGCAACGAGCGGGTCAGTGCCCGCCTTGGTATTTCCGGCGAACAGAACGAAGCCTTCTATGACGGCGCTGGCGATCAGATCTTCATCGACAACACCCAGACCGACCTGCAATACAACCGCACCATCGACGTGCTCGGCACCCTGGGGCTGAAGCTGACCGATGAGCAGAGCCTGGACCTGCTGGCCCAGTACTACGACTCGGGCAACCACGGCAGCACCGGCATCTACTTCCCCAACCTCAACTACAACGCCCCTTCGGACCTGGAAGACGCCGAGCTGCGCAGTGGCTATTCCTCTGACCTGGAGCCACGTACCCGGCGCCTGTTGCTCAACGCCAATTACCATCACACCGATGTGCTGGGCCAAGACTTCTACCTGCAGGCCTCGTACCGCAAGGAAGACGACAACTTCTACCCGTTCCCGTACTACAACCGCGCCACACCCACCGGTTCGCGCGGGGTGTACTTCGCCGCATCACAACAGAACTTCGAGGTCACCAGCCTCAAAGGCCTGTTCGCCAAGCAGTGGGACACGCTCAAGCTGACCTACGGTGTCGACCTGGACCGCGAGCGCTTCAACGCCGAACAGACCACCTTCGACGCCCTGACCTCATCCGAAAGCGGTGGCCTGGACATGGAAAAGGCCAGCAAGGCCGCGCGTTACCCCAGCTACCGGGTTGACGGTGTGTCGGTGTACGCCCAGCTCGATTGGCATGCCACCGACAACCTGACCTTGTCCGGCGGCGCCCGGCGGCAGCAGATGGACGTGGATGTCAGCGAATTCAAAGGCGTACCCGGCGGCAGCAACGATTACCAAGTCAACCTGTACAACGTCGGCGCCATCTACGACTTCAAGAATGGCCATCAGGTGTGGACCAACTACGGTGAAGGTTTCGACCTGCCGGACCCGGCCAAGTATTACGGCAAGCCGGGCTTGAGCGTCGCCGACAACCCGCTGGCCGGCATCAAGAGCCGCCAGGTCGAGCTGGGCTGGCGCTATGCCGACGTGGATTGGGACGCTCAGGCGGCGCTGTACTACATCTGGTCGGACAAGATCATCAATGTCGATTCGCAAACGCTGACCATCAATGTCGAAGAGCAGAAGAGCCGTGACTTTGGCTTCGAAGGTGCGTTGACCCGCCACTTCCAGAGCGGTTGGGAAGCCGGGGGTACGCTGCACCTGACCCGCTCCGAGGAAGAAGACGTCGACGGTGGCTGGATGAAACGCGATGCCCGTTACGCGTCGCTGTCCAAGTCCACGGCGTTTGTTGGCTGGAAGGGCGATGGCCGCAGTGCCCGCCTGCAAGCCAACCATGCGTTCACCCTCAAGGACGATGCCGACCACGAGATCGACGGCTACACCACCTTCGACCTGCTGGGCAGCCAGGAAACCGGCTTCGGCACCTTCAGCGCAGGCATCCAGAACTTGCTGGACAAGCAGTACAGCACGGTCTGGGGGCAGCGGGCGACGTTGTTCTACGCACCGACCTATGGCCCGGCGTACCTGTATGACTACCAGGGCCGTGGGCGCACCTACACCCTGACCTGGAGCATGGCTTACTGACAGCTATGCCGGGTTTCAGGTAGGAGCAGCCTTGCGCTGCGAAGAGGCCGGTGCAAACAGCGAAAATCTATGCTGTTGTCACTGGCCTCTTCGCAGCACAAGGCTGCCCCTACCCGAATCGTGCAGGGTGCGAGTGGTGTGGACTACAGTGACGGACAGCTCCCTTTGCCGAGGTGTCCGTCATGCGTCGATCGCTGTGCCTGCTGTCCCTGTGCCTGGCCCTGCCGCTGCAGGCCCAAGAGAAGGTCGTCAACCTCTACAGCTGGGCCGACTATGTCGCCCCGCAAACCCTCCAGCGCTTCGAGCGCGAAACGGGCTACAAGGTACGCTACGACACCTTTGACACCACCGAGGTGCTGGAGACCAAGCTGCTGACCGGTGGCAGCGGCTATGACGTGGTGGTGCCGTCATCCACCGTGCTGGCCCGGGCGCTCAAGGCCAAGGCCCTGCAGCCGCTCGATGCCCAGGCCATGCCCGGCTATGCCAACCTCGACAAGGACTTGCTGGCCAAACTGGCCGAGGCCGACCCCGGCAACCGCTACGCGGTGCCTTACACCTGGGGCACGCTGGGCCTGGGGGTGAATGTCGAGGCCGTGCGCCAGCGCCTGGGCGATGTGCCGCTGGACAGCCTCGACCTGTTGTTCAAGCCGGAGTACGCCAGCCGCCTGAAGGATTGCGGCATCGCCATGCCCGACTCGCCGCAGGAAGTGATCGGCCTGACCTTGAACTACTTGGGCAAGGACCCTTACAGCCAGAACAAGGCCGACTTGGACGCCGCGCAGGCACTGCTGAACCAGCTGCAGCCCTCTGTGCGCTATGTTGCCAACGGCCGGCAGATCAGCGACCTGGCCAATGGCAGCGTGTGCCTGGCACTCACCTACAACGGTGATGCGGCGATGGCCGCCGACCAGGCACGCCGTGCTGGCAAACCGTTCGAGCTGATCTACCGCATCCCCCAGGAAGGCACCTTGGTCTGGCAGGACAACCTGGTCATCCCCAAGGACGCGCCACACCCCGAGGCAGCCCGCGCGTTCATCGCCTTCATGCTCAAGCCGGACTCGGTCGCCGCGCTGACCAACACGCTGTTCTTCGCCAATGCCAACCAAGCGGCCACCCCCTTGGTCGACGCTGCCGTGCGCAACGACCCGGACATCTACCCGCCAGCCCAGGTGCGTCAACGGCTGTACGCCGACCGCAGCATGGCGCTGTCCGACTTGCGCCAGCGTAACCGCCTGTGGATGGCCTTCCGCAGCGGCCAATGAGCCCGGCGGGGCTGCGCTGCAGCCCCTTGGGGTCCATACTGAAACATCAGGAATTATCTCCAGCCGCTTTCACACTTTTGCCGCGAACCCCTCGCGCCTTAGGCTATCCAACGCACAAGGCGCGGCATTTCGTACAGGAGGTGAAGCATGAACCTAGCACTGCCAATCCTGGCCATTGGCCTGGCGTTGTGCCTGCCCGCGCGCGCAGCGCCGGTTGCGCCCTTGCAACTCGCGGCCAGCAACAACCCCTACAACAGCCCGATCCAGCGCGCCAACCCCAATAGCCGCCAGGGCAGCATGCCGGCCACACCGCCCGTGCGTGGCCCGTCCACCGACCCCTACCAGCGCACGCCCTCGCTGGACAACCGCGGCATTGGCAACGGCGACAACCTGCGCCGCCAACAGCAAGCGCCCAATCTGGAACCCACCCGGCCGCCGCGCGATAACCCACGCGCGCCGTAAGCCCCGTCGAAAGGAATTCTGCATGACCCGAGCTACCTGGCTGACCACCTTGACCGCTGCCGCGCTGCTGCCCCTGTTGGCGCACGCGGCTTCCGAGCAGCAGTTCCCCAGCGAAGAAGGGCCATTGACCGTCAGCACCGTCGCCGATGGCCTGCGCAACCCTTGGGCATTGGCTTTCTTGCCGGGCGGCAAGGACATGCTGGTGACCGAGCGCCCCGGCAACCTGCGGGTAGTCAACGCCGAAGGCAAGGTCGGCCCGCCTATCAGTGGCGTGCCTCAGGTCTGGGCCGAAGGGCAGGGCGGGTTGCTGGACGTGGTGTTGTCGCCGGAGTTCGGCAAGGACCGCACCGTTTACCTGTCCTATGCCGAAGCGGGTAATGATGGCAAGGCAGGGACGGCGGTCGGCCGCGGTCAGCTGTCCGAAGACCGCGCACGGCTAGAAAACTTCACGGTGATCTTCCGCCAGCAGCCCAAGCTCTCGGTGGGCAACCATTTCGGTTCGCGGCTGGTGTTCGACCGAGACGGTTACCTGTTCATTGCCCTGGGCGAGAACAACCAACGGCCGACTGCCCAGGACCTCGACAAGCTGCAAGGCAAGGTCGTGCGGATCTTGCCTGACGGCGAAGTGCCCAAAGACAACCCCTTCGTCGGCAAAGACAACGTGCGCTCCGAGATCTGGTCGTTCGGCCATCGCAATCAGCAGGGCGCAGCACTCAACCCTTGGACTGGCAAGCTCTGGACTCACGAACACGGCCCACGGGGCGGCGACGAAATCAACATTCCCCAGCCCGGCAAGAACTACGGCTGGCCGGTTGCCACCCACGGCATCAATTACTCGCTGCTGCCGATCCCGGAGGCCAAGGGCAAGCACGTCGATGGCATGGTCGACCCGCACCATGTCTGGGAAAAGTCCCCTGGCATCAGCGGCATGGCGTTCTACGACAGCCCGACGTTCAAAGCGTGGGACCACAACCTGTTCATTGGGGCGCTGGCTACTCAGCAATTGATCCGTCTGCAGCTCGAGGGCGACAAGGTGGTGCACGAAGAGCGTTTGCTTGGGGACCTCAAGGCGCGTATCCGTGATGTGCGGGTAGGCCCGGATGGGTATCTGTACGTGTTGACCGATGACAAGGACGGGGCGCTGTTGAAAGTGGGGCTGGGCGAGGGCTGAAGCGCTGGCTTCTGCCATGCACGGTCGGTGTAGGAGCAGCCTTGCGCTGCGAAGAGGCCGGTGGTGACACTTAAGATAGTTGTGGCCTGCACTGGCCTCTTCGCAGCACAAGGCTGCTCCCACACAGGAGCGGCGTTGGCTTGCTGAGGATGGGGCCAGTACCGATAATGCGGCATGACCGCCCAACCGCAGACCCTCTACCAACAAGCCCTGACCGACCACGGCTATGTCCATGACCCCGCCCAGGCCCACGCAGTCGATGCGTTGCAGGCCTGTTTCGAGGCGATCGAACAGGGCCGCCTCACCCAGGGTGTCTACCTCTGGGGCCCTGTCGGCCGGGGCAAGACCTGGCTGATGGACCAGTTTCACCGTTGCCTGCAGCACCCCAGTCGGCGCCAGCACTTTCACCATTTCATGGCCTGGGTGCACCAGCGGTTGTTCCAGCTCAACGGCACCGCCGACCCGCTGCTGGCCCTGGCCCGTGAACTGGCCCGGGAGATTCGCGTACTGTGCTTCGACGAGTTGTTCGTCAATGACATCGGTGACGCGATTATCCTCGGCCGCCTGTTCCAGGTGTTGTTCGACCAGGGCGTGGTGATTGTCGCCACCTCCAACCAACCGCCCGACCAGCTCTACCGCGATGGCTTCAACCGTGACCGCTTCCTGCCCGCGATTGCCGCCATTGAACGGCACATGCGGGTGTTGTCGGTGGCCGGCGAGCAGGACCATCGCCTGCATCCGGGCGCTGTGCGGCAGCGTTACTGGGTCACTGAGGCCGGTGAGCGCGGCGTGCTGGGTGAAGTGTTCCGCCAACTCAGCCCGGCTGACCTCGGCAGCGAGCAGCCGCTGGCCATTGGCTCAAGGCAGATAAAGGTTATTCGGCGCAGTGAGCAGGCCATTTGGTGCCGCTTCACCGACCTCTGCGAGCAGCCTCTGGCGGCGATGGAGTTCATGGCCCTGTGTGACCGTTTCCCGTCGATACTGCTGGAGGGCGTGCCGGCGTTAGGTGGCGAGCAACGGGCCGGGCGGATTGCCCGCGGTACCGAGGATGGTGCGGCGCGGGTCGCGGCAGGAGACCGGGAGCTGCCGGCGCTGTCGCCCAAGGACGATGCGGTGCGCCGGTTCATTGCCCTGGTCGACGAATGTTACGACCGCCGGGTGGCGTTGTACCTGGAGGCGCAGGTGCCGCTTGACGCGCTTTATACCCAAGGGTACTTGGCGTTCCCGTATCAACGCACCTTGAGCCGCTTACGCGAGATGCAGTTGCAACGCTTCGGCTAAGCCCCTGTGGGAGCGACGCGATGGATGGCACGGGCTGCGCCCGTGTTCGCGGGCAAGCCCGCTCCCACAGTGATCGCGCATAAGTTTAGATTTTGCCCAAGGCAGTTGCGCCCACTCAGTAGGTTGGGGGGTAGCCGACTCAGCGCCCCAACCACTCGATGAGCGTTCGGTTGAACCGCACCGGCTCTTCGATCTGCGGCGCGTGGCCCATACCCTCGAACGTCACCAGTTCACCCTGGGGGATCAGCTTGGCCACTTGTGGCCCCAGCACCTGGTACTTGCCCAAACGTGCCTTGACCTCTGGCGGCGCGATGTCGCTGCCGATGGCCGTGGTGTCCTGATCACCGATCAGCAACAGGGTCGGCATCTTCAGGTCCTTGAACTCGTGGTACACCGGCTGGGTGAAAATCATGTCGTAGATCAACGCCGAGTTCCACGCCACTGCTTCATGCCCCGGCCCTTGGTTGAGGCCCACCAGCATCTGTACCCAGCGCTCATACTCCGGCTTCCAGCGCCCGGCGTAATAGGTCTTGCGCTCATACTCACGCACCCCTGCGGCATCGAGCTTGAGCTCCCGTGCATACCACTGGTCCACCGTACGGTAGGGGACGCCCAGGGCCTTCCAGTCTTCCAGGCCAATCGGGTTGACCATCGCCAGGCGTTCGACCTGCTGCGGGTACATCAGCGCATAGCGGGTCGCGAGCATGCCGCCGGTGGAGTGGCCAAGCACAATGGCCTGCTTGACGCCCAGCTGGTCGAGCAAGGCGTGGGTGTTGTCCGCCAATTGCTGGAAGCTGTACTGGTAATACGCAGGTTTGCTTGAGGTGCAGAAGCCGATCTGGTCCGGGGCGATGACCCGGTAGCCGGCTTTGCTCAGGGCATTGATGGTGGTTTCCCAGGTAGCGGCGCAGAAGTTCTTGCCATGCATCAGCACCACGCTGTGGCCATTGACCTGGCCTTGGGCGGGTACGTCCATGTAGCCCATCTGCAGGGCTTGGCCCTGGGAGCTGAAGTCGAAATGCTTGAGCGGGTGAGGGTAGCTGAACCCTTCGAGTTGTTTGCCGTAGGTGGGCGACTCGGCAGCAAGGGCCGGGCCGCCGACAAGGCAGGCAAGGGCCAGGGCGGTTGCGCGCAGCATGGGGGCACTCCGTGTAGGGCCATGTAGGAATAGGCGACTGTATCAGCCAGTTGACCGCCTGAAGCGGCAAAGGTGTTACCAGGCGTGAAACCAGCCCAGGGTGATCATCGCCACCACGGCGTAACGGCCGGCCTTGGCCAGGGTCACCAGCAGCATAAAGCGCCAGAAGGGCTCACGCATGATCCCCGCGATCAGGGTCAGCGGGTCGCCGATCACTGGCATCCAGCTCAGCAGCAGCGACCACTGCCCCCAGCGCTGGTAGCGGTGTTGCGCACGTTCGAGCTGGCGGGCGCTGAACGGGAACCACCGCTTGTCACGCAGGTGCTCGATGGCCCGGCCCAATACCCAGTTGACCACCGAACCGAGCACATTGCCCAAGGTGGCCACCAGCAACAAGGTCGGCCAGGCGTCGGGCTGGCGCAGCAGCAAACCAACCAGCACAGCCTCCGATTGCAGCGGCAGCAGGGTGGCGGCGCCGAAGGCGCTGAGGAACAGCGCCCACTCGCTGAGCATCAGTAGTTGGCGACCACGGTGTCCTGGCCATCCTGGGTCACACCGATGACCTGGTAGGCGTCTTTGTGGTCACCCATTTCCATGCCCGGCGAGCCCATGGGCATGCCGGGGACGGCCAGGCCCTTGAGGTCGTTGCGTTTGGCCAGCAGGCGGACCTGTTCGGCCGGCACATGGCCTTCGACGAACTTGCCGTCGATCACTCCGGTATGGCACGACGCCAGGCGCGGTGCCACGCCCAGGCGTTGCTTGACTGCGCTCATGTTCGGTTCGACGTGGTCGTTGACGGTGAAGCCGTTGTCGCGCAGGTGGCTGATCCAGGCCTTGCAGCAGCCGCAGTTGGGGTCGCGGTAGACATCGATGGCCTCGGCGGCCTGGGCCAGGCCAGTGATAGCCAGCAGCCCGAGGGTCAGCAGGTGTTTGTGCAGCATGGTGAAACACTCCTTTAGAAACGCAGGCGGATACCGGCCACCAGGCGGGTCTGGCCGGTGTCTTCGCCGTCTTCGCGGGCCTGGTCGGCGCGGTTGCCGTGCAAGCGATTGAAACTGACCCCGACGTACGGCGCGAAACCACGGCTGATTTCATAGCGCAGGCGCAGGCCGATTTCGCTGTCGGCCAGCCCCGTGGCTTGCTCGCGGCGCGCATCGTCGCGGCCAAAAACATTGGCTTCCAGGGTGGGTTCGAGTACCCAGCGGTTGGTCAGCAGCATAGCGTAAGCGGCTTCCAGGCGCAGCGCGGTCTGTTGCCGCTCGCCGACGTAGGCAGTGGCCTCCAGCTCAACGCCATACAGCGGCGTGCCCTGGATACCGAAGGCGGCCCAGGCCTGCCCGCTGGCGGGCTTGAAGTCTTGGCGCAGGCCGCCGACCAGTTCCCACCAAGGGCTGATGGCGTGGCCCCAGAGCGCCTGCAGTTCGGCCTTGTGGGTCTTGCCCTGCTCGCGTTCGCCCTCGCTGCGCAGCCACAGGCGGTCGATGTCGCCGCCGACCCAGGCGCTGGCGTTCCAGTTCAACGCGCCGCTGCTGTCGAAGTGCTGGTATTCAAGCTGGTCGACGATCACCGCCCCGTTCAGCGCCCGGTCATGCACCTGGTGCCCTGGCAGCGGCGGGAAGGCTGCGCGACGGTCGGCGTCACTGAGCACCGGCAGCGGCGTACGCGGCTGTTGCGCAGGCGGCGTTGCGTGGTTCATCTGGCTGTGGTCCATGGGCATGGCTCCGTGGCCCCTGTGCTGCAGGCCGGCGGCCATGGTGCGTTCACTGGCGAGCAGCGCCACCAGGGCCACACCGGTGACGATGCGACGGCTATTGAGCTCATTCATCGACGCGCACCTCGCGGAACATGCCGGTCTCCATGTGGTAGAGCAAATGGCAGTGGTAGGCCCAGCGGCCCAGGGCGTCGGCGGTGACTCGGTAGCTGCGGCGGCTGCCAGGCGGGATGTCGACGGTGTGTTTGCGCACCAGAAAGCGCCCCTGTTCGTCTTCCAGGTCGCTCCACATGCCATGCAGGTGGATGGGGTGGGTCATCATGGTGTCGTTGACCAAGGTGATGCGCACCCGCTCGCCATAGGCCAGGCGCAACGGTTCGGCATCGCTGAACTTGACCCCGTCGAACGACCAGGCAAAGCGCTCCATGTGGCCGGTCAGGTGCAGCTCGATGTCGCGTGAGGGTTCGCGGCCATCCGGGTCGGGGTAAGGGCTGCGCAGGTCGGCGTAGGTCAGCACGCGCCTGCCGTTGCCACGCAGGCCGATGCCTGGGTCGGCGAGGTTGGGCCGTGGGGCCATGGTCTGCATGTCCACCAGAGGGTTGCCGGTTTCGCTGGGTGGGTGTTGCTGCATGGCGGCCATGCTGGAATGGTCCATGCCGGCCATGTTGCTGTGGTCCATGCCTGCCATGGCGCCGTGGCCCATGTCGGCCATGCTCAGTACGGGGCGCGGGTCTGGTTGCGGCACGGGCGCCTGCAGGCCGTTGGCGCGGGCCAGGGTGCCGCGCGCGTAGCCACTGCGGTCCATGCTCTGGGCATACAGCGTGTAGGCGGGCAGGTCGCCGACGGTCACCAGCACGTCGTAGGTTTCGGCCACGGCGATGCGCAGTTCGTCCACGCTCACGGGTGTCACCGGCAGGCCGTCGGCGGCGATCACGGTCAGCGTCAGGCCGGGGATGCGGAAGTCGAAATAGGTCATGGCCGAGGCGTTGATCAGCCGCAGGCGCACGGTTTCGCCCGGCTGGAACAGGCAGGTGAAGTTGCCATCCGGTGGTTGGCCATTGAGCAAGTAGGTGTAGGTGGCTGCGCTGACATCGGCCAGGTCCGTGGGGCTCATGCGCATGCGGGCCCAGCTCATGCGTTCGGCGACGGTGGTACTCCAGCCATTGTCGGCCACGTCATCGATGAAATCGGCGAGCGTACGTTTGTGGTAGTTGAAGGCGTCGGACTGCTTTTTCAGGGTCGCCAACAGCTGTTCAGGGGGCTGGTCCGACCAGTCGCTGAACAGCAGCACATGGTCACGCTGGGACTGATGCGCCTCGGGTTCGCGGGGCTCGATGACGATCGCCCCATACACCCCGGCCTGCTCCTGCAGCCCGGAATGGCTGTGGTACCAGTAGGTGCCGCTTTGGCGCAGGGTGAACTGGTAAAGGTAGTCGCCGCCGGGCTCGATACCCGCAAAGCTCAGGCCTGGCACACCGTCCATGTTGGCCGGCAGGAGGATGCCATGCCAATGGATCGAGGTGCTCTGGGCGAGGCGGTTACGCACGCGCAGGCTGACGGTGTCACCTTCGCGCCAGCGCAGCAGCGGGCCGGGCAGGCTGTCGTTGACGGTCAGGGCGGTGCGAGGGCGGCCGGTGATGTTGACTGCGGTCTGGCCGATCGACAGCTCGAAGTGCTGGCTGGCCAGGTCGCGGCCATTGGCGGCCTGGGCCAGTGGCCGCCAAAGCCCAAGGCCCGCCAGCGTAGTGGCGGCGCCCAGGCCTTTGACGAAGGTACGGCGGGAGGGGTTGCGCAACATGGCGTGGCCTCATGCGAGAGAACCCCGATGTTGGCCGTTGCTGGCTGTCAGCCAGCTGAGCTGCGCATTACAGCGTTGTCAGGCGGCGGCCTCGTCGTGGCGCAGGTCACGCATCAGCAGGCCGTACTCCAGCGGGACCTGCTCCGGAATCGGTAGGTACACCACATGGCCGTCACCCGGCGCTACTTCGATGGCCTGCTGCTGGCGGTCGCACAGGCGGTGCAGGTCGAAATGGTAGTTGCCGCGCGGGGTCATCAGCTCCAGGTGGTCGCCCACGGCGAAGCGGTTCTTGACCTTGACCTCAGCCAGGCCGTCCACACGCGCGCCGGTCAGTTCGCCGACGAACTGCTGGCGCTCGGACACCGAGTTGCCACGCTGGTAGTTCTGGTACTCATCGTGCACATGCCGGCGCAGGAAGCCTTCGGTGTAGCCGCGCTGCGCCAGGGATTCGAGGTTGCCCATCAGAGCGCGGTCGAAAGGCCGGCCTGCCACGGCGTCGTCGATGGCCTGGCGGTAGGACTGCACCGCGCGGGCGCAGTAGAAGTGCGACTTGGTGCGGCCTTCGATTTTCAGCGAGTGCACGCCCATGCTGGCCAGGCGTTCGACGTGCTGGATGGCGCGCAGGTCCTTGGCGTTCATGATGTAGGTGCCGTGTTCGTCCTCGAACGCCGGCATCGCTTCGTCCGGGCGGTTGCTTTCCTGCAGCAGGAAGACCTGATCGGTAGGGGCACCGAGCCCCAGGGTCGGTTGCACTTCGCGCACGATGTCGCCGGTGGCATCCTCGCTGGCCGGCGTGGCGTCGTACTTCCAGCGGCAAGCATTGGTGCAGGTGCCTTGGTTGGCGTCGCGCTTGTTGAGGTAGCCCGACAGCAGGCAGCGGCCGGAGTAAGCCATGCACAGGGCACCGTGGACGAACACTTCCAGTTCCATGTCCGGCACGTGGTGGCGGATGTCTTCAATCTCTTCGAGCGACAGCTCCCGCGACAGGATCACCCGGCTCAGCCCCAGCTGCTGCCAGAACTGCACGCTGGCCCAGTTGACGGTGTTGGCCTGCACCGACAAATGCACCGGCATCTGCGGGTAGTGCTGGCGCACCAGCATGATCAGGCCGGGGTCGGACATGATCAGCGCATCCGGCGCCATTGCGATCACCGGTGCGAGGTCCTTGAGGAAGGTTTTCAGCTTGGCATTGTGCGGGGCGATGTTGATCACCACGTAGAAGCGCTTGCCCAGGGCATGAGCCTCCTGGATGCCCAGCGCCAGGTGGGCGTGGTCGAATTCGTTGTTGCGCACCCGCAGGCTGTAGCGTGGTTGGCCGGCATAGACGGCGTCGGCGCCGTAGGCGAAGGCGTAGCGCATTGTCTTGAGGGTGCCAGCGGGGGCCAGCAGTTCGGGCTTGGCGGGAAGGGTCATGTGCGCACCGGGGCAAAAGGCCTGAATGCTATGGCTTGGCGGTTTTGCCGGCATTGACCTGAATCAACGGCGCGACGGCACTTTTACCCCTACGCCGCGCACTAACGTTCAGGACACTTGAGGATCCTTCATGAACGAAACCGCTTTGCAGAACAGAGCCTTGGCCGTGCTCCTGGCACTGGTGACCATCGCCTTCGTGTGGATCTTGCTGCCCTACTACGGGGCCATCTTCTGGGCGGTGATTCTCGGCATCCTGTTCGCGCCGCTGCAGCGCAGCCTGCTGATACGGTTTGGCAGACGGCGCAACCTTGCCGCCGCCACGACGCTGTTGATTTGCCTGGTGGTGGCTGTATTGCCTGTGATCATCACCAGTGCCTTGTTGGTGCAGGAGGGGGCGACGTTGTACCAGCGCATCGAGAGTGGGCAATTGGACATTGCCGGCTACGTCGAGCATGGCATGAACATGCTGCCGGGGTTCGTGCAGCACGGCCTGGACAGCTTGGGCATCGGCAACCTTGAAGGGCTGCGCGAGAAGATCACCAAATGGGCCACCCAAGGCAGCCAGGCGTTGGCCAGCCAGGCCTATAGCTTTGGGCAGGGCACGTTCGAGTTTCTGGTGAGCTTCGGCATCATGGTTTACCTGCTGTTCTTTTTCCTGCGCGAGGGTGCGGAAGTCGCGCGCCGCGTGCGCCTTGCGGTGCCGCTGCCCGAACACCAGAAGCGCCGCTTGCAGCTGAAGTTCAACCGCGTGGTGCGGGCAACGGTCAAGGGCAACGTGTTGGTTGCCATTACCCAGGGCGCGCTTGGCGGCTTCATATTCTGGGTGCTGGATATCCCCAGTGCGTTGGTGTGGGCGGTGATGATGGCGTTTCTGTCGCTGCTGCCAGCGGTGGGGGCGGGGATCGTGTGGGCGCCGGTGGCGGCGTATTTCCTGTTGAGCGGGGCGATTCTGCCGGGGGTGATCCTCACGGCGTTCGGGGTGCTGGTGATCGGCCTGGTGGACAACGTGCTGCGCCCGATTCTGGTGGGCAAGGACACGCGCATGCCGGATTACCTGATTCTGGTGTCCACCTTGGGTGGGTTGGCGGTGTTCGGGCTCAACGGGTTTGTGATCGGGCCATTGATCGCCGCATTGTTCGTGTCGAGCTGGGCCATTTTTGTTGCCACCAAGCCGCAGGTGCAGTTGCCTCAGTAGGGCTGCTTTGCAGCCCATCGCCGGCAAGCCGGCTCCCACAGGTGCGGCGCTAACCTTGGCGTCTGCACAGATCCTGTGGGAGCCGGCTTGCCGGCGATGAGGCCTGAACAGGCTGCAACTTGGGTTGATTACAGCCAGATCGCATCCCAGTGTGAGTAATCCCCAATCCGCTCTACCAAACCCGCCCGCTTAGGGTTCAAGACGATGTAGCGTGCCACTGCCTGCACATTCTCCTTCCTTCGCAAGGCTCGATCATGAAAGCCTTTCTGCCAGAGCCGCCCACTGCGTCCTTGCAGTCTGTTGATCGCCAGCGTGCTACGAGACTTCACGCGGCGCATCAGGGTTTTCAGGCTCACCGGCTCCAGCTCAACCAGCCAATGAAAATGGTCAGGCATCACCACCCATGCCAGAGATTGAGCTGTGCCTTCGTCCTGCGCCTGGCGCAACTGAGCGACCAGCAAGCGGGCAGACTGAAGCTCATTCAGAAGCGGGGCTCTGTGTAGCGTTGTGCTGGTTAATAGGTATAACCGGTTGGGCTCTGAAAACCGACCGAGTCTCAATTGGCTAGAGCGAGGACTGTCCATGTTGCCTACTCCTGATGGTTTGCTCATCAGGCTAGTGACAGTGGGCTTTTGCTGCAGGCTGGATTGAGACCGAGTATTTCATATTTAATGGTCGCCGCTCCCATCGCCGGCAAGCCGGCTCCCACAGGGATAGCGCTGGCATTGAACACTGCGCATTTTTTGTGGGAGCCGGCTTGCCGGCGATGGGCTGCAAGGCAGCCCCGTTTGGGTCGGGTCAGGATGCCTGCGGCATTTCACCCTTGGCCAGGCGCCGGTTGATGTGGGCAATCACTTCGGGCAGCTCATTGATGGTGTCGATCAGGTAGTGCGGGCGCGAGCTGGCGAACAGCGCGTGAATGCGCGTGCGCTCGCGCTCCAGTTTCTCGGCACTCAATGCCCGGTAGCCTTCCCAGGTCAGCCCCAGGGCGTTGCCGGAGCACACCAGTGCCACCGTCCACATGCCTGCACGGCGGCCTTCGAGGATGCCCGGTACGGTGTCATCGACCTTCACGCAGGCGGCCACGTCATCGATGCCCAGGGCAATCACGTTGGCCAGGGCTTGGGCCGGCCAGGGGCGGCCGTTCGGGGTTTCGTCGGTGGCCACCACATGGTCGGCGACATAGCCGTTTTGGGCGGCCAGCTCCACCACTTTATCCATCACCACCTTCGGGTAGCCTGAGCACGAGCCAATCTTCAGGCCGTCCTGGCGCAGGCCGGTGAGGGTGTCCAGGGCGCCGGGGATAAGCGCCGAGTGCACGGCGATCTTCTCGATTTGCAGCGGCATGAAGCGGTTGTAGATGGCCGTGACGTCATCGTCGGTGGGGGTGCGGCCGAACACATTGCGGTAGCGTTCGGCGATTTCCGGCACGTTGCACAGGGTGCGGATGTGGTCCCACTTGCCCATGCCCATCGGGCCTCGGGCTTCTTCGATGGACACCTGGACGTCGAACTCGGCGAAGGCTTCGACGAAGATCTGGGTGGGGGCGAACGAGCCGAAGTCGACCACGGTGCCGGCCCAGTCGAGGATGGCGGCTTGCAGCTGGGTAGGGTTGCTGTAATTCATGTGCGCTATTTCCTGAATTGGGGTGGGCAAAGGGTCAGATGTCCAGCACTTCCATTTCCCGCAGCACCTCGGCCACGGCGTTGACCGCGGCTTGCATGCCCTCCGGCCCGACCACGCCGATGCAGCCGACGCGGAAGGTCTCGACCTGGGTCAGCTTGCCGGGGTAAAGGATGAAGCCCTTGGCCTTGACCCGCTCGTAGAAGTCTTTGAACTGGTAGCGGGCATCGTTTGGGGCATGGAAGGTGACGATGATCGGCGCCTGGATCTCCGCCGGCAGGAAGCTGCGCAGGCCGAGGGCGGCCATGCCGTCGAGCAGGGTTTTGCAGTTGTCGGCGTAGCGCTGGTGGCGCGCAGGCAGGCCACCTTCTTCGTTGTACTGCTGCAGCGCTTCATGCAGCGCCGCGACCACGTGGGTGGGCGGGGTGAAGCGCCACTGGCCGGTCTTGGCCATGTAGGCGTGCTGGTCATGCAGGTCCATGGCCAGCGAGTGGGCGTTGCCTTCGGCAGCGGCCAGGGCGGTTTTTTCGGCGAAGACAAAGCCCATGCCCGGCACGCCTTCCAGGCACTTGCCCGAGGCGGCGATCAGTGCGTCGAAGGGGACCTTGCGGGCATCGATCGGCAGCGCGCCGAACGAGCTCATGGCGTCGATGATCAGGCGCTTGCCGTGGCGCTTGATCACCTGGGCGATCTCGGCCAGTGGGTTGAGGATGCCGGTACTGGTTTCGCAGTGGATCAACGCCACGTGGGTGATGGCTGGGTCGGCGGCCAGCAGGCGGTCGACATCGGCGGCGGTGGTCGGTTGGTCTTCGGCGGTTTCGAAGGTGCTGTAGGTGCGGCCCAGCACCTTGCAGATTTTCGCCAGGCGTTGGCCATAGGCGCCGTTGATCAGCACCAGCACCTTGCCATTGCGGGGTACCAAGGTGCCGATGGCGGCTTCCACGGCGAAGGTGCCGCTGCCTTGCAGGGGCACGCAGTGGTGGCTGGAGCTGCCGTCGATGACCGCCAGCAGTTGTTCGCAGACGCTGGCGGTGAGTTGGTTGAAGGCGTTGTCCCAGGAGCCCCAGTCCACCAGCATGGCTTGGCGGGTGCGCAGCGACGTGGTCAGGGGGCCGGGGGTCAGCAGGATGGGTGCGTTGCTCATTCCGTGGTTCCTCACAAGCGGCGGGTGGTCAGCCGAAAAATCTGGCGCTGAAACTACGGGGGCTAGGTTGCAATTGGCTAAGCTATCAATCAAATTGTTTGTTGTTATGCCAGCCATAAGTCAGGCCGATAAACATGAACCTGTTCCAGCTCCGCGCTTTCGATGCCGTCGCCCGTGAGGGCAGCTTCACCCGTGCCGCCGCGCGGCTGTTCATCAGCCAGCCGGCCGTGACTGGGCACGTCAAGGCGCTGGAAGAGCACTACCAGATCACCCTGCTCAGGCGCACGGCGCGGCGGGTGGAGCTGACCGAGGAGGGCACGCGGCTGGCGGCCATCACCCGGGCCATGTTCGGCCTGGCCGAAGAAGCCCAGGCGATGCTCGAAGCCAACCGGCAGCTGCTGACGGGGCGCCTGGAGGTGGCGGCGGACGGCCCGCACCGCGTGATGCCGATGCTCGCCCAGTTGCGCGAGCGCTACCCGGGCATCACCGTCAACCTGCGCTTGGGCAATGCCCAGGAAACCTTGGCCGCGCTGCTGTCCGAGCACGCCGATGTCGCGGTGCTGACCGAAATCGAACCGCGCAAGGGCTTGTACCTGCAAAGCTTGTGCGAGTCGCGGCTGTGCGCGTTGCTGCCAGCGGGGCATGCGTGGGCGGACGGTGACGGCGACTTGCCGTTGACCGCGCTGAATCAGCAGATCATGGTGCTGCGCGAGCCCAGTTCGACCACCCGCCGTACGTTCGACAAAGCCTGTGCCGCCGCCGGGGTGCAGCCCCGTGTGCTGCTGGAGCTCGACAGCCGTGAAGCGGTGACCGAGGCGGTGGCGTCGGAACTGGGGGTTGGCGTGGTGTCGTCGACCGAGGTGGCCCATGACCCGCGTGTGGTGGCGCGGCCGCTGGCGGGAGACGGCCTGGTCAACCAGCACATGATCGGCTGCCTGGAGCGGCGCCGCGAACTGCGGTTGATCCAGGCGTTTCTGGGTTTGGCGGCCAGCCTGTGAGGCAACGCTGGCGTTTTTCCTGCCCCGGCCTAAGATGGCCGGCATAGACCCACCTGGATGGCCGATGAGCGATAAAGACACCATCTCCATGCAACTGGTGCGTGAAGCCCTGTTGCAGACCTGCCCGGCCGGGCAGCCCGATGTCGGCGTGCTGCAGCGTGCCGGCATCGACCCGGCGCAGCTCGAGTTGCCCCAGGCACGTGTCTCTGCCGATGCCTATGCGCGGCTGTGGCGGCTGCTGGCGCGTCGCTGCAACGACGAGTTTTTCGCCATGGACCCGCGCGGTCTGCCGGTGGGCAGCCTGGCCTTTCTGACGCGTGCGGCCATGGCACAGCCTACTCTCGGGGCTGGCCTTGAAATTGCCATGGGCTTTCTGTCGCTGATGCTCGAAGACCTGCAGCCAAGCGTGGTGCGCCAGCAAAGCCTGGCCGAAATCGTCATCAACGAGCCGCGTGAGCAACCGCGTCGGGCCTTTACCTACTTCACCTTCTGGATGATCGTGCACGGCGTCGCCTGCTGGTTGGCGGGGCGGCGCATTCCGATCCTGGCCATCGACCTGCGCTGCGCAGAGCCGCCGTTCTGTGACGATTACCGAGTAATGTTCTCGGAAAACCTGCTGTTCGAACGCCCGCGCTCGCGCATCATCATCGCGGCCGACTGCCTGGACCTGCCGCTCAAGCGCACACCGCAGGAATTGCAGCGGTTTCTGGCCGAGGCGCCGGGCAATATCTTGGTCAAGTACCGCGACCCGGCCAGCCTCGCCCGGCGCATCCGTGGCCAACTGCTGGCCCTTGACCCGGCGCAGTGGCCGGATGCCGAAAGCCTTGCCCACGACTTGTGCCTGTCTGGCGCGACCCTGCGGCGGCGCTTGGCCGACGAGGGCCAGACTTATCAGCGGCTCAAGGACAGCGCCCGCCGTGAGCTGGCCATCGCCTGGCTGGCGCAAACGGAGCCGGCCCTGGGCGAAATCGCTGAGCGGCTGGGGTTTGCCGACAGCAGTTCGTTCTACAAGGCTTTTCGCAAGTGGTTTGGTTGTAACCCGGGGCACTATCGGGCGTTGATCCAGGCAGAAGGCCAGGGCGATGATTGAAGCGTTTCCAGCTGATGGACTGGGCATACAGGCACAAGCATGTACGGTCCATCGCCTACCACTGGAACCGCCATGCCCACGCCAACTGCCACTCAGCAATCGCCTGCCGTGCAAGCGAAGCTGTCGACTGCAACGGATGACTTCATCAAGGGCCAGTTACCCGACTGGCTAAAGCGCGCCACGCGGGCGCAGATCAATGCGCTACGCAGCCGTTTCAGTGAGCACAAGAACAGCCAAGATCAACTGCATGAGGCAATAGGTGGCTTGCCTGCGCTGCGGCAATTTGCCGAAACACATTTTCAAACGTTGCTGCCGGACAACGTGCCCCACGACGTGCGCTTGGCTGATCTGTCCTGGATCAAAGTGGTCAACGTAGCCCAGCCGAATTTGAATAGGTTTGTCTACCCCCGCAAGTACACCTACGAACCTGCTCTGGCCCGCCTGATGCAGGGCCTGCAAGCCAGTGCTGATGTTGTACTGAGCAAGGGCCTGGGTTTTGAAGGGAGCACTTCCCTGCTGCTGGAAGCCGATGATGCGTTTCTCGAACGCTATCGACAACTGGACGTAGGCAGGCGCTACCAGGATGAACTAGACCAGGTCTACAACCCACAGAACCTGAACTTGCTTGGCGCAGATAAACGCAGCGGCTTCAGTCTGGCCACTGAGCTTGCGGCGCTCAAAGGGCACCTTAGCCCGTGGGAGCATGCCGCCCTGCGCGAGATTGCGGCGTTTTCCCCGAATACCTATGGGCAGCCCAAACCTCACAGTGTCAGCACGCTCGAGATGCTCGGGCAGACACTTTCCAATACTTTGTTGATAGAGCTGCGTACACCCGCCAACGTCAGCCAGAGCGTGCTGCTGTACCTGCCTGGCGATTCGCATTACGCCTTGCGCCGCTATGGCTCGATGACCGAGATGCAGCAGAAGCTTGCCGTCGAGTTGCAGCAAGCGGGCTTTCGACAGGCGTTGGCGCAGCAAGTGAGCCTGAAGCAGCGTCCTGGGTTTATGCAGACCCTCAGCTTGCGCTTGCAGGACACGCAGCCGGACCTGTCGCTGACACGGGGTGAAATGGTCGAGGACGCCTTCCTTACGCTAGCCCGGCTGCAAGTGCTACAAGCGAAAGCCGATGCCCGGTTGCTGCTCGTGCCTACTGCCGACGTCGACGAGGCTGCAGCCGAACACAGCCGGCAGATGTGGAAGGCGCTGGGTGCCGGCGTGGTCAACCTGGCCGGGCTGTTCGTGCCAGCAGTGGGCGCGTTGCTGTTGGGGCAACTGGTGGTACAGACCTTGTCTGAGGTGTTCGAGGGCGTCAGGGATTGGTCGCGGGGCCATCAGCATGAGGCGCTGCAGCATTTTCTCAGCGTCGCCGAGGTGGTGGCGCTCACCGGCGCCACGGTCGCCGGGGTGGCGGTGGTGCGCAGTGTGTTCGTCGACAAGCTCGAACCCGTCGCGCTGGGCACGCAGCAGGTGCGGCTCTGGAACAACGACTTGGCCCCATATGAAACAACCCCTGAAGACCGAAGCCTGCAGCCTGATGGCCTGTATGGCGCGGGCAAGCGCCGCTGGATGCGGTTGCAGGCCCGTTATTACGAAGTGCATCGCCCTGTGGCCAACGGTTCTTGGTGCTTGCGCCATCCGCTGGACGACAGTGCTTATGGGCCGGCGCTGGTGCATAACGGCGAGCGCGGCTGGCGCTTGCAGCTCGACCCGCCACTGGCGTGGGACGACAGCGCCCGCATGCTCGATTGCCTGTGGCCACAGGACCCGCCCGTCGACAGGCAGACGGCCGAGCAGATCCTGAAGGTGGCCGGTATCGACCAGGATGAGCTGCGCGGTGTGTTGGTGGAGAACCGTACGGCCCCCATCACCCTCGCCGACACGCTGCGCCGTTTTGCTGCGGACGCACGTATCGAGGCCTTTGCTCGCCATTTACGCAACGAAACGCGCCTCCCCCGTGATGAAGAGCTGCTGACCTGGCTAAGCGCGCAGCGTGAAGTGGCAGGCCCCCCAGCCGGCCTGCGCGACAGGTTGCTGCAACAGCTACCGGGCATGCGTTGGCGTGCGTTCGAACATTTGGCCTATGCCCCGCGCTCTGCAGCATCGGTGGCCGGCCTGGTGTTGCGCGAGTTCCCAGGTTTGCCGAAGGGTTACATTCCTGAGGTTTTGAAAGACTGCAGTGCAGTCGAGTATGCCATTGCCCGTCGCGAGCAGCGCTTACCACTGCCACTGGCCAGCAAAGCGCGAGCGCTGCTGCGCGCCGCACGCCTGACCCGTGCCATCGAAGGTTTCTACCTGGCCAGTGCCAGTTGCAGCGAAACCGATGAGCTTGCCGTCGCCTTGCTGCGCAAGCTGCCAGCGTGGCCCGCCGGGCTTGCGCTGCAGGTGCGCGAGGCGACGCCGCAGGGCCGGCTGGTGGCCAGCTTTGTTCCAGAGGGCCAGGAAACGGCGCGTGTTCAGTTGGTTCGCATCGATCGGCATTTCCACCTGTACGATGCGCAAGGGCAAGCCCTGGCACAGCCCCATCCGGTGCCTGCCACGGTTTTCGAAGCCTTGGTCGCGGCGTTGTCGCCAGCCCAGTTGCAAGCACTCCGCCTTGAAGGAAATGACCCCGCCCTGGCCTTGCGAGAAAAGCTGCGAGCACAGTTGCCAGCCTCACACCAGGATTGTGTGGCGCTGCTAGGGTGGACGCCGCAACAGCGCTGGTTCAACCCGGGCCAGCGCCTGGCCGATGGCCGCGTGGGCTATCTGCTCAGCGGCCGTGGTGCGGTGGTACAGACACCGCGGCAAACCTTGCTCACCGGCTTGCGCCGGCTTTTCCCGGGCCTGGACGACAACCAACTGAACCAGGAGCTGGAGCATCTGCTGCAGAGCGAGGACATGCCGTTTGCACGGCTGGCAGGTTTGCAGGATGACCATGAGCAATTGAATCGGGCGGTCAACCGTTGGGTATCCGCAGAGTTCAACAACAGCAGGCGGGCCAGTCGGCAGTTGATTGCCGATCGGGTGCTCCGTGCCTGGCGTGGACAAGGGGATCGCTTGTCACTGGGCTTCGGCGAACTGGCCAGCCTGCCGGCACTGCCGGGGCATGTGCAATTTCGCTTCGTGACGTCGCTGGTCATTAACGACACCGCCATCAGCAGTGTGCCGAGTGACTTTCTGCACAGCTTCACCCACGTGAACTACCTGAACCTCAGTGGTAACCGGTTGTTGAGTGTTCCGCCCGGGCTCAGCTACTTGCCCCAGTTACGGACACTGCGGCTGGCGCGCAACTTGATTCGCCTGAATGCGTCGGCTGTCGAGACACTTGCCGGGCTGTCCGAACTGTCACGGCTGGACCTGAGCTACAACCCGCTGGGGGCGCTGCACTTGCGCTTCAATCGGCTGCAGCAGCTGATGCACTTGAACCTGCGACATTGTCGGCTCGGTATCTGGCCGCAGTACATCGAGCTGTGCCAGAACCTGCAAGTGGTCGACCTGCGTGACAACCAGCTCAGCGCGGTGGCTGATGAAACACTGCAGATGCCGCAAGCCTTCCGGCAGGTGTTCCTGGTGGCGCGCAACCGCTTGAGCAACCGCCAAGTCATGGCCCTTTACGCGCCAGACTCGATACCCGAAGTCCCGGAGGCCGATGTGGACCCCGCCTACGTGCGCGACCTGTGGCTTCAGGCCTCGCCTGAATCACTGCAGGCCGAGCGGGGCTTGGCATGGGCAGCAATAGCGACGCATCGCAACAGCGACGCGTTCGTTCAATTGTTAGGGCAATTGGAGCATGCCTCGGATTACGAGCAGGCACGCCCGCATATCGCCAGACAGGTGTGGTCACTGCTGGAGGAGATGCACCTCAGTGACACGCTGCGCGATGCCGTATTCGAGCAGGCTGGCGATACGCCCTCGGACGAGAGACGAGTAGTGGATGTGTTCAGCCGGATGCAGCTGCATAGCTTGCAGGCACGTGCTGCGGCAAATGCCCACCGGCTCGAGCGCATCAACGAGCATATCGGCCTGGGGCTCAGCCTGTTCCGTTTGGACTTCCTGGCAGTGATTGCACGGGAGACGGCCGCACACGTGAATGAGGAGCGGGAAATCGCCCGGTTGGCTAACCCCGCGATGATGGGCTTGGAGGATGTCGATGTCCGGGACATCGACTTGCTCTATCGCGTCAGGCTGAGGGAGGCCCTGAACCTGCCTGGCCAACCCCGAACGCTGCGTGACGCCGAGGCGCTGGGTGTCAGTGAGGCATCGATAGACGATACCAGGCAACGTATCGAACGGGTGGGCGATATCGAGACGTTCGCCGACGACTTGAGCCAGCGAGGCTTCTGGCAGCGCTACTTGCGCAGCCAGCATGCGGAAGATTTTCTCGCCTTGGAGCGTGCTCATGGTGAGCGTGTCCGCCGGCTCCATACCGAGCAGCCAGACGCACCTGCGCCAGTGCGTGCGCAGGCCTTGGAAAATCTGGAAATCGAGCATGAGTCGGCCATGCAGCGTCACAGCGTGGCACTGACGCGCTTCGAGCTGAGGACCCACTTGGCCCGCCAGGGCTGACGCTAGCTACGCTATCAGCCCTTGAGCGTGCCTGAAGGGGCGGCTTTCCGGGTTCAGGCAGGGTGTGGAGGGCCGCAGAGTTAGCGGCTCATCCACCACTGTGATCACCGCCATGACCGAACCGACTCCAGACCTCCCACGCCAACAGGCAACCGATGCGTTCATCGCGCAAACGCTGCCCGACTGGCTGAAAAACGCTGATCACCAACAGTTGCTGGCCCTGCGCAGCAGCTTCGACGCGCACATCCAGAGCCAACAGAAGATTCAGCAGACGTTTGCCCGGCTGCAGCCGATCGATGCGTTCGCCACCGCGTTGCTGCAAGAGCGCTTGCGCGTCGCCATGGCACTGAGCATCACGCTGGCCAAGGCGCAATGGCGAGAGCAGCGTTTCAAGAAAGTCGACGATGCGCCAGCCAAGCAGTTCGAACCCTACTACCTGCGCCAGCCGGCATTGCAGAGACTTATGCAGAACTTCAAGGCCGGGGAGTCGTTTTATCCAGATACTGGTTTGGTGTACCCGGACGATTCAGCGACGGGCGAGGCGGAGGAGGTGCTGACCACCTCGGGTGACACGCTGGTCGAGACGTGCCGGGCGCTGGATATTGGCAAGCAGTACCAGCAGCACCTCGACACGCTGCTCGATGCCGACTGCATGGCCCTGATTGCCGAGGACAAGCGCTTGCAACTGGCCTTGGCGATTGAAATCGCGGCGTTGAAAGAGCAGCTACCGGACGATGACCTGGCGATGTTGCGGCGGGTCTTGCAAGGCAAGCCACCGACTCACGCCCGCAGCAACCGCGCCTATGTAGGGGCGTTGACAGTTCTGGGCTGTCGGGTGGAGGGCGCAATGGCATTCGAGTGCAGGAATGTCGCCCCCTTGGTCGGTACTGGGTCTTCCGTCGTGACCGGTGTCATCCTGTATCTGCCAGACGACCCTGAACAGTCGCTGCGTGCCTATGGCACTTGGCGCGAGGCCAGCCTGGACCTTGGCAGGCGTTTGCGCGAGCCCGGCTATCAGCGGGCATTTAGCCAGCGCATCGCGTTAGCCGACCGGCCTGAGTACCTCACCACCTTGAGCAAACGCCTGGCCGATAAAAAGACCGATGCCCAGTGCGATTGCGAGGCGATCCATGAGGCGTTGTTCGCGACATTGGCAGCCCAGCAGTTGCAGCAGATTCGCGACAACGCGGGGTTTATCGCGGTGCCCACCGCGCAGGTCGATGCCCGTGTCAGCGCCCAACGCCTGAAAACGCTGGAAGCGATAGGGATGGGCCTGCTCAACCTGGCCGGCCTGTTCGTGCCTGTGATCGGTGAGGTGCTGGCGGCCGACATGATCGGCCAGACGCTGAAGGAGGTGTGCGAGGGGGTCGAGGACTGGCATCAGGGGCATCGCCATGAAGCCATCGAGCACCTGCTGGGCGTCGCTGAAACGCTGGCGGTCGGCGCTGCCTTGGCTGGCGGTACAGCCGTGGTCGCCCGAGGCTTCACCCGCAGCGTGCAGGTCGATCAATTGTTGCCGGTGCTCAACGATGCGGCAGAGCCACGCCTCTGGAACGGGGATGTCAGCCATTTCGAGGACAAGGCGCCGCCCACCGACCTACAGGCGCTGGACAATGGCTTGCTCGCCAAGGGGGAGGGGCGCTGGTGGCGCAACGGCGATACCTACTACCAAGTCAGGCCGGTGCCTGGGCGCAGTGCCTGGCAGCTGCGCCACCCGCAGCGTGAGGCAAGCTTCGGCCCTGTACTGGAATTTAACGGCGAGCGTAGCTGGCGCTTGCCGACCGAGCGACCACTGGCATGGCAAGGGGAGGGGCTACTGTTGGGGCGTCTTTGGCCGCCGGCGGCAGCGCTGAGCGAGCAAAGGATCGGGCAGATCCTCAAGGTGGCCGATGTCGACCAGGAACACCTGCGCGGGCTGTTGGTGGAGGCTCGGCCGTTACCAGTGGCGTTGCGTGACACGGTCGAACGGTTTGCTGTTGAGGCGCGAATCGAGGTGTTCTTCACGCAATTGGCCGAAGGCCAACCCGCAGATGCCCCGCTGTGGCAGTGGTGCATGGAGAGCTTGCGCATCGAGGCGTTGTCTTTGGAGGAGCAACGCCTGGAACTGCTGGATGACGCGGCAGATTTGAGGGAGCAACTGCTTGAGCATTTTTCGCGCCAATACCTGGCAACAGACCCATTGTTGCCGTTGATCCAGAGGGACTTTAACGGTCTGCCTGACGCTTACGCCCTTGATGTGCTCAGGTCGGCAACAGACACCGAGCGCCAATGGATGCTCAGGGAAGACCGCATACCATTACCCGTCGCGGAAAGGGCCCGTGAGCATTTGCAATTGGCGCGGCTGACGCGCATGCGTGAAGGCCTGTACCTCAAGGGCAGCTATCACCCCGATACGGTCAAGTTGGTGTTTGCGCTGTTGCGCCAGCAGGCCAACCTGAGCGGGGCGGTCGACCTGGAGTTGCGCGAAGACTCGGATGTTGGCCGGATGTTGGCGCAGTTGCACCCGGACAAGAGCTCGGAATATGTCACCACGGTAGTGGTGAAGCGCCCTGGCGGCTTCAAGTGCTATGACGCGCAGGGGCGTGAGCTGGAGGTCGACCTGGGGGACCCCGTCGATATCGCCGAAGTAGTGGCCAGGCGCCTGGCCCCTCGTGATCTTGCTCGCCTGACCTGGGATGGCAGCCAGGCCCCTGAGCAAATCCGCAATGCGCTGCGTAGCTGGCTACCTCGCGAGCGTCAGGCGCAGGCCGACCTCGTCGGGTTGCGCGAGATCAAACCTTCGCGCAGTCCTTTGCGACGGCTTGCCGATGGGCGAATCGGTTACCTGCTCAATGGGCGTGATGACCTGCCTGATTCGCTCCGGCAAGACCTGGTCGGAGCGGTAGGGGATTTGTTCCCATCTTTCCGCGCACTGGAAGTGGACCGCTACGTGTCGGTATTGCTCGAGTCGCCGGAGACCGCTTATGCCGCGATGATCCGGCTATACAGGGAATATATGGGAATGGACCGGGCTCTGCATGCCTGGATGTTGGACGTGCCGCCCGGCAACGTGCGTGGCGCGCGTCATCACGTGGCCGCCACGTTGCGCCGCAGTTGGCGCCTGGAAGGGTTACGCATCGATGCCCAAGGCGCGAATCGGGAGTATCGGCGCTTGAGCCTGGTTGGGATTGAGGTCGGTAGTTTGCCCACATTGCCTGTCGGCACGCAGTTTGGGCATGTCAACGACCTGGGCTTGATCGGCCTGCGGCTGCAGACGCTGCCGCAAGGTTTTCTACGCTGCTTTACGGGGTTGCGCTTGCTCAACCTCAGCAACAATGCCCTGACTACGCTGCCGGCGGAGATCGGCGAGTTGAACCAGCTGACCAGCTTGCGCGTGTCGCATAACCGGATCCGCATGAGCGAGGCGGTGGCGACCTGCCTGGGAGGATTGTCGCAATTGGATACGCTGGACCTGAGCTTCAACCGTTTGGGTAGCGTCAGCCTGCAATTGGGTGAGTTGACGCACCTTAGAGTGCTGAACGTGCGGCGGACCAACCTGCAGAGCGTGCCCGTGGGGCTTGAGCGGTGCGTGCAACTGGAATCTGCCAACCTGCGTGACAATCACATCGCGCACCTGAGGCTGAGTTTGTATGACGCGCCTTTGCAGCTTCGCCGTGCACTACTGCTGGATAACAACCCGCTGGCGCTGGCCGATCGCGAGCGTCTTCATGCCTTTAATTCGATGCCAGCCCTGTCGCCGGAGCCTGCCGAAAACTTTGCCCAAGCCCGCGGTGACTGGCTGCAACAGCTGGAAGCGCCTGACAGGGCAGGCCGTGAGCGACAGTGGGATGCCTTGCAAGCATTGAATGAAAGTTCTGAGTTTTTCAGTTTGCTCAGGGCATTGACCCTAACCAGCGACTTTCGGCGCGAGCCGCAGGACCTGGCGCGCCGAGTATGGACGGTGATCGCGGCGGCCAGCGAGGATGCTGCCTTGCGTGATGAGCTGTTCGAAACGGCCTCTTCACGTGGCTGTGTGGACAGCGTGATCTCGTGTTTCAGTGCGCAGGAGGTGGGCGTGATGGTGGCGCAGGCGATGCGCGCCGAAGGAGAGCCGGCGCAGCAAAGCGCCTTGCTTGAACTGGCCACAGGCTTGTTCCGTCTGGATCAAGTCGAGGTACAGGCACGCATGGACATCGAGCGACGCGTGGCGCTGGAAGAGGACAGGTTGCGCAATGTTGGCCTGGTAGAGGCTGATGCGGCACAGCGCGCCCGTGACAGCGTGGATGAGATCGAGGTCAGCTTGGCTTACCGAATTGGGCTGGCGCGTGTGTTGAAGCTTCCGGGGCAGCCAAAAACCATGCAGTTCGAGGCACTGGGTGGCGTCAACCAGCAGCAGCTCGACAATGCTGCAGCTTCAGTGCGTTGGGCGGAAAGTACCGATGCATTGGTGAGTTACATCAGTGATCGGAATTTCTGGGTCAAATACCTGCGGGCACGCCATGACGATGAATTCGTCCAGATCAGGCAACCGTTCGATGAGCAAATGGAGGCAGAAAGCCCACTCGATGCAGGGCGTGGGAGGCAGATCCAGAATGCATACGATGAGGCTGAACGGCGGCTGATCCTGCGCATGACGCGCAAGGCCCTGAGCGAACAGGCCTCAGGCCAAACCGCTCATCACGATTGAGCAGTTAGGCCATTGCCGAGCGGCAGGTGTAGCGACACCATCATCAGATAACGGGTGCACTCCAACAATAAAAAGCCAGGAGTCTGATGATGCGTAACTACGCCGAGGCCGCTCGTGCCTTCGACCACGCCCAGGCCGCCGCTGATGCCCTGCAGGGCGATCTGTCTGCGCTCAACGCCTGCGTCGAATGCTGCGACCGCCATGTGGGCAGCGACAAGCTTGCCCTGCTGTGGGTGAACCGTGACGGCGAAAGCCAGCCGTTCACATTCGATACGCTGTGCGAGCAGGCCGCGCGCTTTGCCAACGTGCTCAAGGCCCAGGGTGTAAAAGCGGGAGACCGCGTTGCCGGCCTGATGCCGCGTACCCCACAGCTGCTGGTGACCATCCTTGCCACGTGGCGCCTGGGTGCTGTCTATCAGCCGCTGTTTACTGCGTTCGGGCCCAAGGCCATCGAGCATCGCCTGGAACAGTCCGGGGCCAAGGTGGTGGTCACCGACAGCCAGAACCGCGCCAAGCTGGATGAGGTGCACGGTTGCCCAACGATCATCAGCGTCCAGGCCCGCGCCGGTGAGCTGGACTTTCAGCAGAGCCTGGACGGCGCCGCCGAGCACTGCCCGCCGGTCATGCGCTCGGGCGATGACCCTTTCCTGTTGATGTTCACCTCCGGCACTACAGGCCCGGCCAAACCCCTCGAAGTGCCGCTGCGCGCGATCGTTGCCTTCCAGGGTTACATGCGCGACGCCATCGACCTGCGGCCGGAAGACAACTTCTGGAACTTGGCCGACCCGGGCTGGGCCTATGGGCTTTACTACGCGGTCACCGGCCCGCTGGCGCTGGGCCATGCCACCACCTTCTACGATGGCCCGTTCAGCGTTGAAAGCTGCGCGCGGATCATCGACCAGTTTGGCATCACCAACCTGGCCGGCTCGCCGACCGCGTACCGCCTGTTGATCGCGGCAGGCAGCGAATTTTCGGCACCGATCAAAGGCCGCCTGCGGGTGGTCAGCAGCGCCGGCGAGCCGCTCAACCCAGAGGTGATCCGCTGGTTCGCCGACGAGCTACGGGTAACCATCCATGACCATTATGGGCAGACCGAACTGGGCATGGTGCTGTGCAACCACCATGGCCTGGAGCACCCGGTGCACCTGGGGTCTGCCGGCTTTGCCATCCCTGGGCACCGCATCGTGGTGCTGGACGAGCAGGGCGCGGAGCTGCCGCCTGGCCAGCCCGGCATCCTCGCCGTGGACCGCGAGCAGTCGCCGTTGTGCTGGTTTGGTGGCTACCACGGCGTGCCGACCAAAGCCTTCGTCGGTAAGTATTACCTTAGCGGCGACACGGTCGAACTCAATGCCGATGGCAGCATCAGCTTCGTGGGCCGCAGCGACGACGTGATCACCACCTCCGGCTATCGAGTTGGCCCCTTCGACGTGGAGAGCGCGCTGATCGAGCACCCGGCGGTGGTCGAGGCGGCTGTGGTCGGCAAGCCCGACCCTGAACGCACCGAGCTGATCAAAGCGTTCGTCGTCCTGGCCAAAGGCGTGGAGGGCACCCCCGAGCTGGAAGAAACCCTGCGCCAGCACGTGCGCAAGCGGCTGTACGCCCACGCCTACCCCCGTGAAATCGAATTCGTCAGCGAGCTGCCCAAGACCCCGAGCGGCAAGCTGCAACGCTTCATCCTGCGCAACCAGGAAATCGCCAAACAACAGGTCCAACTGGCCGCTCACGCCAGTGCCTAAAGGAAGGACACCATGCAAATAGCCAACAAACACTTTATCGTCAGTGGCGCCGCATCTGGGCTGGGTGCCGCCACCGCACAGATGCTGATCGAGGCCGGTGCCAAGGTCATGCTGGTCGACCTCAATGCCCAGGCGGTCGAGGCCAAGGCGCGCGAGCTGGGCGACAATGCCCGCTTCGCGGTCGCCGACATCAGCGACGAGCAGGCCGCCACGGCTGCGGTCGACGCCGCCGTCAGCGCGTTTGGCAGCCTGCATGGGCTGGTCAACTGCGCCGGTATCGTCGGCGCCGAGAAAGTCCTGGGTAAGCAAGGCCCGCATGGCCTGGCCAGTTTCGCCAAGGTCATCAACGTCAACCTGATCGGCAGCTTCAACCTGCTGCGCTTGACTGCAGCAGCGATGGCCGAGGGGCCGGCGGATGAGCATGGCGAGCGCGGGGTAATCATCAATACCGCCTCTATCGCTGCCTATGACGGGCAGATCGGCCAGGCCGCCTACGCGGCCTCCAAGGGCGCCATTGCCAGCCTCACGCTGCCAACGGCCCGTGAGCTGGCGCGTTTCGGCATCCGCGTGATGACCATCGCCCCGGGCATTTTCGAAACCCCGATGATGGCCGGCATGACCCAGGAAGTGCGTGACTCGCTGGCCGCTGGGGTGCCGTTCCCGCCGCGCCTGGGCCGCCCTCAGGAATACGCTGCACTGGCCCGCCACATCATTGAGAACAGCATGCTCAACGGCGAGGTGATCCGCCTCGACGGCGCGCTGCGCATGGCTGCCAAGTAAGGAGTAATGAACATGACCCTCGCCAACGACCCAATTGTCATCGTCAGCGCCGTGCGCACGCCCATGGGCGGCCTGCAGGGCGACCTCAAGAGCCTCACCGCACCGCAGTTGGGTGCCGCAGCGATCCGCGCCGCCGTCGAGCGCGCCGGCATCGAGGCCACCAGCGTCGAACAAGTACTGTTCGGTTGTGTGCTGCCGGCAGGCCTGGGCCAGGCCCCCGCGCGCCAGGCAGCGCTGGGCGCCGGCTTGGACAAGCACACCACCTGCACCACCTTGAACAAGATGTGTGGCTCGGGCATGCAGGCCGCGATCATGGCCCATGACCTGCTGCTGGCCGGCAGCGCCGATGTGGTGGTGGCGGGCGGCATGGAGAGCATGACCAACGCGCCCTACCTGCTGGACAAGGCCCGCGGTGGCTACCGCATGGGCCATGGCAAGATCATCGACCATATGTTCATGGATGGCCTCGAAGACGCCTACGACAAGGGCCGTTTGATGGGCACCTTCGCTGAGGATTGCGCCCAGGCTGGCGCTTTCAGCCGCGAAGCCCAGGATGCCTTTGCCATCAGCTCGCTGACCCGTGCCCAGGACGCCATCAAGCAGGGCCGTTTCAGCGCCGAGATCGTTCCGGTGGAAGTCACTGAGGGCAAGGAAAAACGCGTCATCAAGGATGACGAGCAGCCACCCAAGGCGCGCCTGGACAAGATCCCGCAGCTTAAACCGGCCTTCCGTGAAGGCGGTACGGTGACGGCCGCCAACGCCAGCTCGATTTCCGACGGCGCTGCTGCGCTGGTGCTGATGCGCCGCAGCGAAGCCGAAAAGCGCGGTTTGAAACCTTTGGCCGTGATCCATGGCCATGCGGCCTTCGCCGATGCGCCCGCGCTGTTCCCCACCGCGCCGATCGGGGCCATCGACAAACTGATGAAGCGCACCGGCTGGAACCTGGCCGAGGTGGACCTGTTCGAGATCAACGAAGCGTTTGCCGTGGTGACCCTGGCGGCCATGAAACACCTCGACCTGCCACACGACAAGGTCAATATCCATGGCGGTGCCTGCGCCTTGGGCCACCCGATCGGCGCCTCGGGCGCGCGCATTTTGGTGACCTTGCTGTCGGCCCTGCGCCAGAACAACCTGCGCCGCGGCGTGGCGGCCATCTGCATCGGCGGTGGCGAGGCCACGGCCATGGCCGTCGAATGCTTGTATTGAGGTGAACCATGTTGGTAACTGACGAGCAACAACAGATCGCCGACGCCGTGCGTGACTTTGCCCAGGAGCGCCTGCGCCCGTTCGCTGAGCAATGGGACAAGGCCCACCGCTTCCCGCGTGAAGCCATCGACGAGATGGCTGCCCTGGGCCTGTTCGGCATGCTGGTGCCTGAGCAGTACGGTGGCAGTGACACGGGCTATGTGGCGTACGCCATGGCCCTGGAAGAAATTGCCGCAGGCGATGGTGCCTGTTCGACCATCATGAGTGTGCACAACTCGGTGGGCTGCGTGCCCATCCTGAAATTCGGCACCGAGCAGCAGAAGCAGCAGTTTCTGGCGCCGCTGGCCAGCGGCGCGATGATCGGCGCCTTCGCCCTCACCGAGCCCCAGGCCGGCTCCGATGCCAGCAGCCTGAAGACCCGCGCACGCCTGGACGGCGACCACTACGTGCTCAACGGCAGCAAGCAGTTCATTACCTCCGGCCAGAATGCTGGCGTGGTCATCGTCTTCGCCGTCACCGACCCGGAGGCGGGCAAGCGTGGCATCACGGCGTTCATCGTGCCGACCGATTCGCCGGGCTACCAGGTTGCCAGGGTCGAAGACAAACTCGGCCAGCATGCCTCGGACACCTGCCAGATTGTCTTCGACAATGTGCGGGTGCCGGTCGCCAATCGCCTGGGCGAAGAGGGGCAGGGTTACAAGATCGCCCTGGCCAACCTTGAAGGGGGCCGTATTGGCATTGCGTCGCAGTCGGTCGGCATGGCCCGGGCGGCCTTCGAGGTGGCCCGCGACTATGCCAAAGAGCGGCAGAGCTTCGGCAAGCCGTTGATCGAGCACCAGGCCGTGGCCTTCCGCCTGGCCGACATGGCCACGCGCATTGCCGTGGCGCGGCAGATGGTGCTGCACGCCGCTGCCTTGCGTGATGCCGGGCGGCCGGCCTTGACGGAGGCGTCGATGGCCAAGCTGTTTGCCTCGGAAATGGCCGAAAAGGTCTGTTCGGACGCCTTGCAGACCCTGGGCGGTTATGGCTATCTGAGTGACTTCCCGCTGGAGCGGATCTACCGCGACGTTCGGGTCTGCCAGATTTACGAAGGCACCAGCGACATTCAGCGCATGGTCATTGCGCGCAATCTTTGAAGGAGCAGTCTGCATGGCATTCGAAACCATCCTGTTGGACATCCATGGCAAGGTCGGCCTGATCACCCTCAACCGGCCGCAGGCGCTCAATGCGCTCAATGCGCAGATCGTCGGCGAGATCAACCAGGCCCTGGACCAACTCGAGCGTGACCCGAACATCGGCTGCGTGGTGCTGACCGGCTCGGCCAAGGCCTTTGCCGCAGGTGCCGATATCAAGGAAATGGCCGACCTCCAGTACCCTCAGATCTACGTCGACGACCTGTTCAGTGACGCAGACCGGATTGCCAATCGGCGCAAACCGATCATTGCGGCCGTGTCCGGGTTTGCCCTGGGCGGCGGGTGTGAGCTGGCGATGATGTGCGACTTCATTCTGGCAGCGGACAATGCCCGGTTCGGCCAGCCTGAGATCAACCTTGGGGTGTTGCCGGGCATGGGCGGCACCCAGCGGCTGACCCGCGCGGTGGGCAAGGCCAAGGCCATGGAACTGTGCCTGACAGGGCGCTTGATGGGCGCCGAGGAGGCCGAACGTGCGGGGCTGGTGGCGCGCGTGGTGCCGCAGGCTGAGCTGGTCGAAGAAGCCTTGAAGGTGGCGGCGACCATCGCCAGCAAGTCGATCCCGGTGAGCATGATGGTCAAGGAAAGTGTCAACCGGGCCTTTGAAGTGACCCTGAGTGAGGGGGTGCGTTTCGAGCGTCGGGTGTTCCATGCGGCCTTTGCCACTGAAGACCAGAAGGAAGGCATGAGCGCTTTTATCGCCAAGCGCGAGGCACAGTTCAAGGATCGTTGAACCCGCCTTCACAGGCGTGACTGGCCCGAAATAGATGTGGAGCAGCCTTGTGCTGCGAAGCGCCGCGCGAGCGGCGCTCTATCTCATGGCCGCTGCATAACCCAAGGCAGGCGCCTGTCAGCCCAGACGCGCCCGCAACCCCTGCCACCCGAGCACCGACCAGCGGATTCTGGTCAATCGAATCAAATTCGCCTCCGATTGCAGTTGCTCCACGCGACGTGGCGCCTTAGACTGCCGCCCCCTGTAAAAGAGTGCCGGTTGGCGCTTGAAGAATTCCGCTGCCGATGCACTGGCGTCGGCGGCACCCGAATCGCCCAAATGCACATTTTTCATAGAGAAATCGATGACCAAGGAACAGTTGCTGGCCATGTCGGCCGATGACTACATGAACGCTGATCAGCTCGCCTTCTTCACTGGCCTGCTGCAGTCGATGAAAGTCGAAACCCATGAGCGCATCGAGTTGAGCCGTGCCACCATCGAGGGCCTGGACACTCCGTCGGACCCTGCTGACGTGGCTTCGGTAGAAGAAGAGCGTAGCTGGTTGGTCAATGCCATCGACCGCGACCAGCGTTTGCTGCCACAGCTTGAAATGGCGCTGGACCGTATCGCCGACGAGAGCTTCGGCTGGTGCGATGACAGTGGTGAGCCGATTGGCCTGAAGCGTTTGCTGATCAGCCCGACCACCAAGTACTGCATCGAAGCCCAGGAACGCCACGAGCAGCTCGATCGCCACCAGCGCCAGGTCTGATCGCGCGCAGTGCGTGAAGCCCCACGGAGCAGTCCCTGGGGCTTTTTGTGTTTGTACGTGATATGCCCAGATTTGTTGCCTGTGGCGTAACACTGCTGTACCGAGATGCGCTGTTTCCTGCGTGCAGGCAGGCGTATCATGGCTTTATCGTTAGGGTGCTAATTAAATTCCGGAGGGGATGATGAATAGCCGTGTCGATGTAGCCGTGATGATTGGCTCGGGGGTACCTGCCACTCTGCAGGCGCTGGGTAAGCGTATTTGTTGGGTGGTGCTGGTCAATGGCGAGCGCCGTGGCACGGCGTTCGCCACCCGTGACGAGGCCCTGGAGTGTCAGGCGGCCTGGATGCAACAACTCAGAAAAGGCCTGGCCGCCTGACGGCCGTCATTGCTCCAGGTGGCGGGCCAGTTCACACGCGTCCTGATGCCGGCAGCGAAACCCTTTGACCCGGCCCGTGGCGCTTTCGGTGACATGAAAGAAGCGGATACCTGCCGGTATGACAACGTAACGTGGCGTTGCATGAGTGCTGGCGATGTAAGAAATGTTCTTTGCCTCTCGACGGATTTCGGTGTTTTCGTGCATATTCCTTCCCCAGTAATGCGCTGATGGATTTCAGAGCCCGTTCTGTCGAGCGCTCTGCAACTACCTATCGCATCTTTTCTGGCAGGTTTGTTGTCAGGCATTACGCTTCCCGCGTTGGGAATTTGCCGAAAACCTGCACTTAGGCCATATCTGGCAAGCCAGAGTAAAGATTCCTGCAGGCTGCAGTGCCAGCGGATACAGACATCAGCGCATCGCTTTATTACTCTTTTCGCCTATCGATATGTAATGGCCGTGCCTCACCGAGCGTGTGTGGGGGCGGGATGTAACCGATTGAGGATCACTTCATTGGCAGTCAGCACACTTGATACCCACGCCTTGTTCGCCTTGGGCGATTTGCGCGGTAAATTGGCCCAGCTGTTCCAGGGCCGCTTTGTTTATGTCACCGAACAAAGTCCTGAAGGCCTGTACATGGCCGAAATCGACACCGAAAGCGCATTGGTGGTCGATGACAAACAGCGTCTGGAACTGAAGGTTGGCGATCACTTCCGCGCTGCGGTATTGCCCAGCCGCGAGGGTGGCAAGCTGGAAATGCGCTTTCGAGACATCAAGTTCAACGTCTACGGTGTTGGCGACTACGCCTTTGTTTCCGTGCCTGAAGGCGAGGGCGTCGTGTTGCGCGAAGGCAATGGCGTGATGCTGGTCTTTGCCGCGCAACAGCAAGTGCAGGAAGGGTTGGGTAAGCTGCTCAAGGCAGTGACTGGCAAAGTCGCGAAGTGGCGCAAGGGTGAGCTGACCACGTTCAAGGCCAGTGAATGACCGAGCGCGACAACGCGCCTGTGTCGCGTGCCGAGTTTCATCACCAGCACCAGGCGGATGCGCTGGCGCAAGCCGAACGGCTGTTGGCCAGGCGTGAAGCGCTGCAAGGCGCTTGGCTGAACTGGGTGGCAGGCGAGCTCTATCGACTCAGTCCGCCACCGTATGCCGCCATGGTGCGGCGTGAGCTGCAGCGCCTCAGCCAGGGTTGAGGCTGCAACCGGTCAATGGCCGCGGTCGCTGCCGCTACTGACTTCTTCAGGTACCGCCTCTTTGGACATCCGCTTGCGAAACAGCGCAGCCCTGGCCAGCAAGAGTGTGGTGACCGGCACCGTGATCGACAACAGGATCGGGATCAGCCAGGCGTGCAGAACGGGCCCTTCTTTAAGCCACGAAAAGTAGATGATCGAGGCCAGGGCAACACACCAAGCGCCAATGGTGGAGGCCAGCGCGGGTGGGTGCATGCGCTGAAAGTAATCCTTCAGGCGCACTAGGCCCACGGCACCGATCAGGGCGAACAGGCTGCCGATCAGCAGCAGCGCAGCGGTGACCAGTTCAAGCCAGAAGGGCAGTTGTAGCGCTTCGGTCATTCGATCACCTCACCACGTAGCAGGAACTTGGCCAGGGCGAACGAGCCGACAAAGCCGAACAGTGCAATCAGCAGGGCACCTTCGAAGTAGGTGTCGCTGGCATAACGGATCCCCAGCACCAGCATCGTCAGCATGGCCAGGATGTACAGGTAGTCCAGTGCCAGTACCCGGTCCTGGGCGGACGGGCCGCGGAACAACCGGATCAGTGCAAGGGCCATGGCCAGGGCGAAGATGAACAGGCTGGCGAGTACAGCGTTGGCAAGCAGGCCTGTCATTGGAAAATCTCCATCAGCGGGCGTTCGTAGGTGTGCTTGAAATGCTCGATGAAGGCGGCTTCATCCTCAAGGTCGAACACATGCAGCAACAGCACGCTGCGGTCCAACGCCAGTTCGGACCAGACCGTGCCAGGTACCACCGTGGTGATCATCGACAGGGCAGCCAAGCCATGGGCATCGCGCAAGGCCAGCGGAATGTGCACGAATGCCGAGCGCGGCGGCTGCTTGCCTGCACGCAGAACGCCGCGGGCCACCAACAGGTTGGACACGATCACATCCAGGCCGACCCGGCCAATCAACTTGGCAATCACCCAAGGCCGCTGCACATGGGCGTGCTGAGGGCGTAGGGGGGCCATTAGCAGAGGTGCAAAAATGCCGAGGATGGCACCCAGCAGCAGGTTGCCGGCGCTGACCGACAGGTTCAGCAGCAACCACAGGCCGAACAGCGAGACCGACAGCAGTGGGGCGGGAAACAGGCGCTTCATGGCAGTACCTCCACGTCGAGGGAGGTCGGGCCGGGGATGGGCCGAGCGGCCATCACCGCTTTGATATAGGTGTCGGGTGCCTGCAGGCTGGCCGCCGTGTCCTGGGTGTAGCGCAGCAGCGGCTCGGCCTTGAGGCTGAGGATGATGCACAGGCCCAGCAGGATGACGATCGGCAGGCATTCATAACGACGCAGCAGCGGCGAGGGGCGCTCTTCGGGCTTCCAGAAACGCTGGATGCCCACGCGGCCGAAGGCGATCAGCGACGCCATGCCGGACAGCACCAGCAGTGCCACCAGGCCCCAACCTGCCGCTGTCAGCGGTTGCTCCGGCGCGATACCCAGCCCCAGCGGGTTGAACAGCGCGTTGATCAGGTTGAGTTTGCCGACGAAGCCCGACAGCGGCGGCATGCCGATGATCAGCAGCGCGCAGGCGATGAAGCTCAGGCCGAGGAAGGCCATGGTCCAAGGGATGATCTGCCCGATCACCACCTTTTGTTCATCATCGAGGTTGATGCCCTTGGGTGGGTGCAGCGATTCCAGGGGCGAAGGCATGGCATCTTCTTCGTCATCCAGCGGCGCTTCATTGGCTGAACGCGAGCGCTCGACCAGTTCGGCGAGCAGGAACAACGCGCACAACGCCAGGGTCGAGTTGACCAGGTAGAACAAGGCCGCACCCGTTAACGCCGGCTGGGCAAAGCCGACGGCCGCGAGCAGGGTGCCGGCGGACACCAGGATGCTCAGGGCAGCCATGCGCTCCAGGCGCTGTGCGGCCAGTATCGAGACCGCGGCCACGGCCAGTGTGACCAGCCCCCCGTACACCAGCCACTCGCCGCCAAACTGCGCGGAGGCGCCGGCCTGCCCGGAGAACAGCAGCGTCCACAGGCGCAGCACGGCATACAGGCCGACCTTGGTCATGATCGCGAACAGCGCGGCAACCGGTGCGCTGGCCGAGGCGTAGGCCGGCACCAGCCAGAAATTCAGCGGCCAGATACCGGCCTTGGCCAGAAACGCCATGGCGAGGATGGCGGCGCCTGCATGCAGCAGGCCTCGGTCGGCCTCTGGCACCAGCGGGATCTTCAGCGCAAGGTCGGCCATGTTCAGGGTGCCTGTCACGCCATAGAGCATCGCCGCGCCCACCAGGAACAACGACGAAGCGAACAGGTTGATGGCGATATAGTGCAAGCCCGCCTTGACCCTGGCACGCCCCGAGCCATGCAGCAGCAAACCGTAGGACGCGGCCAGCAGCACCTCGAAGAACACGAACAGGTTGAACAAGTCGGCGGTCAGGAAGGCACCGTACAGTCCCATCAGCTGGATTTGGAACAGCGCGTGGAAGCTGGCGCCGGCACTGTCCCACCGGGCCCGGGCAAACAGCAGTGCGCTGAAGCCGATGATGCCGGTCAGGGTCAGCAGCAAGGCAGACAGGTGGTCCACCACCAGCACGATGCCAAACGGTGCAGGCCAGTTGCCCGGCAGGTAGACACCGATCGATTCGGCTTGGCCCTGGGTACGGACCCACAGCAGCAGGCTGACCGCGATGGCCAGGCCAGCGAAGGTGGACAGCAGGTTAAGCCGCGCCTTGATCCGCCGGTGTTTCTCGCCCAGCAACAGCATGATTGCCGCCGTGATGAGGGGCAGCAGGATGGGCGCGACGATCAGTTGACTCATACCACTCATTCGTCACGCTCCCGGCCATCGACGTGGTCGGTACCGGTCAAGCCGCGCGAGGCCAGCAGCACGACCAGAAACAGCGCGGTCATGGCGAAGCTGATGACGATGGCGGTGAGCACCAAGGCTTGCGGGAGCGGGTCGGTGTAATGCAGCAAGTCTTGGGTGACGCCGTCCTTGATGATCGGTTCCTTGCCGATGAACAGGCTGCCCATGCTGAAGATGAACAGGTTGACCCCGTACGACAACAGGCACAGGCCCATGATCACCTGATAGGTCCGTGGGCGCAGGATCAACCACACCCCGGAGGCGGCCAGTACACCGATGGCAACTGCAATGACTTCTTCCATCAGGCGGCTCCTGCTTGGCTGGATTTCGACGGGTTGCCCGGGCGGTAGGCGCGCACCGATTGGTGCGCCAGGGCAGTGAGGATCAGCAGGGTCGAGCCGACCACCACGGTGTACACGCCGACGTCGAAGAACAGCGCGCTGGCCACATGCACATCACCCAGCACAGGCAGGTGCAAGTGGGCGGTGTGCGTGGTCAGGAAGGGGTAGCCCAGCAGCATGGCGCCTACCCCGGTCAGGGTGGCGCAGAGCAGGCCGGTGCCCATCCAGCGCAGCGGGCGCAGGCTCATCTGCGCTTCGACCCACTGGGTACCGGCGACCATGTACTGCAGGATGAACGCCACCGACATCACCAGGCCTGCGACAAAGCCGCCGCCCGGCTGGTTGTGGCCGCGCATGAACAGGTACATCGATACCAGCAGGGCGATCGGCAGCAACAGCCGCACCAGCACCGCAGGCACCATCATGAAGCCCAGCGCGGTGTCTGTAGCGTGGCGCGGGTTGATCAGGTCAGTGACCACGTCGGGCGCCAGCTGGCGTTGCTGGGCGGGCAGCTGCATGCTCTCTTTGGGGGGGCGGAAGCGTCGCAGCAGGGCGAATACGGTCAGGGCCACGGCGACCAGCACGGTGATTTCACCGAGGGTGTCGAAGCCGCGGAAATCGACCAGCATCACATTGACCACATTGGTGCCGCCGCCCTGGGGCAGGGCGCGGCTTAGGTAGAACGAAGAAATGTCGTTGGGGGTCGGCCGGGTCAGCATGGCATAGGACAGAATCGCCATGCCGCCGCCTACCAGCACGGCCAGCAACAGGTCGCGCAGGCGACGCATGCGGGCGCGCTCCAGGCTGCCGGGCAGCGGCGAAACGCCCTCGATACGGCGCGGCAGCCAACGCAGGCCGAGCAGGATCAGCACGGTGGTGACCACTTCCACAACCAGTTGAGTCAGGGCCAGGTCGGGCGCCGAGAACCAGACGAAGGTGATGCAGGTCATCAGGCCGCAGACACTGACCATGATCAAGGCGGCCAGGCGGTGATACTTGGCTTGGTAGGCGGCGCCGATGGCGCAGGCGATGGCGATCAGCCAGAGTGCGACAAAGACACCGGAGCCCGGAATTTTCGGGCGCTCGCCCCAGGTCAGGCCGCTGTAGAGCATGGGTGTGAGGCCGGCCAGAAACGCCGCCAGCACCAGCATGAACAGCTGCGATTGCAAGCGGCGCGAGGTCAGCAGGTTTTCGATTCGCCGGGCCAGCAGCATCAGGTGGACCTGGCCATGCTCGAACAGGCGCTTGCCATTGAAACGCTCGATCAGCGGCGGATAAGGGAAACGCCCCAGGCGCAACTGCTTGCGCAGCAGCAGGTACAGCACGATCCCGCCGCTCATGGCGATCAGGCTCATGATCAAGGGTGCATTCCAGCCGTGCCAGATGGCCAGGCTGTATTCCGGTAACGTACCGCCCACCACCGGCAGGGCTGCCGCCGCCAGCAGCGGGCCTACCGACTGCGCGGGGAAAATACCGACCACCAGGCAGGTGAGCACCAGCAACTCGACCGGCGCACGCATCCAGCGCGGCGGTTCGTGGGGGGTGTGGGGCAGGTCCTGGGCGGGTGGCCCGAAGAACACATCGACCGTGAAGCGCAGGGCGTAGGCCACGCTGAATGTACCGGCCAGGGTGGCGATTACCGGCAGGGCGGTTTCGACCCAGGCGGTGGAGCTGATGAATACCGTTTCGGCGAAGAACATCTCTTTGGACAGGAAGCCGTTCATCAGCGGCACGCCGGCCATCGAAGCGCTGGCTACCATGGCCAGGGTCGCGGTGTAGGGCACCAGGCGGATCAGGCCGCTAAGCCGTCGGATATCGCGTGTGCCGCTCTCGTGGTCGATGATGCCGGCGGCCATGAACAGCGAGGCCTTGAAGGTGGCATGGTTGAGAATATGGAACACCGCGGCGACCGCTGCCAGTGGGCTGTTGAGGCCCAGCAGCAGGGTGATCAGGCCCAGGTGGCTGATGGTGGAGTAGGCCAGCAGGCCCTTGAGGTCGTTCTGAAACATCGCGGCGAAGGCGCCGAGCAGCAGTGTGATGGCGCCGGCGCCGCCGACGATCCAGAACCACTCCTCGCTGCCTGACAGCACAGGCCAAAGCCGCGCCAGCAGGAACACCCCGGCCTTGACCATGGTTGCCGAATGCAGATAGGCGGAGACCGGCGTGGGTGCTGCCATCGCGTGGGGCAGCCAGAACTGGAAGGGGAACTGCGCACTCTTGCTCAAGGCGCCAATCAGGATCAAAGGCAGCAGCACCGGGTACAGCGCGTGCTGGCGGATGAGGTCGCCGGCAGCCAGGACCTTGTCCAGGTCGTAGCTGCCGACCACATGGCCCAGTAGTAACGCCCCGACCAGCAAGCACAGGCCGCCGGCACCGGTGACCATCAGCGCCATGTAGGCGCCGCGGCGGGCGTCGGCGCGGTGGTGCCAATAGCCGATCAGCAGGAACGAGAACAGGCTGGTCAGCTCCCAGAAGAACACCAGCTGGATCAGGTTGCCGGAGATCACCAGGCCCAGCATGGCGCCCATGAACGCGAGGAAGAAGGCGAAGAAGCGCGGTACCGGATCCTGCGGCGACATGTAGTAGCGGGCGTACAGCGACACCAGTGTGCCGATGCCCAGTACCAGCAGCGAGAACAGCCAGGCGAAGCCGTCCATGCGCAATACAAGGTTCAACCCCAGGCTGGGCAGCCAGAGGAATTCCTCGCGAATCACGCCACCGTGGGCAACTTGGGGGTACAGCAGTGCTACCTGGACCGTACCGACCAAGGCGACAAGCCCGGCGAGTATGGACTCGGCGTTTCGTGCGTTGTGCGGCAGCACGGCTGCCAGGCAACTGCCCACGAACGGCAGAAGCAATAGCACTATCAAGGACATAGCGTTCTATTCTGGAGAGGTTTGCCAAGGATCATACGTGCCGAGCAGTTGATCACCAACACGCAAGCTGTCGCAGAATCGTACAAATACGGTGTTACAAGGTATTTTTTTATAACAGTTTTTTACAAAGCATAGCTGGAGTTGGCGGGTTTACAGGCCTGTTTGGTGCTCGGCTTCCTCCTGCGCTTCGCGCGTTGTGGCGCTTTCGCGGGGGCGGCGCACCTTCAATTCGCTGACCACCACGGCGATCACGATCAGCAGCCCGCCAATCAACGCCACACCGGGCAGACGCTCGCCGGCGATGCGCCCAACGATCCCGGCCCACACAGGCTCGCCCGCGTAGATCAGCGTGGCGCGGGTGGGTGAAACCGACTTTTGTGCCCAGTTCATGGCCAGCTGGATCACTGCGCTCATGGCGCCGAGCCCCACCGCACTCATCACCAACAGCCAGGAGAAGTCGGGGAGGCGCTCCTGGGTCGGCACGATCATCAGGAATGACAGCAACGACGCGGTGGCCAGCTGCACCACGGTCACGCGGCGCACATCGACCTGGCCGGCATAGCGGCTGATCAGGATGATCTCGCCGGCGATGGCGATGGCGCTGACCAGGGTCACCATCTCGCCTTCGCTGAAGTGCAAGCTGCCGCCTTCCGGCCCTGCCAGCAACATCAGGCCAAGGAATGCCAGGCAGATGCCGAGGCTCGGCATCAGGCCGGGGCGACGGCCAAGCACTAGCCATTGCAACAACGGCACGAAGGGTACATACAGCGCGGTGATGAACGCGGACTGGCTGCTGCTGATGGTTTGCAGGCCCATGGTCTGCAAGCCGTAGCCGAGCATGATCGAGACGCCGATCAGTACGCCCGCCTTGAGTTCGGTAAAGGTCAGCCCCGACAGCGCGCGTGCCGAGATCGCGCCAACGAACAACGCCGCCGCAGCAAAGCGCAGGCCGACGAAGAACATCGGGCCGCTGACCGTCATCACGTTATGCACCAGCAAGAAGGTGCCACCCCACAGCATGGTGATGAACACCAGCATCAGTTCGGCTTTGCTCAGGCGCAAAGAAACGCGTGTATTGGGCTTGCAGGTGGGTTGGCTCATGGTCTTGCGCACTCGGAGGGGGCGGCGCACAATCTGCGCAAAGTGGGCAGTATACTGCGCAGTCACGATCAGCGAGCAATACAGTGCACAAAAATTCCACGCACCGGGCATCGGTGTTACAGCATGTTAGCCTCAACGTACGCAGCCTGCGTCACGCAGCGGGTATGAGCCAGTCTGCCTTGGCCGAGCGTTCTGGCGTCAGCCGACGCATGTTGGTGGCGATCGAGGCGGGTGAGAAGAATGTCAGCCTTACCACGCTCGATTTGATCGCCGAGGCCTTGGGGGTGGCGTTCAGTACGTTGATCCAGGCGCCCGAGCGGCGGGACCCCAGCCGCATTGACGAACTGGCCTGGGCCGGTGAACATCCGCAAAGCAAGGCAGTGCTGCTGGGGAGCAGCACCGCCCGGCGTGAGGTCGAACTGTGGGAGTGGACCCTGGCACCGGGCGAGTGCTATGTCAGCGAGGCCGATGCCGATGGCTGGAGCGAGCAGATCTATGTGGCCGAAGGGCAGCTCACATTAGTCATCGAACAGGCCGAGTATTGCCTGCAGGTTGGCCAATTTCATGTCTTCCCCAGCAACCGCCGCTACGCCTACCGCAACGATGGCGCCGTAGCGGTGCGCTTTGTGCGCAATGTGGTGATCTGACACTCGCCTTAAAGGCGGGGCGCGATCATTTGCCGAGCAGATCATCGGTCTTCACCACCTTGGCGTAGGCAAACGCCAGGGCCGCCATTGCCGAGTCGTGTACATGGGCCGCCGGCACCTGTTTGCCATCGAACGCCAGCGGCAAGGTCGCGCAGGCGTCGTGAGCCACGGTCACGTCGTAGCCATAATCGGCGGCGGCGCGGGTCGCTGCATCGATGCACATGTGGCTCATGCTGCCGACGATGGTCAGTGCCTCGATCCCTTGCTGGTCCAGCGTGTGCTTGAGGTCGGTACCGAGAAACGCATTGACCTTGTGCTTGAGCACCACCGGCTCGCCCGCCTTGGGTTGCACCTTGGCGTGGATGGCCGCGCCGGGGGAGTCCGGTGCGAAGAACGGCGCATCGGCACTTTCGAACTCATGCCGCACATGCACCACCAGGTCGCCCCGCTCACGCGCGGCCGCCAACAGCCGGGCGGCGTTGTCGGCTGCCTGGTCTGCGCCGTCGAGGGTCCATTTGCCACCGGGGAAATAGTCGTTCTGGATGTCGATGATGATCAGCGCTTGCTTGCTCATGTTGCCTCCTGCGGCAGTGGTCGTTGGATGACGATAGTTATAGGCTGTGCGCTTCGACCTGAGGATTGGCACGACCGACACAATGAGGGCAAAAACTGACAACCCTGCGCGCCTGGACATCGGCCTGCTGCTCTACCCAGGGGCGCAGCGTGCGGCCGTGCATGGCCTGACCGACCTGTTCACGGTGGCCAACCGAGTTGCCGCCGAGTTGGGCGCTGTCGAGCTGCCGCAGATCCGCGTCAGCCACTGGCAGGTCGATGAAGCGGGGTTGTTGCAGTGGGTTGAGGATAGCGGCTTCGAGGCGGCCACGGCGCTGAGGGTGATGATCATTCCGCCAAGCCTGGACTCGGCGCCACACGCTGAGCTGCTTGCGCGCCATCGCCTGCCCTTGAATCAGCTCCACGGGCGCGGCACGGTGCTGGCGTCGGTGTGCATCGGCGTGTTTTTCATCGCGGCCAGTGGGCTGCTCGACGGGCGCCCGGCCTGTACCCATTGGAACTACGTGCAAGCGCTTGCACAGCGTTTTCCATTGGTGCGGGTGGAGGCGAACCAGCCGCTGCTGGACGACGGTGACATCATGACGTCGGCCGGGCTGATGGCCTGGACCGAGCTGGGCTTGCGCCTTCTGGAGCGGTTCATGGGGGCGACGGTGGCGCGCGAGACGGCTCGCTACCTGGCTGTCGAACCCGTGGCGGCGCCGTTGCCGGGTGCATTGTTCAACCCCCGCCTGGACCATGGCGATGAGGCAGTGCTCAAAGTGCAGCACTGGTTACAGGGCAATGGTGGGCAGGATGCCGACCTGGCCGCCATGGCCGCTTGTGCAGGCCTTGAGGAGCGGACCTTTCTGCGGCGCTTTCGAGCTGCCACCGGTTTACGGCCGACCGAGTATTGCCAGCAAGTACGGGTTGGGCGTGCGTGTCGGTTGCTGGAGTTTACCCGGCGCAATGTCGAACAAATCGCCTGGGGTGTGGGTTATCAGGACCCGGGCGCTTTCCGCAAAGTGTTTCAGCGCATCACCGGTTTGACGCCCAGTGAGTATCGACGACGCTTTGCGGTTTCAGGTTGAGCCAGCGGTCGCTCCTGCGCCAGCAAAAAACACTTGACCTTGACTTAACTTGAGGTTTTACCCTGCTCAGCATCACGCCAAGGGCGTCCGGAGCAAGGAGACTTTTCATGACGGCAACGCCTCATTCTCTGTGGTTTACCCAGATGATCGAATACGAAGTGCCTGCGCTGCAGCAAGTGGCGTTGGCCCAGGCCCTGGTGGTGCGCAGCGAAGCATTGGCCGCAGGTTGTGAGGGCTTGCAGGGCGTGAGCATCCAGGCCAGTGACGATGGCAGCCGGGTCCTCCAGTACTTGCAATGGCAATCGCGCCAGGCCTGGGTGGCGGCCGCCGACCGTTTCGTTGAAGAACCCTTTCTCGACCTGCTGTGCCAGCACCAGGCGCGGGGCGTCAACTTCGCGGCCTACCAGACATTGCGTAGCCTGGTCCGCAATGCCGACGGTGGCCTGCACTGCCAGGTCGGTGAGCCTTAGGCATACCAGGGCGCGTAGTGTGGGTAGCGGTCCAGGCGTGCGCCAATGACCATCTCGCTGATCCAAGACGCGAGAATCGAGCTGTAGGCTTTCTGGCTTTCTTCGCTGGACAAGGCGTGGTCGGCACCGTCGACGATGCGGTGGGTCAGCGAATGGGCGCTGATGAATGCCGAGCGGTAGCTCATCAGTGTGCTGTGGGGTACATAGTCATCATGTTCGGACTCCACCAGTAACACATCGCCGCCGAATTCGGCGCACGCGGCCAGTGCGCGGTTGTCCGCCGGGCCAAGCTGGCGCTGGCGGTAGGCATTCAGCCGCTGCCGATCAAGGGTTTGCTTGGGGGTTTCCCACTCATCGTCCCAGTACAGGGCAGGCACCCGCATTGCCAGCCACCTTACTGCCCGCAACCGCGTCAACAAGGTGGCCAGGTAACCGCCATAACTGCTGCCAATGATGGCGATGGAGTTGCTGTCCACGCTGGGGTGACTGACCAGGCGGTCGTAGGCTGCCAGCAGGTCGTTGAGGTTCTGTTCGCGGGTGACGGTCAGGCGTTGGCTTTCGGTCTTTTCATGCCCGCGCAAGTCGAAGGTCATGCACACGCACCCCAGGCCGGTAATGTGCCGTGCGCGGGCCAGGTCGCGTTGCTGGCTTCCGCCCCAGCCGTGGACGAAGAGTATGCCGGGCATCTTGCTGCCAGGGCTGACTAGGGTGCCGACGATGCTGTCGTTCTCGACGTGCAGCTCAATGGTCTCACTCTGAATGCTCATGTTCGCGAATCCGCGCAAATTTGCTGAGTTGTCCGAGTTCACTGTCGATTCCTTGGTAGAAGAGAGTGGCGTCAGTGGGCAGGTCGGGCGTGCCGAACACTTCATGGGTCGAAGCACGCACTCGCTGCAGTGTCGGCTCAGCGGCGAAGGCCTGCAGGGCCAGCAGTTCTGCACTGCTGGCACCGCCCAGACGCCAGGATTGTTCAAGCACGCCGCTGCGTACATGGCCTTGGGCGGTGGTGCCGCGGGCAATGTCGTAGTTACGTCTTGACGCCATGAAGCCTGGGAAGTGCTGCTCCGCGGCACGTTCGTAGACCATGGCTTGGTTGATCGCCAGGCGCAGGTGGTCTTCCAACGGCAGTTGCAGCAACGCCTGGTAATCACCGCGCACTACGACCAGATCGGAGCCGCCATAGACCTCTGTGCCCTGGTGGTCGTGCGTCAGTTGCTGAGTGCCGTGGTAGCTACAGGTCAGGCCGGCGACACGCACTTGGCCAACACTGAAGGTCTGCACCTCGCTCAGGTCTTCTTCGAGCACCAACCCCCAGACGGCGAGGTCTTGGTCATCCATGTCGGCCAGTAACGGCTCCAGCGCATCCAGTGTGTCGATGACCTGCTGCCCCCGCCCGGCACAGGCCAGCACCGGCTTGATCCGTAGAGGGCCATCAAGCAGGAGCAAGCGTGCGGCATTGCGAGCGTCGGCCTTGCTGAATACGGTATAGCCACGCAACAGCGCATCACTGGCCTGAAGGGCGAAGGCGTCGGTCCAGCCAGGGGGGAAGCTGGCGGCGGCCGGCAGCGGGTGGGAAATCGCCTTGGTCGCCATATAAGGAAAAGCGACCAGCCCGCCGAACAGGTCCTGTTCGGTGCGGATACCCAAGGCTGCATGGCGCTGCGGGTCGATCAGCGTCTCGGTCGGCAGGTAGTAGTAGCGGTCGCTGGGCGTGGAGGGCGGGTCGAGATGCACGTGTGTGCAACCCAGCAGCTGCGCCAGGCCATCGGCAAGCTTGAGGTGTACAGCATGTTCATGGTCAGGCGTGTGCTGGCGGGTGTCGAGCAGCACAACGGCGGTTTTCGCGTCACCGGCAGCGGGCATAGAGGGTGGCCTGTCTGCAATGAATGTACTTGGTGTGAAGCCGGGGTTTTTGGGAAGTTCAGCAGGATGTGATCGGTGGTCCTGGTTCTGCTGTAGGAAATGTCCTGATTGCAGAGGGCGTGATGGGCAATGCATGCCGCAGGCCGGTCGCCGTGATTGCAGGGCGGGGGTGGCTGTACCATTATCGATAGTCTGAAATCAGTAGAGATGTTTTCGCAGGAGTGCGCATGAACGTTCAGACCACGATAGAGCAAGCTGTGCCAGAGCGCCTGGCGCGGGTGCGTAAGGCCATGGCCGCAGAGGGGGTCGATGCGCTGCTGGTGCCCTCGGCCGACCCTCATCTTTCCGAGTACCTGCCTGGTTTCTGGCAGGGGCGCCAATGGCTGTCCGGTTTTCAAGGGTCGGTCGGCACGCTGGTGGTCACGGCGGGTTTTGCCGGACTCTGGGTTGACAGCCGCTATTGGGAGCAGGCCGAGCACGAGCTGGCAGGCAGCGGCATCGAACTGATGAAGCTGCTGCCAGGCAAGCCGGGCGCGCTGGAATGGCTGGGTGAGCATGTCGAGCCAAAGGGCGTTGTGGCAGTGGACGGTGCTGTCATGGCCTTGGCGTCGGCGCGTTTGCTGGGTGAGCGTCTGAAGGCCCGGGATGTGCGGCTGGTCACGAACAACGACGTGCTTGGCAAGGTTTGGGAGGGGCGCCCGTCGCTGCCGAGCAACCCGGTCTACCAACACTTGCCGCCGCATGCCACGCAGAACCGGGCAGACAAACTCGCCCAGTTGCGTGAGGCATTGAAGGCCAAGGGCGCTGACTGGCATTTCATAGCCACCCTGGATGACATCGCCTGGCTCTTCAATCTGCGTGGCAGTGATGTGTCCTACAACCCAGTCTTTGTTTCCTTTGCCCTGATCAGTCAGCAGCAGGCGACGGTGTTCGTTGGCCAGGAAAAGGTCGATGATCATCTGCGCCATGTGTTGTCGGTTGATGGGATTGAGGTGCGTGACTATGCCGAAATCGGTCAGGCCCTGGGCGCCGTGCCTTCAGGCAGTCGCCTGTTGGTCGATCCGGCGCGTGTCACCTGCGGTTTGCTGGAAAACCTGGCCTCAGGCGTTGAGCTGGTCGAGGGGGTTAACCCCACCACGCTGAGCAAGTCGTGCAAGGGTGAGGATGATCTTGTGCATATTCGCCGGGCCATGGAGCAGGACGGCGCCGCCTTGTGCGAATTTTTCGCCTGGTTCGAGGGGGCTCTGGGCCATGAGGTCATTACCGAGCTGACGGTCGATGAGCGATTGAGCGCCGCCCGTGCCCGCCGTCCAGACTTCGTGTCGTTGAGTTTCTCGACCATCGCCGCCTTTAATGGCAATGGTGCGATGCCTCATTACCGCGCCACCGAGCAGTCGCATGCGGTCATCGAAGGTGACGGTTTACTGCTGATCGATTCCGGGGGGCAGTACCTGGGGGGGACTACTGACATTACCCGGATGGTGCCGGTGGGTAACCCTACGCTCGAGCAGAAGCAGGATTGCACGCGTGTGCTCAAGGGCATGATTGCGTTATCGCGCGCTACCTTCCCCCGCGGGATCCTCTCGCCGCTGCTCGATGCCATTGCCCGGGCACCGATCTGGGCCGATCAGGTGGACTATGGCCACGGCACCGGCCATGGCGTGGGTTACTTCATGAACGTCCACGAGGGGCCGCAGGTGATAGCCTATCAGGCGGCGCCCACGCCCCAAACGGCCATGCAGGCGGGCATGATCAGTTCGATCGAGCCGGGTACTTACCGGCCGCGTGAGTGGGGCGTGCGCATTGAGAACCTGGTGGTTAGCCGGGAAGCGGGCAAGAGTGTGTTCGGCGATTTCCTGAACTTCGAGACCTTGACGCTGTGCCCGATCGACACACGCTGCCTGTTGCCCGAGTTGCTTGCCAAGGAAGAGTTGGCGTGGCTGAACGGTTACCACGCGAGTGTGCATGAGCGTCTTGCGCCGCTGTTGAAGGGCGAGGCCCTGGCATGGCTACAGGCGCGTACCGCGCCGCTGTGATGACGAATAAAAAGGGGCAGCGCTCGCGCTGCCCCTTTGAACTCAATGCCTGGTGGTCATCACTTGCAGATGACGATCATGCTGCGGCTGGTATAGCCAGCTGGATTGATACCGAACAGGTAATCGCCTTGCTCTTCGTCGGTATCGCCGGAGCGAGCAATGACTTTGTAACCGCGGGTGCTGCAGGAGGTGGCGGCCTTGCTGTAGCAGTTATCCCACGATGAGGAGAGGCCGGAGCAATTGATATGCAGGCCTTTCTTCCCCTTTTTGACCTCAGTCTTGGCCGTGGCGGCACATCCAGCAATAGCCAAAATGGCCAGAATGAGCAAAATACGTTTCATTCCCTTCCTTAAATGCAGGGCGGATCATTTGTCGGGCCCTGTCGTTGTCACTGCTGTCTTCCTGAAAAATCCCCAGCGTCCGTCTTCGGTCCACCAGATCGCGTAAAGTTATTGATTCTGTGTGACAGCTTAATCAGCGAGGCGGGCCGCTACAATCACTAATCCCATCTCAAATGAAAATAGTTCTCATATCAGTCGGCGGCGACGGGTGGGGTTGGCGTCTGGCGCATTGACAACGTGGTGCCTACAGACGCGACGATGATGGCGAGAATCGCGAGCCATTGGGTAGTGCTCAATACCTCGCCGAGGAACAGAAGGCCTGAAAGTGCGCCAAACGCCGGCTCGATGCTCATCAGGGTGCCGAAGGTGCGTGCAGGCATGCGGGTCAGGGCAACCATTTCCAGGCTATAGGGCAGGGCGGTGGACAGTATCGCGACACCCAGTGCCATCGGAATGACTGCTGGGGTGAGCAGTGCGCTGCCGGCATGAATCACCCCGATCGGGGCAACGAACAGCGCGGCGACCACGACGCCGAGGGCGGCGCTCTGGATGCCGTGCTCGGCGCCGGCGCGTTGCCCGAACAGGATATACAGCGCCCAGCACACCCCCGCACCCAAGGCATACGCCGCGCCTACCGGGTCCAGAGCCTGGCCGCCATCGCCCGCTGGCAGCAACAGTAGAAGCCCGGCGATCGCCATCGCGATCCAGAGAAAGTCGATAGGGCGGCGCGAGGAGAAGATCGCCACCGCCAGTGGCCCCGTGAACTCCAGTGCAACGGCGATACCGATAGGTACTGTTTGTAGCGCCATATAGAAGAGGAAGTTCATGCCCCCAAGTGCCATGCCATAGATGATGACATTGCGCAGAGTGGTGGCGGTCATGCGGACGCGCCATGGGCGCAGGATGAGCAGCATGATGATACTGGCGAAGATCAGGCGCAGGGCTGTGGTGCCTTGGGCGCCGATGATGGGGAACATGCTTTTGGCCAGTGAGGCACCAGACTGTATGGATGCCATGGCGATCAGCAGCAGGCCGATAGGGAAGAGGGTGGCGGCCAGGCTGCGGGGTTGGGTGTTCATCTCTGCGCGGCGATCCTTGGGCGGGTAGGGGTGTGCACTATAGTGCGCACTTACGTGGGCCGAGGGCAAGATGTCACGCTTTTGAAATTAAAGGTTGACGGGGTTTCGAATCC
>NZ_BNTL01000025.1:0-129634 GCF_022179005.1 Pseudomonas sp. PAGU 2196 | reverse complement strand
TGCTTATCAGCCGTCGCTGCTAAGCGGAATTTGGCGGCGCTAAGCGGGATCGAACCGCTGACCTCCTGCATGCCCTGCAGGCGCTCTCCCAGCTGCGCTATAGCCCCACTATGTCGCTCTGAGCAGAATCGCTGGCTGGGTGCCTGGCGTTTCGTTTCGCTCATCGCTGTGGACGGGGCGCATATTAAGATCGGATTGCACGGCTGTCAAACGAATTTTTGAAAATATTCAAAAGTTTTTTCACAGATAACAATCACTTACCGCCCTGCCCCTTGCAGGCGCAGCCTTGTGCTGCGCCTACATCACTACGGGCTGCTGTGTCAGGCGATGTTCGCCAGCAGCTTTTCCCACTCTTTGTTTTCTTTTTTCGACACACCACCCAGCAAGTCCAGAGCCTGGCGCAAGCGGTAGCGGGTCAGGTCCGGGCCGAGGATTTCCATGGCATCGAGCACCGACACCGAGCTGGCCTGGCCAGTAATGGCGGCGAACATCAGCGGCATGGCGTCACGCAGCTTCAGCTCCAGCGACTCGACCACGGCCTGGATGCAATCGGTGATGCGGTCTTTTTCCCACTGGCGCAGGCTTTCGAGCTTCCACAGGATCAACTGGATGACCTGGCGCACCTGATCAGCCGACAGCTTCTTGCTCTCGAACAGCTTGGCATCGAGCTTCAGCGCGCCCTCGAAGAAGAAGCCACCCAGCGGCGCAACCTGGCTGAAGGTCTCGACCCGGCCTTGAACATGCGGGGCGATCTTCATCATGTAGTCGCTGTTGAACGCCCATTTCTGCAAGCGCGCGGCGAACTGTTCGACCGGCAGCTCGCGCAGCCACTGGCCGTTGAGCCAGGACAGTTTTTCGATGTCGAAAATCGGCCCGCCCAGGGAGATGCGCGACAGGTCGAAGTGCTCGACCATTTCGGCCAGGGAGAACTTCTCGCGCTCGTCCGGCATCGACCAGCCCATGCGGCCGAGGTAGTTGAGCATCGCCTCGGGCATGAAGCCCATGCGCTCGTAGAAGGTGACCGAGGTCGGGTTCTTGCGCTTGGACAGCTTGGACTTGTCCGGGTTACGCAGCAGCGGCATGTAGCACAGCTTGGGCTGCTCCCAGCCGAAGTACTCGTAAAGCTTGATCAGCTTGGGCGCCGACGGCAGCCACTCTTCACCCCGCAGGACGTGAGTGATGCCCATCAGGTGGTCGTCGACCACGTTGGCCAGGAAGTAGGTCGGCAGGCCGTCGTTCTTCATCAGCACCTGCATGTCCATGCGGTCCCATGGGATTTCGACGTCACCGCGCAGCATGTCCGGCACCACGCAGATGCCTTCGCTCGGCACCTTCATGCGGATCACGTGGGGCTCGCCGGCGTCCAGGCGGCGCTGCACTTCTTCAGCGCTCAGCAACAGGGCACGGCCGTCGTAACGCGGGGTCTCGCCACGGGCCATTTGCTCGGCGCGCATCTGCTCCAGCTCTTCAGCGGTGCAGAAGCAGTAGAACGCGTGGCCGGCATCGACCAGTTGCTTGGCGTATTTGGCGTAGATCTCGCCACGCTCGCTCTGCCGGTAAGGGCCGTGCGGGCCACCGACGTCCGGGCCTTCGTTCCACTCGATGCCAAGCCAGCGCAAGGCGTCGAAGATCTGCTGTTCCGACTCGCGGGTGGAGCGCAGTTGGTCGGTATCTTCGATGCGCAGGATGAACTCGCCGCCGTGCTGCTTGGCAAAGCAGTAGTTGAACAGGGCGATGTAGGCGGTGCCGACATGGGGGTCGCCCGTGGGCGATGGCGCGATACGCGTGCGTACGGTGGTCATGGAAGGTCTCGAACGAAAGATGAAACAAAGGCGGGATGTTAGCAGGGAGCAGGCACCCGGCTCCAGCAATGGCGCGAACGACACTTGTCGAATTGCCGTCCGTCGCTGTTAAATTTGTTTACATTTCTGGAACCATAGTCCTCATGCCTGCTCAACTCAAACGCCGCCTGCTGATCTTCTTTGTCGTGGTTGCGGCCATCGCCCTCGCCTTCCTGGCCCACTGGTACTTCAAGGGGCGTTTTTACGAGAGCACCGACAACGCTTACGTTCAGGGCGAAATCACCCGTATTTCCAGCCAACTTGGCGCCCGTATCGAAGATGTACGGGTGCAGGACAACCAGCACGTGGTCAAAGGCGAATTGCTGGTACGCCTGGAAGCCGCCGACTTTCAACTCGCCGTCGAGCGCGCCCGAGCCGCCCTGGCAACCCGTGAAGCGGAACACGTGCAAGCTGAAAGCCGCCTGACGCAACAAGGCAGCTTGATCGCTGCGGGCCAGGCCCAGGTCGCCGCCAACCAGGCCACGCTCAACCGCTCACGTCTGGACCTCAACCGCGCAGAAGCCCTGCGCAAGCCTGGCTTCGTGTCCGAGGAGCGGGTGACTACCCTTTCGGCAGAAAGCCACGTGGCCAGCTCCCAGGTAGACAAGGCCCGCGCTGACCTGCAAAGCCAGCGCCAGCAGGTCAATGCCCTGACTGCCGAGCTCAAACGCCTCGATGCGCAGATCGCCAATGCCCGTGCCGACCTTGCCCAGGCTGAATTGAACCTGACCCGCTGCGAGATCCGCGCCCCGATCAGCGGCACCATCGGCCAACGCAACGCACGCAACGGTCAGGTGGTACAGGCTGGCGCCTATCTGCTGTCGATCGTGCCCGACGAAGACATCTGGGTGCAGGCCAACTTCAAGGAAACCCAGATTGGCCACATGCAACCAGGGCAGCGCGCCGAATTGCTGTTCGACAGCTACCCAGACACCCCCATCGAAGCCCGGGTCAACAGCCTGTTCGCAGCTTCCGGCGCCCAGTTCAGCCTGCTGCCACCGGACAACGCCACCGGTAACTTCACCAAGGTAGTGCAGCGCATCCCGGTGAAGCTGACCTTCAGCGCCGACAACCCGCTGCATGGCCGCATCCGCCCCGGCATGTCGGTCACCGCCACTGTCGATATCCGCACCGAGGATGAAGGTCGCAATGGCCGGTGATCAGTTGCTCCGGCCCACTGCCGAGCCCAGCCGGCGCGACTGGATTGCGGTGATGAGCGTGATGCTCGGCGCCTTCATGGCCGTGCTCGACATCCAGATCACCAACTCGTCGCTGAAGGACATCCAGGGCGCACTTTCCGCGACCTTGGAAGAAGGCTCGTGGATCTCCACCTCCTACTTGGTGGCGGAAATCATCATGATCCCGCTGACCGCCTGGCTGGTGCAGTTGCTGTCCGCCCGACGCCTGGCGGTGTGGGTTTCGGCCGGCTTTTTACTGTCGTCCCTGCTCTGCTCCATGGCCTGGAACCTGGAGAGCATGATCATGTTCCGTGCCCTGCAGGGCTTTACCGGTGGCGCGCTGATCCCCCTGGCCTTCACCCTGACCCTGATCAAGCTACCCGAGCACCACCGCGCCAAGGGCATGGCCATGTTCGCCATGACGGCCACCTTCGCGCCCTCGATCGGCCCGACCCTGGGTGGGTGGCTGACCGAGAACTGGGGCTGGGAGTACATTTTCTACATCAACATCCCGCCAGGCTTGGTGATGATCGCTGGGCTGCTGTACGGGCTGGAGAAAAAAGAGGCGCATTGGGAGCTGCTGAAGAGCACCGACTATGCCGGCATCGTCACGCTCGGCCTGGGGCTGGGCTGCCTGCAGGTCTTTCTCGAGGAAGGCCATCGCAAGGATTGGCTGGAATCGAACCTGATCGTCAGCCTGGGCACCGTCGCCCTGATCAGCCTGATTACCTTTGTCATCCTGCAGTTTTCCAAGCCGCACCCTTTGATCAACCTGCGCATCCTCGGCAACCGCAACTTTGGGCTGTCGAGCATTGCCAGCCTGGGCATGGGGGTCGGGCTGTATGGCTCAATCTATTTGCTGCCGCTGTACCTGGCGCAGATCCAGGGCTACAACGCCCTGCAGATCGGCGAGGTGATCATGTGGATGGGGGTACCGCAGCTGTTTCTGATTCCGCTGGTGCCGCAGCTGATGAAAGTGGTCTCGCCGAAAATACTGTGCGCCTTAGGCTTCTGCCTGTTCGGGGCCGCCAGCTTTGGCTCGGGGGTGCTTAACCCGGACTTTGCGGGGCCGCAGTTCAACCACATCCAGATCATTCGGGCACTGGGGCAACCGATGATCATGGTGACCATTTCGTTGATTGCCACGGCCTATATCCAGCAACAAGATGCTGGCTCGGCATCGAGCCTGTTCAACATTCTGCGCAACCTGGGTGGGGCCATTGGCATTGCCTTGCTGGCCACCTTGCTGGATGCGCGGACCAAGGTGTACTTCGACTACCTGCGCGAATCGGTGGTGCCCAGCAACCCACAGGTGGCAGAGCGCTTGGCGCAACTGGCGGAGCGACTGGGCAGTGAGACGGCGGCGCTTGGCAAGCTGAGTGAGATCACCCATCAGCAGGCGCAGATCATGGCGTACAACGATGCCTTCCACTTTGTCGGCATCGGCTTGGCGGTGAGCATGGTGGCGGTGCTGTTGACGCGCAAGCTGCCGGAGGGGTTGAAGGCTGGGGAGGCTCATTGAGCTGATTTGTTTGTTGCCTGTGCCGGCCTCTTCGCGGGGCAAGCCCGCTCCCACAGATACCTCACTTTTCACAAGGGCAGTGAGGTACCTGTGGGAGCGGGCTTGCCCCGCGAAGAGGCCTAACCGGGAGCAAAGGATCAGCTGGTGATCAGCCGCTCGCGCAACTGGGTAATCTCGTCGCGCATTTGCGCTGCCGCCTCGAACTCCAGGTCCCGGGCAAACTGCATCATCTTCTCTTCCAGCTGTTTGATACGCTTGGTGATCTCGCCCGGCGTGCGCAGCTCGGCTTCGTAGCGGGCGCTCTCCTCCGCGGCCTTGGCCATACCCTTGCGCTTCTTGCTGCGCGAGCCAGGTACGGTAGCGCCTTCCATGATGTCGGTGATGTCCTTGACCACGCCCTTGGGCACGATACCGTTGGCCAGGTTGAAGGCAATCTGCTTCTCCCGGCGCCGCTCGGTCTCGTCGATGGCCCGCTGCATGGAGCCGGTCATCTGGTCGGCGTACAGGATGGCGCGACCATTGAGGTTACGCGCGGCCCGGCCAATGGTCTGGATCAGTGATCGCTCGGAACGCAGGAAGCCTTCCTTGTCGGCATCGAGAATCGCCACCAGCGACACCTCCGGCATGTCCAACCCCTCACGCAGCAGGTTGATGCCCACCAGCACATCGAAGGTGCCCAAGCGCAGGTCGCGGATGATTTCCACCCGCTCGACCGTGTCGATGTCCGAGTGCAGGTAACGCACCCGCACGTCATGGTCGGCCAGGTAATCACTGAGGTCCTCGGCCATGCGTTTGGTCAGCGTGGTCGCCAGCACCCGCTCGCCCGCATCGACACGCTTGCGGATCTCAGACAGCAGATCGTCGACCTGGGTCAACGCCGGGCGTATCTCCACTTGCGGGTCGACCAGGCCGGTAGGCCGCACCACCTGCTCGACCACGCGGCCAGCATGTTCAGCCTCGTAGGGACCGGGGGTTGCCGAAACGAAAATAGTCTGCGGGCTGACCGACTCCCATTCATCGAAGCGCATGGGCCGGTTATCCAGCGCCGAAGGCAGGCGGAAGCCGTACTCCACCAGGGTTTCCTTGCGCGAGCGGTCGCCCTTGTACATGGCGCCAACCTGGGGGACGCTGACGTGCGACTCGTCGATCACCAGCAGCGCATCCGCAGGCAGGTAGTCGTAAAGGGTGGGTGGCGGCGCGCCGGAGGGGCGCCCCGACAGATAGCGCGAGTAGTTTTCGATACCGTTGCAGTAACCCAACTCCAGGATCATCTCCAGGTCGAAACGGGTGCGCTGCTCCAGCCGCTGCGCCTCCACCAGCTTGTTGCCCTTGTGCAGGTATTCGAGGCGGTCCTTGAGCTCTTCCTTGATGCCTTCGACAGCGTCGAGCAGCGTCTCGCGCGGGGTCACGTAGTGGCTCTTGGGGTAGAACGTGAAGCGCGGCAGCTTGCGGAAGACCTCGCCCGTGAGCGGGTCGAAGGCAGCGATATTCTCCACTTCGTCATCGAACAGCTCGATGCGGATGGCTTCAAGGTCGGATTCGGCCGGGAACACGTCGATCACGTCGCCGCGCACGCGGAAGGTGGCGCGGGCGAAATCCATCTCGTTGCGGGTGTACTGCAAGTCAGCGAGGCGGCGCAGCAAGGCGCGCTGGTCGAGTTTGTCGCCGCGGTCCACGTGCAGGACCATCTTCAGGTAGGTCTCGGGGCTGCCCAGGCCATAGATGCACGACACGGTGGTGACGATGATCGCATCGCGCCGCTCCAGCAAGGCCTTGGTCGCCGACAGGCGCATCTGCTCGATGTGGTCGTTGATCGACGCATCTTTCTCGATGAAGGTATCGGACGACGGCACATAGGCTTCGGGCTGATAGTAGTCGTAGTAGGAAACGAAATACTCGACCGCGTTGTTCGGGAAGAACGCCTTGAACTCGCCATACAGCTGCGCCGCCAGGGTCTTGTTCGGCGCCAGCACCAGGGTCGGGCGCTGCACCTGCTGGATGACGTTGGCGATGCTGAAGGTCTTGCCCGAGCCGGTCACGCCGAGCAACGTCTGGTGCGAAAGCCCCGCCTCGATGCCTTCGACCATCTGGCGAATGGCTTCGGGCTGATCGCCGGCCGGCTGGAAACGGGTGACGAGCTGGAACTCGGACATGAGGGACCTCGCGGTGTCGCAGCAACTGTAAATTTAGCCAGTAGTCTATACCCAAATGCGCTCGCTCGGGGCCGGTTTCAAGCCCCAGGTGTGAACGCTTATTGCTGTGGACACGGCAATAAGACCAATGGTCAAAAAATATTTGCGTAAATGGCCGGAAAAGCTGCGCCAGAGTGTCGCAGTGACCGGTCGGTATCACTATACTGACTCCCCGTTTGTGCACCGCTTCAGTGCATTCGGCTGGAGCGTGTACGTCCTATCACTCTCCAATCAGAGCCAAGGTAACAATGAGCCTGTTTTCCGCTGTCGAGCTGGCACCCCGCGACCCTATTCTGGGCCTCAACGAAGCATTCAACGCCGATCCACGTACCGACAAGGTCAACCTGGGCGTGGGCGTCTACTGCAATGAGGAAGGCCGCATTCCGCTGCTGCGCGCCGTGATCGAAGCCGAGACCCAGCGTGCTGCCCAGCATGCCTCGCGCGGCTACTTGCCGATCGACGGTATCGCCACTTACGACCAGGCCGTGCAAAAACTGCTGTTCGGCGCCGAGTCGCCGCTGCTGGCCGCTGGCCGTGTCGTCACCGTGCAAGCCGTTGGCGGCACCGGTGCGCTGAAGATTGGCGCCGACTTCCTCAAGCGCCTGTCGCCCAATGCCGTGGTTGCCATCAGCGACCCAAGCTGGGAAAACCACCGCGCCCTGTTCGAGACCGCAGGCTTCCCGGTACAGAACTACCGCTATTACGACGCACCGAGCAACGACGTCAACCGCGCCGGCATGCTCGAAGACCTGAACAGCCTGCCGGCCGGCTCGATCGTCGTCCTGCACGCCTGCTGCCACAACCCGACCGGCGTCGACCTCACACTGGACGACTGGAAAAACGTCCTGGAAGTGGTCAAGGCCAAGGGCCATGTGCCATTCCTCGACATGGCCTACCAGGGCTTTGGTGACGGCATCGCCGAAGACGCCTTCGCCGTGCGCCTGTTCGCCGAGTCGGGCCTGGACTTCTTTGTTTCCAGCTCGTTCTCCAAGTCGTTCTCGCTGTATGGCGAGCGCGTCGGCGCCCTGTCGATCGTGACCGGCTCCAAGGACGAAAGCACCCGCGTGCTGTCCCAGGTCAAGCGCGTGATCCGCACCACCTACTCCAACCCGCCGACCCATGGCGCGACCATCGTCGCCACCGTGCTCAACAACGACGAGCTGCGTCAGATGTGGGAAGCGGAACTGGGCGAAATGCGCCAGCGCATCCACGGCATGCGCAAGCAGATGGTCGAGCTGCTGGCCACCTACGGTGCCCAGCGCGACTTCAGCTTCGTCGGCCGCCAAGTGGGCATGTTCTCTTACTCGGGCCTGACCGTCGAGCAAGTGGCACGCCTGAAGAACGAGTTCGGCATCTACGCGCTGGACACTGGCCGCATTGCCGTCGCCGCACTGAATCAAAGCAACATCCACGTGGTCACCAAGGCCATCGTCGAAGTGCTGTAACTGCTTGATTCGGTTCTGATTTACCAGGGGGAAGCTTGACTTCCCTTTGGTGATCAGTAAGATATGCGCAGATTCCGCGATAGCTCAGTCGGTAGAGCAAATGACTGTTAATCATTGGGTCCCTGGTTCGAGTCCAGGTCGCGGAGCCAAACACTGAAAAGCCCCCGGGTGCGCAAGCAACCGGGGGCTTTTTCGTTGTACGGCTGGAATGCTGCAGCGCCTGGCAGACCGAGCGCCGCGCAGGCGGCGCTCGGTCTTATTGACACCGCCATACTCAAGGCATGCGCATGCCAGCCACACAGGTCTCAGCCGGTACGCCCGATCGGATAGAACTCACCCCGGCTCCATACCCCAAGCCACTCCTCACCCTCGATAATGCGCGGCACCGCCAGCTCGACCAGTTGGTAGAACACATTGCGATGAATCAGCGCCTCAAGGTTGCTGCGCATCAGCACGTAGGGAGATGGCTCTTGCGTGACAGGATCGAGCTCGACCCGCAATGGGTTATCCGGCCCCGCCTCGACCTGGTCGTCGACATTGCTGGTGAAGCGCAACACTTGCTGCTCGCCCTCGCCCTGCACCTCCAGAGTAACCGCGACAAAGGGCGCATCGTCGACACGGATACCGACCTTCTCCACCGGGGTTATCAGGAAGTAGTCATCGCCGTCGCGGCGGATGATCGTGGAAAACAACCGCACCATCGGCTTGCGCCCGATCGGCGTGCCCAGGTAATACCAGGTACCGTCGCGGGCGATGCGCATGTCGATGTCGCCGCAGAAGTCCGGGTTCCACAGGTGCACGGGCGGCAAACCCTTCGCCTTGGGGATTTGCGCCAGAAGGTCATTGGCCTTGCCGGAATCGCTCATCACGCTTGCCTCATTCGCTCATGCCCAGAAGGCTCCGAGCGTACTCGCGCATCGGCGCGGCAAGCAAATCTTCCGGCGTATTGTCGTGGAACGTCAACAAACCGCCACGGCTTTTGATGCGTGCGGTGTCGATCAAGTAGCGGGTATTGGTTTCGATCAGCATCATCTGCACCACCCCAGTGTCCCAGCCGAGGCGGTCGACAGCCTGCTCGTCATACCATTCGTCGCCGTTGCCGATGCGGTCATCGGTACGTGCGAAACGGGTGTACAGCACGTAGTCCGCGCCCACCGAGCGAGCCTGGGCGATCGCGTCCTCCAAGCCGAGCGGGCCTTGGGCGCGGCGTACCAGCGGGAAATACTCGACGAAGCTCTTGAAGGCCTGGTCGGCAACCACGTTCTGGTGCGGTACCGGCCCTTTGCCGGGCGGCACAAAGGCACCTTGGCCAATGAAGATGAACGAATCGGGCTGCAGGCGGATCGACAGGGTCCTGCGGGTATCGCTGTGGTCGAGTAGACCGGCGTCGCTCATGTGGTAACGGACGCCCTCGCCCATATCGCTGACATTCATGCAGCCGCCCAACGCCATCAGCGCCAGCAGCAAGACCAGGCTACGCATCTTTCCTCCAGTGGCCGGCGACGAAAAACCGGCGAATAGCCGGCGGATGCAGCTTTTGCGCCAGACTTAGCCGCCAATCACCTTCATCACCGTAACACCCCCGGAAAACGCCACATCCTGCTTGTCTGCCAGGGCTTTGACCAGCAGCCGCTGCAAGGCAGGAAGCGCTTGATGACGCGGCTTTTCCAGCAGATCGCCGACAAAGTGGCGGTTGCTCGACGACAGGCAGCCATGCAGCCAACCCGTCGATGACAAACGTAGCCGCGAGCAACCGCGGCAAAACGGCACGCTTTCGTTGGCAATTACGCCGAAATGGCCTTTACCCGGGATCTGGTAACGCAGGGCCGTAGCATCCACCGGCACATCGACCTGCTCGAATGCATGCTCGGTACCAATCAACCCGAGCACCTGGTCGAGGCCCACGAACTGCTGCAAAAATGCGTTGCGATCACTGGCCAGGTGGCCCATGCGCATGAGCTCGATGAAGCGCAGCTCGAAACCCCGCTCGAGGCAGTAATCCAGCATCGGCAACACCTGGTCGAGGTTTTGCCCACGCATCGGCACCATGTTCACTTTGATGCGCATGCCCTGCTCGCTGGCGCGCTGCATGCCTGCCAGCACACTGGCCAGGTCGCCACCGCGGGCGATGCGGCGAAACGCCAGCGGGTCGAGGGTATCGAGGGAAACATTCAAGCGGCGGATGCCGGCGGCATGAAGCGCTGGCAGCTTGCGCGCGAGCAACTGGCCATTGGTGGTCAGCGAGATATCGTCGAGGGGAAGTTTGGCAATGGCAGCCAGAAAGCCGTCCAGGCGGGGGCTGACCAGCGGCTCGCCACCAGTAATGCGTAAACGCTCGATACCCGCGGCCTCGATAAGGTAAGCAACGCCCCGCGCCAGGGCTTGCGCCGACAGCTCGTCCTGCGCCGCCACCAGGCGTTTGCCAGTGGGCACGCAGTAAGTGCACGCGTAGTTACAGGCAGCCGTCAGGCTGACACGCAGGTTGCGAAAACGCCTGCCTTGACGATCGACGATCATGGATGACTCCAGCATGGATGAAGCGGGGCTGGCAAAACCTGACTCATAAATCAGGTTTTTGCAAGCACCTTGTTCATGCTGGAGCCACCGGACCGGTCAGTGGGTGGGTTCCGGGTCGCGTTTGCGCTTGTTGCCCATGCGTACGCCGATGTCCATGAGGAACTGGAAGAAACCTTCCTGATCTTCCAGCACATTGCTCCAGAACGGCGAGTGGTACAGCGCCACGGCGCCATGTACCAACGCCCAGGCTGCGCAGTAGTGGAAGTACGGCGGTACGTCTTCGAGCTTGCCTTCGCTGATACGGCCCTTGATCAACTGGGTGAGGCGATCGAAGTTGGAGGCGCGGATGCTGTGCAACTGCTCGACCATCTCCGGCACCTGATTACCCTTGACCACCTTTTCTTCCAGGCGGTCGAACAGGCGATAGCGTTGCGGGTCGCGCATGCGGAACTCGAAGTAGGCGCGCGACAGGGCTTCCTTGTCACGGTCGACGTCGGCCGAATGCAACAGCTCGTTCAAATCACGCTCGTAGTCGAGCATCAGGCGCAGGTAGATCTCCGCCTTGGACTTGAAGTGCTTGTAGATCGTGCCTTTGCCGATACCTACCGCGTCAGCGATCATCTCGACGGTGACACTGTCTTCACCCTGTTCGAGAAACAGCTTGAGCGCGGTATCGAGGATTTCCTGTTCGCGACGGCGAAACTCACGGACCTTACGAGGTTCTTTCTGCATAGGAAGGACTGGATGACAATCGAAGCGGTTTATTATGCCTAACTTGCGGGAAATTGCACGGATCATCCAACCATGTCTATGTTTCACGATGAGTTCGACCATGCCCCCGGGCTGCGCTACCTGAACCACGCCGCCATCGCCCCCTGGCCACGCCGGGCTGCCGAGGCAGTGGCCCGCTTCGCCCGCGACAACGTTTGCCTAGGTGCCAGCGAGTACCCATCCTGGCTGGCCACCGAGCGACGCCTGCGCGGGCGGCTGGCGCGGCTTATTCATGCGCCCTCGTCTGGCGATATCGCCTTGGTGAAGAACACCTCCGAAGGGCTGTCGCTAGTCGCCTTTGGGCTAGACTGGGCAACGGGCGACCAGGTGGTGATCAGCGACGAGGAGTTCCCGTCCAACCGCGTGGTGTGGGAGGCGTTGGCCGACCGTGGCGTGCAGGTGATCGAAGCCAGCCTGGCCGGCCCAGACCCCGAAGCCACCTTGCTGACAGCCTGCGGCCCGCGCACCCGGCTATTGGCGGTCAGTGCGGTGCAGTTCGGCAGCGGCCTGCGCCTGGACCTGGCCCGTCTGGGTGAAGGTTGCCGGGCGCGTAATGTACTGTTCTGCGTCGATGCCATTCAGCAGGTAGGCGCCCTGCCCTTCGACGTGCAACGCATTCAGTGTGATTTTGCCGTGGCCGATGGCCATAAGTGGATGCTCGGCCCTGAGGGGCTGGGGATGTTCTATTGCCGCGCCGCGCTACGCCCGCAACTTGAACTCAATGCCTATGGCTGGCACATGCTGGAACACCTGGGCGACTTCGACCGACGCCAATGGCAGCCCGCTCACAGCGCGCGGCGTTTCGAGTGTGGCAGCCCGAACATGCTCGGCGCCCATGCGCTGGAGGCAAGCCTGTCGCTGCTGGAGGAGGTCGGTATCGGCACGGTCGCGCAGCAATTGCAGCAGCGCGTGGCCCAGCTGTATGAAGGCTTGGCTTCAGTGCCCGATGTTGTGCTGCACACCCCGGCTCACCCAGACAGGCGGGCGGGCATCGTCACATTCAGTATCAAAGGGCAGGCCAGCGCGCAAATCTACAAGGCGTTGATGGCCGAGCGCACAATTTGCGCCTTGCGCGGCGGCAGTGTGCGATTTTCACCGCATTTCTATACCAGTGAGCAGCTGATCGACGAAACTGTTCAGCAGGTGCGGCGCCTGGCCATGCACTGAGAGTGCAACGGAACGCGGGCGTATTCCAAATCTGTTTAAAAAACGACCAACAGCCACTGGCACTGCGCCAAACCTGACCAATACTTGAAGTGTTGGCGCGGCGCATCCCCCCCAAGTGGCGCGCCGATAAAGGTGCTCAGGGACCGCGTACCTTTGTTTTACTCCTAATGGTCTTAACCCGGATTCCCTCCCCCAGAACCCGGGTTTTTTTTGCCTGTCGCGCTACCCGGCCACGCGAGCCAGCGGGAACAACCGCTTGAAGTTGGCGGTGGTCTGCTCCGCCAACTGCTCATAACTGGCCCCTCGCAACGAGGCGACGTATTCGGCCACCTCACGCACATACTGCGGCAGGTTAGGCTTGCCCCGGTGCGGAATCGGTGCCAGGTACGGCGAATCGGTCTCCACCAGCAGGCGGTCGACAGGCACCTGGCGCGCCACCTCACGCAAGGCATCGGCATTGCGGAAGGTGACGATGCCCGACAACGAGATGTAGTAGCCCAGGTCCAGCGCCGCCTTGGCCATGTCCCAGTCTTCGGTGAAGCAGTGCAGCACACCGGCCTGGGGCAGGTTCGCCTCGCGCAGCAGCGCCAGGGTGTCGGCCCGCGCAGCACGGGTATGCACGATCACCGGCTTGCCGGTCTGGCGCGAGGCCTCCAAGTGCAGGCGAAACGATGCCTGCTGCAACTCGGCGGCTTCCGGCTCGTAGTGGTAGTCCAGGCCAGTTTCACCGATCGCCACCACATGCGGATGCGCCAACTCACGCAACAGCCACTCCAACGCCGGGGTTTCGCCCGGTGCCAGGTCGAGCGGGTGCACCCCCACCGAACAATCGACATCGGCGTACCGTTCAGTCAGCGCTTTGACCGCACCAGCGTTCTCGGCGCTGACGCCAATGCACAGGAAGTGCCCCACCCCGCGCTCTCGCGCGGCTTGCAGAGCGGCATCGAGGGAGCCCTGGTGGGCGCTCAGGTCAAGACGGTCAAGGTGGCAATGGGAATCTACGAGCATGGGATAACGGCACACATGAAAAAAGGGAAAGTCAGCGGGCGCCTGGCAACTGCTGCCAGTGCGCCAGCAGCGCTTCGAGCAGCAGGGCGCGGTTCAGGTTAGCCTTGCCCAGCACCTTCTGGCGCTGTTCCAGGATCCACGCCTGCACCTGAAGCACGTTGGCCTGGCGGCTTTTTTGCGCCAGGTACTGCACAACCTTGCGCATATCGGCCAAGCCTAACCCTTCTTCGTCCTGGGTCAACTGATAGCGCAGGATCAGGTGCGACCAGTCGCAGAACCAGTCGAACAACAGCAACAACGGTACGCCATTCCAAGCCTCTGCCAACTGACTGGGCGATTGCTGCTGCTTGAGCAGTTTCTTCACCCCGTCGGTGACCAGCGCACGCTGCTCGCGCACGCCCTGCGCCTGCAAGCTCACCGCCATCAATGGCGAACCAGCGGCCAGGGTCAGCAACTCATCGCGCTCGGCTTCATCGCTGTCGGCCAGCGCATGGGCAAGCCAGGCTTGGCTCTGGGCCAGGCTGGGCTGCGGGCAAGCGACCTGCTGGCAACGGCTCTTGATGGTCGGCAACAGGCGACTGGGCTGGTGCGTGACCAACAGCAGAACGGTGTCGCCGGAGGGCTCTTCAAGGCTTTTGAGCAGGGCGTTGGAAGCGTTGATGTTCATTGCCTCGACCGGCTCGATCAACACGACTTTGCGCCCACCCAACTGCGCAGTCTGCACCACGAAAGCCACCAACTCGCGCACCTGGTCGACCTTGATCGGCTTGTCGGCCTCTTCGGGCTCCAGTACGTAGTTGTCCGGGTGGCTACCGGCCTTGAGCAGCAAGCAGGACTTGCAGCTACCGCAAGCATCCAAACCCTGCGGCTGCTGACACAGCAGGCGCGCCATCAGCCGCTCGGCCAGGGCCCGCTTGCCAATGCCTTGCGGCCCATGCAGCAAATAGGCGTGGGCGTGCTGGCTGCGACCGGCTAGCTGCTGCCAGATGGCCTGCTGCCAGGGGTAGGCTTCAGCCACGGCAACGCTCCAGAATACCCGGTAGCAGCGCATCGATGGCGCGCTGCACGGCCTCCAGCGGTTGCGCGGCGTCCAGCAGGCTATAGCGCTGCGGCTCACGATGGGCACGCTGCAGGTAGGCTTGGCGCACGGCCTCGAAGAACGCCTGGCCTTCCTGCTCGAAACGGTCCAGGCGGCCACGCGCTGCAGCGCGGGCGAGGCCGACTTCGACCGGCAGGTCGAATACGAGTGTCAGGTCAGGGCGCAGGTCGCCCTGGACGAATTGCTCCAAGGTGGCGATACGCTCGACGGATAACCCGCGACCACCACCCTGATAGGCGTAGGTGGCATCGGTAAACCGGTCACATAACACCACGGCGCCGCGGGCCAGCGCAGGACGGATCACCTGCGCCAGGTGCTGGGCGCGCGCAGCGAACACCAGCAACAGCTCGGTATCGGCCGCCATGGTTTCATCGCTGGGTGCCAGCAACAGTTCACGCACCTTCTCGGCCAGCGGCGTACCGCCCGGCTCGCGGGTCAGCAACACATCCAGGCCTTGCTCGCGCAGGCGCGCCGCCAGGTATTCACGGTTGGTGCTTTTGCCCGCGCCTTCGGGGCCTTCCAGAGTAATAAACAAGCCGCTCACAGGCAGTCCTTAATGTTGTTCGTCGGGCGCCGGCGCAGTGGCCGGTGCATCGACGGGGGCAGGGTCGCTGGCCGGGGCAGCATCCTGCGCGGGCGCCTCATCGGGCTCAGGCTGCGCAGTCGGCTGGTCCACTGCGGGCGCCTCGGGCTCCACGGCCTCCCCCGCACCCGGCTGGGCCTGCGGAGCCGGGCTGGAGCGGTAATCCGCCCGCCGCTTGAGCTGGAACTCGCGCACCGCCGAGTTGTGATCGTCCAGGTCGTCGGAGAACACGTGGCTGCCATCGCCGCGAGCGACGAAATACAAGCTGGTGCCATCGGACGGATTGAGCGCAGCGTGAATCGCCTCACGGCCGACCATGGCGATAGGCGTCGGCGGCAGGCCGGTAATGGTGTAGGTGTTATAGGGCGTTGGCTCACGCAGGTCGGCGCGGGTAATTTTGCCGTTGTAGCGCTCGCCCATGCCATAGATCACTGTCGGGTCGGTCTGCAGCATCATGCCCAGGCGCAAGCGCCGCACGAACACGCCGGCAATCTGCCCACGCTCTTGCGGGATGCCGGTTTCCTTCTCCACCAGCGAGGCCATGATCAGCGCCTGGTAGGGGTCGCGATAAGGCAGGTCGGTGGTGCGTTCCGACCACTCTTTGGCCAGCACTTCGTCCAGGCGCATGTAGGCTTGCTGCAACAATTCGATGTCGCTCATGCCACGCACGAAACGATAGGTGTCCGGGAAGAAGCGGCCTTCAGGGAACACCCCAGTGTGGCCAAGCTTGTCCATGACCTCGGCGTCGGTCAGGCCGTCCAGCGTGTGCTTGAGCTTTTCGTGCTTGGCGATCGCCGAGCGCACCTGGCGGAAGGTCCAGCCTTCGACCAGGGTCAGGTTGTACTGCACGACATCGCCGCGGCGCCACGCATCGAACAACTGCTCGACCGTCATGCCCGGGGTCAGGCGGTACTCACCGGTGTGCAGGGGCGTACCGGCCATGTTGAAGCGCCAGTAAAGCCGCAGCCAAAAGGCGTCATCGAGCAACCCCTCGCTCTGCATGCGGTAGAACATGCGGTTGGGGTTGGTGCCATTGGGCACATCGAGCAGGCGCTCCTGCGTCACGTGCAAGGGCTGCTCCAGGACCGAGTTGACCTTCCAGGCCGACCAGCCGAATGCCAGGCCAGCCAGGATCAACCCCATTTCCAGCAGCAGCAGGAATTTGCGTCTCACGAATTCAGGTATCCAGTAACGTACGGGCAACGGCCTGCAGTTTACGGGTGAGTGGGCCTGGCGACCAGTTCAGCGCGGCAATTCCCCGTACGGGCCAGATCCCATAGACACTGTTGCAAACGAATACTTCATCCGCCTGCTGCAGTTCATCGAATGCCAGGTCACGAACCTGGACGGGAATGGCCAGCGCCTGGGCCTGCTGCAACAACGCGGCACGCATCACCCCAGCCACGCCGCATCGGCTGAGGTCTGCGGTCAGTAGCACGCCGTCACGCACCAGGAAAAGATTGCTGTACACCCCTTCGACCACCCTGCCCTGCCCATCTCGCATGAGGCCTTCGGCATGCTCGCTGTCCTGCCATTCGGCACGCGCCAGCACCTGCTCCAGGCGATTGAGGTGTTTGAGCCCGGCCAGCAGCGGTTGTTCCCCAAGCCGGGTCTGGCACGGGAACAAACGCACGCCACGCTCGGCATGCTCGGCAGGATAGCTGGGCAGTGGGCTGCCCTGAAGGATGCGCCGTGGCGCGGCACCGGCAACCGGGGCATAGCCGCGCTGGCTGTCGCCACGGGTCAGGATGAGTTTGGCGACGCCATCACCGAGCTGGTTGGCGTAACGCAGGAGCTCGTCTTCAACCAACGCCAGGTCGACGTCGATTGCCAGGCGCTGGCAACCCAGCGCCAAGCGTGCGAGGTGGCCCGCCAGCAAACTGGGCCGGCCACCGCGCACGGCGATGGTCTCGAACAGACCATCGCCGTATGCCAGGCCGCGGTTTTGCAGGTTGACTGCATCCGCCGGCTGGCCGTCGACCCAGCTGTGCATCAACCGGCGAACCGGCGGAACACCAGCGAGCCGTTGGTGCCACCAAAGCCGAACGAGTTGGACAGCACCACATCGATCGGCATGCTGCGCGCCTGGTGCGGCACGAAGTCCAGGTCACACCCTTCGTCCGGCTCGTCCAGGTTGATGGTCGGCGGCGCCATCTGGCTGTTGATCGCCAGCACACTGAAGATCGCCTCCACCGCGCCGGCAGCACCCAGCAGGTGGCCTGTCATCGACTTGGTCGAGCTGACCGCGAGCTTGTAGGCATGCTCACCGAACACACGCTTGATCGCCGCCACTTCGGCGATATCGCCGGCCGGGGTCGAAGTGCCGTGGGCGTTGATGTAGCTGACCTCTTCAGGCTGGATACCCGCATCGCGCAAGGCATTGGCCATGCAACGGGCAGCGCCTTCGCCGGTATCGGGTGGCGAGGTCATGTGGTAAGCGTCGCCGCTCATGCCGAAACCGACCAGCTCAGCATAAATGGTCGCGCCACGGGCCTTGGCGTGCTCGAGCTCTTCGAGCACCAGGGCACCGGCACCGTCAGACAGCACGAAACCATCACGGCCTTTGTCCCAAGGACGGCTGGCACGGCTTGGCTCATCGTTGCGGGTCGACAGCGCACGCGAAGCACCGAAGCCGCCCATGCCCAAGCCGCAGGCGGCCATTTCGGCGCCACCGGCGATCATCACGTCGGCTTCACCGTACGCGATGTTGCGCGCGGCCATGCCGATGCAGTGGGTGCCCGTGGTGCAGGCGGTGGCAATGGCGTAGTTCGGGCCCTGCAACCCCAGGTGGATCGACAGGAAACCGGAGATCATGTTGATGATCGAACCCGGCACGAAGAACGGCGAAATACGCCGCGGGCCCTGCTCGTGCAGGGTCCGGCTGGTTTCTTCGATGTTGGTCAGGCCACCAATGCCCGAACCCATGGCCACGCCAATGCGTTCACGGTTGCTGTCGTTGACCTCCAGGCCCGCATTACGCACGGCCTGGAACCCGGCCGCCAGGCCGTACTGGATGAACAGGTCAAGTTTGCGGGCCTCTTTAGCCGACAGGTACTGTTCGACCTCAAAGCCTTTCACCGAGCCGCCGAAACGGGTGGAGTAGGCAGACAGGTCCGTATGCTCGATCGGACCGATGCCACTGCGGCCAGCCAGAATGCCCTGCCAGGTGCTCGGTACATCGGTACCCAGTGGCGACAGCATACCCATACCGGTGACCACGACGCGTCTACGCGACACAGTACTCTCCTTTTCTAATAACAGAGTCTCTTGGCATTGCATTCATACGATGGAATGGAATGACAACAGGCTCTCGGTGCGCGGTGAACGATACCCTTGAGCTAAAGGCAGGGGGCTCGCAAAGAAAAAACCGCACGCCAGCAAAGGCAGTGCGGTTTTTCCCGACAAGAAGCGTCGACTACTGCGTCTTAGGCCTTGTGGCTGTTGACGTAGTCGATAGCGGCTTGAACGGTAGTGATCTTCTCGGCTTCTTCGTCAGGAATCTCGGTCTCGAATTCCTCTTCCAGAGCCATCACCAGCTCAACGGTGTCAAGCGAATCGGCACCCAGGTCATCGACGAAGGACTTCTCGTTGGTCACTTCCTCTTCCTTGACGCCCAGTTGCTCGGCGACGATTTTCTTGACGCGTTCTTCGATGGTGCTCATACCTAGTTTTCACTCCTAATGGACATATGTCAGGCAGCTGGCCGGTGACCAATTTTATAGAAAGACGTTCGCTTTTCAAGCTAAACGCACCTTCGGATTAGTCACCGCACCCGCTGCCTGGAATCTGGTTGCAGCTTTATAACGGATTTTAGGCTCGCAGTATGACTCTTTTTTTACGAAATCCGTCACATTGAGTTGCAGTTGTTACATGTACATCCCGCCGTTGACCGGCACAGTAGCGCCGGTTACATAGGCTGCGCCGTCGGAGGCCAGGAAGGAAACCACCTTGGCGATTTCCTCGGCCTGGCCCAGGCGGCCCAGCGGAATCTGGGTCTGCAGGGCTTCGCGCTGCGCTTCTGGCAGCTCGCGAGTCATGTCGGTGTCGATGAAGCCCGGGGTCACCGAGTTGACGGTGATACCACGCGAGCCCACTTCACGCGCCAGGGCGCGGCTGAAGCCTTCGAGGCCGGCCTTGGCCGCCGCGTAGTTGGCCTGGCCGGCGTTACCCATGGCACCGACAACCGAGCCGATGCTGATGATACGACCCCAACGCGCCTTGGTCATGCCGCGCAGCACGCCCTTGGACAGACGGTAGAGGCTGTTCAGGTTGGTGTCGATCACATCGAACCACTCGTCGTCCTTCATGCGCAGCATGAGGTTGTCGCGGGTGATGCCGGCGTTGTTGACCAGGATGGTCGGCGCACCAAACTGTGCGCTGATGGCACCCAGCACCGCTTCCACGGACTCGGCGCTGGTCACGTTCAGCTCCATGCCGGTGCCGGCGATGCCGTGCTCTTTGAGGGTGGCGGCAATGCGCTCGGCGCCGGAAGCCGACGTGGCGGTGCCGATCACGGTCGCGCCCTGGCGGCCCAGTTCGAGGGCAATGGCCTGGCCGATGCCACGGCTAGCGCCGGTGACCAGTGCAACTTTACCTTGCAGGCTCATGCAAGCTTCTCCAATTCAGGCCAGCGCCGCACGGGTGGCGGCGACGGCGTCAGGGGTATTGAGGTTGTAGGTGGTGACACCGTCGGCGCAACGCTTGTTGAGGCCGGCGAGGACTTTGCCCGGGCCGCACTCGACCAGGTTGACCGCGCCATTGGCGGCCAGGGTCTGCACGCACTCGACCCAGCGCACAGGCTGGTAAAGCTGTGCCAGCAGGTCATGCTTGAGCGCATCGAGGTCGGCGGCGATAGCGGCGGTGACGTTCTGCACCACCGGGATCTGCGGGGCCTTCCATTCAATGGCGTTGACCGATTCGGCAAAACGCTCGGCAGCCGGCTTCATCAAGGCGCAGTGCGACGGCACGCTGACCGCCAGCGGCAGGGCGCGCTTGGCACCGGCCTCTTTGCACAGCGCCATGGCACGGTCCACGGCAGCCTTGTTGCCCGCGATCACGACCTGGCCTGGCGAGTTGAAGTTCACCGCGCTGACCACTTCATCTTCGGCGGCCTTGGCACAGATATCGACCACCACGGCGTCGTCCAGGCCGAGAATCGCAGCCATGGCGCCGTGACCGGCAGGCACGGCCTCCTGCATCAGTTCGCCACGGCGCTTGACCAGCTTCACTGCATCTTTGAGCGACAGGCTGCCAGCGGCAACCAAGGCGCTGTATTCACCCAAGCTGTGGCCGGAAACGAACGCCGGCTGCGCGCCGCCCTCTTCCAGCCACAGGCGCCACAGGGCGATCGAGGCAGTGAGGATGGCCGGCTGGGTCTTGTCGGTTTGGTTGAGTTGTTCTTCCGGGCCTTCCTGGACCAGCTTCCACAGGTCATAGCCCAGAGCCTCGGAGGCCTCCTTGAAGGTCTCAACGATCACCGGCTTTTCGGCGCCCAATTCTTTGAGCATGCCGAGCGACTGGGAACCTTGACCGGGAAAGACGAATGCGAGGGATGCAGACATTGAACAAGCCCTTATGATCTTGTCGTCGGATAGGGTGCGCCGGGCATCAGCCTGACGCGGAATCTGAAAACTTGGATGGAGACGCGGACCAAGCGGTCACATTTAAGCACTTCATCGGCGAATTGCCTAAGGCAACAGGTCTTCAAGGCGGCCATGCAGCCGCTGCGGCAGGTTTTCCTGAATCTCGATCAGCGCCCGCTGAATCGCACTCTGAAAGCCCTGCACCCCTGCCGAACCGTGACTCTTGATGACGATCCCCTGCAAACCCAGGAAACTCGCACCGTTGTGCCGCGCCGGTGCCAGGTCGGCCTGCAGGCGCTTGAGCAATGGCATGGCCAGCGCGCCGGCGGCGCGCGACAACACGCCACCCTTGAACAGCTTCTCGGTGCGCGCAGCGATCATCGTCGCCAGGCCCTCGCTGGATTTGAGCAGGATGTTGCCGACAAAACCGTCACACACCACCACGTCAGCCTCGCCGCGATACAGGCCATCGCCTTCGACGAAGCCCACATAGTTAAGCCCACGGGCGTTCTGCAGCAAGGTGGCCGCCAGCTTGACCTGCTGGTTGCCTTTGATGTCCTCGGTGCCGATATTCAACAGCGCCACGCGCGGCCGATGCACACCCAGCGCCTGGGCGGCCACCGAGCCCATCACGGCGAACTGGAAGAGGTTCTCGGCACTGCAATCGACATTGGCGCCCAGGTCGAGCAACTGGCAGTACCCCGCCTGGGTCGGGATCGCCGCCACCATGGCTGGCCGATCGATACCCGGCAGGGTTTTGAGCACGAAACGCGACAACGCCATCAGCGCCCCAGTATTGCCGGCACTCACGCAGGCCTGGGCCTTGCCGTCACGCACCAGTTCGAGCGCAATGCGCATCGACGAATCCGGTTTGCCACGCAACGCCTGGGATGGCCGTTCGTCCATACCAATCACCTCGCTGGCCGCGACAATCTGCAGGCGCGCGCGATCCGCCGCCGCAAGGCCGCTGACAAGATCTTCAAGGAGGGAGGGTTGACCGACGAGGGTCAGGTGCAGCGAGGGAGTAGCCGAAAGGCAGGCAATGCTAGCCTGGACAATGCTGCGGGGACCGAAGTCCCCGCCCATTGCGTCGATCGCGATGATCTGAGCGGACAAGGATTACTCGTCAGCGCCCTTGTCGACCACTTTGCGACCACGGTATACGCCTTCTGGCGATACGTGGTGGCGCAGGTGAACTTCACCGGTGGTTTTCTCTACCGACAGCGCGTTTTCCGACAGGGCGTCGTGCGAACGGCGCATGTCACGGGCAGAGCGGGATTTTTTGTTCTGCTGAACAGCCATAATTGATTAACTCCTAAACGTTTGGGTCACGCTTTAACTGCGCCAAAACACTGAACGGGTTGGACCGCGATACCTCGTCCTTGCTCGAATCGGGCTCGTCTGCGCCCGCCGGCTGCTGGCATTCTTCCGGATGATGAGCAGGCACGATTGGCAAGGCGAGCAGAAGCTCCTCCTCGACCAGCGCCTGCAGATCCAATGGATCTTCGCCCAGTTCCAGCACGTCATAGCCTTTCGGCAACGACTGGGTATTCGCACCCTCCTTCACCACGGCGTAAGTACATTCGCTGTGGATCGGCAGGGTGACCAGCTCAAGACAACGCTGGCAAACCATCTTGACCTCGACGTCGAGCTCGCTGTGGATAACCACCACGTGCTGTTCATCTCGTTCAAAATTTAACTTCGCCTGCACCGTACCGACATTGTCGGAAAGCGGGTCGCAGAGTCTTTCCAAATCAGCGAGTTGCAGCGAACCGTTAAGGGTTACGCCACGATCGGCTAATTTGCGCGGGTCAACGTGAGGTGGAATCGGGTCATTCAACATAGGCGCAGCATTCTAGGGATGCCCCCCGCACCTGTCAAAGGAAATTAGGCGGCATGTTGCATGTTAGAATTTGGTTCAACTGACCAGGAGTCTACCATGCTTCCCTTATTACTGGCTTCCAGCTCCCCTTATCGACGCGAACTGCTCGCCCGCCTGCGCCTGCCATTCACCTGCGCAAGCCCCGATATAGACGAGCAGCGGCTGGGTGACGAGCCTGCCGTGGAGCTGGTACGGCGCCTGGCCAGGCAAAAGGCTGAGGCACTGGCAGCCACCCACCCAGGGCACCTGATCATCGGCTCTGATCAGGTCGCTGTACTGGGCGAGCAGATTCTGGGCAAGCCACACACCTTTGCCCGCGCCTGCGAGCAACTGCTGGAGGCGAGTGGGCAGCAGGTGACCTTTCTGACCGGGCTGGCACTGCTGAACAGCGCCACGGGGCACTGCCAGGTCGATTGCGTGCCCTTTACCGTCACCATGCGTGAATTGGACAGCAAACGGGTCGAGCGCTACGTGACGGCAGAGCAGCCACTGGATTGCGCCGGGAGCTTCAAGGCGGAGGGACTGGGGGTGAGCCTGTTCCAAAGCACGCACGGGTGCGATGCAACCAGCCTGGTGGGGCTGCCGCTGATTCGGCTGGTGGATATGCTGATGAAGGAAGGGGTGGAGATACCTTAGGCTCAACATTTGTGGCGCCTGTGAGATCGAGCGCCGCCCGCGCGGCGCTTGATCTCACAGGCACCAAAACTGTTACGGCGAACCCTCAACGCAACGACGGCCCCTGGAACCCCATGTACATCGCCAGATGCTCCGCCACGCTGGCGCCCAGCCGCTTCGAGAAGCGATCAAACGGCGATTCCTCGACCGTGAAATCCACCAATTCCTTTTCGCCGACAATCTCCCGCGCGACATAGCTGGCACTGCCCAGGCCGTCCACCAGGCCCAGCGCTTTGGCCTGCTCGCCAGTCCAGATCAGGCCACTGAACAGCTCCGGGTGCTCTTTGTCTTTCAGGCGGTCACCCCGCCCCTGTTTGACCATGGCGATGAACTGCTGGTGCGTGGTGTTCAGCACACCCTGCCAGAACGCCCGCTCTTCCGGCTTTTCTGGCGAGAACGGGTCCAGGAAGGCCTTGTGCTCGCCTGCCGTGTAGGTACGCCGCTCGACCCCAAGCTTCTCCATCGACCCGACAAACCCGTAACCCGCTGCCGTCACCCCGATGGAGCCGACCAGGCTAGCCTTGTCGGCATAGATCTCGTCCGCCGCACTGGCAATGTAGTAAGCACCGGAAGCGCCCAGGTCGGTAATTACCGCATACAGTTTGATGGCCGGGTACTCGGCACGCAGGCGACGAATCTCGTCATAGACATAACCCGCCTGCACCGGGCTGCCACCTGGGCTGTTGATGCGCAGCACCACCGCCTTGGTCTTGGCGTCCTTGAACGCCTCACGCAGGCTCTTGACGAGGTTATCGGCACTGGCAGCCTCCTGGTCGGCGATCACGCCTCGCACTTCGATCAGCGCTGTATGGCTGGCACTGCGCGAAGCCGCCTTGTCCATGTCCATCAGCGGCGTGAACAGCACCAGCATGCCGAACAGGTAGACGAAGGTCAGCAGCTTGAAGAAGATCCCCCAGCGCCGTGCGCGACGCTGCTCCTGGACGCCCGCCAGCAGGGTCTTCTCCAACAGCTTCCAGCTCTTGCGCTCTTCGCGCTCCTCGGGTTCGGACTCAGGGGCTTTCCATTCGTCTGCCATGCTTACCTGCCTTGGGCGTGAAATTACGCGGAACGGCCCAGCCACTCACGCAACTGGGAAAAATGATCGATGCACAGCTGCGGGCCGAATTCGGCCAATGCCTGCAACGACATCGCGCCATACCCGACAGCCACCGAATGCATGCCAGCATTGCTGGCCATCTGCAGGTCGAACGCCGAATCGCCAACCATCAGCGCACGTCCTGGTTCGACACCACAATGGCCGAGAATTTCCTCGAGCATCAGCGGGTGCGGCTTGCCACGGGTCTCGTCGGCAGCACGGGTAATGTCGAAGAACTGCTCCCAGCCATTGGCCTTGAGCACCCGATCCAAGCCGCGACGCGCCTTGCCGGTCGCCACCGCCAGTCGGTAACCCTCGGCACGGAAGGCATCCAGCGATTCGACCACGCCCTCGAACAACGGCGAGGGCTGCTGATCGAGCGCCATGTAGATGTCGGCATAGTGCTGCCGGAAGCGCTCGAGCGCTGCCGGCGTCAGGTGCGGGTACAGGGTATGGATCGCCTCGCCCAGGGCCAGGCCGATGATGCCCTTGACCGCCTCTTCGTGGCTTGGCGCCTCACCGGCACGCTCAGCGGCGGCATTCATGGCCTCGACGATGCGGCCGATGGAATCGGCCAGCGTGCCATCCCAGTCGAAAATCAGCAGTTCATACGGCTTTTTCATAGCTCAGGACGCACTCAAACGCTCAACCGTCTTAGCCCACACCTCATCCACCGGCGCCTCGAGCTTGAGCTCACCGCCGTCAGGCAGCGGCACAGTCAGGGCGTAGGCATGCAGGAACAAGCGCTTGCCGCCCAGCTCGCGGATTTCGCGGCTGAAGTCTTCATCGCCGTACTTGCTGTCGCCTGCGATCATGTGCCCAGCATGCAAGGTGTGCACACGAATCTGGTGAGTACGACCGGTGATCGGGCGCGCCTCGACAATGGTCGCGAACTCGCCAAAACGGCGCAGCACGCGGAACAGGGTCAGCGCTTCCTTGCCCTCGTCATTGACCTCGACCATACGCTCGCCAGAACGCAGGTTGCTCTTGAGCAACGGTGCGTTGACCTGCTTCTTGGCGGTCGGCCAATGGCCGCGCACCAAGGCCATGTAGCGCTTGTCGACACCGTCGCCGCGCAACGCGGCATGCAGGTGGCGCAGCATGCTGCGCTTCTTGGCGATCATCAGCAGGCCGGACGTGTCGCGGTCCAGGCGGTGCACCAGTTCAAGTTCCTTGGCGTCCGGGCGCAGTTGGCGAAGCGCCTCGATCACACCGAAGCTCAGGCCACTGCCGCCATGCACGGCGATACCGGCCGGCTTGTTCATCACAATCAGCGCTTTGTCTTCATAGACAATCGCCGCTTCCAGGCGCTGCAACAGGCCTTGCGCCACCGGCGCAGGCGCATCACGCTCGGGCAAGCGGACGGGCGGCACCCGCACGATATCGCCGGCCTGAATCTTGTACTCAGGCTTGACGCGCCCCTTGTTGACCCGCACTTCACCCTTACGCAGGATGCGGTAGACAAGCGTCTTGGGCACGCCCTTGAGGGCCGTGATGAGGAAATTGTCGATGCGTTGGCCGGCAAGCTCCGGCGCGACTTCGATCAGCTGAACGCCGGAAGTCGGAGGGGTATTGGTCGTCATCAAGGGATCATAACAATTTTTTATGGAATTGAAGCACTTAATCATTGCTGCTATAGTCGCGAACGCCGCCAAAAGCGGCAGGCCAGCGGCACCAGGCTCTTCGCCGGTCCCTGACCTTCGCAATTCTCCAGGACGCGAGGCCGTCCTACGGGGTTTTCGCCAGTTTACCGAATTGCCTGGAATCGCCACCAGCGCTGTGTAGAGAAGACCGAAAAAAAACGACAAGTGCGGTGTTTCACCTGCTTACCCGATTCTTTTCGCTGCACCTCTGCCCGCCTCGTCGCTTCCACGCAACGCACGGCGAATGCTTCGGAAATACCTGCCTTGGACATGAATGGCGCCAGCGCGGAACCCGCGCTGGCGAAAAATGCAACCCGTTGCGGATTCAGCGCGCGGCAGCACCCGAATTATCAGGGATACGTGCAGGGTGGAGATGCACAGCCCTCGGACCGTGTAGCACCGCGTCCGGCCACCGGCCCACTGACATGGGCGGCGAGCGGATAAGGTCCTGAAACAGATGCCTCCGGGCGTCCACGGCTGAAGGTTGATTCCTCCTCCTGACTGAGTGCACTTGGCCCGCTGGGTTGATTCGGATACCTATTCGAAAGCCACAAGGGCCTGGTAGGCACCGCAGCAAACAGGACGCGTCGTCGTGACAACGGCAGGCTGGGCAACCGGCTGGTGCCGAACGTCGCTCGACACGGGGGTGGCCCCGCCACCCTTTGCGCACCTTGGCACCGACCATGAGACGTCGTGTGTGCCGAACGCCGTTTCCGGCAGCCCGGAAACCGACGGTACAACATGAAAAGAATGCTGATTAACGCAACTCAACCCGAAGAGTTGCGTGTAGCCCTGGTGGACGGCCAACGCCTCTACGACCTGGACATCGAGTCCGGCGCCCGTGAGCAGAAAAAGGCCAACATCTACAAAGGCAAGATCACCCGCATCGAACCTAGCCTCGAAGCCGCCTTCGTCGACTTCGGCTCCGAACGTCACGGCTTCCTGCCGCTGAAAGAAATCTCCCGCGAGTACTTCAAGAAGTCCCCCGAAGGCCGCGTCAACATCAAGGACGTCCTCAGCGAAGGCCAGGAAGTCATCGTCCAGGTCGAGAAGGAAGAGCGCGGCAACAAAGGCGCCGCCCTCACCACCTTCATCAGCCTGGCCGGCCGCTACCTGGTGCTGATGCCCAACAACCCACGCGCTGGTGGCATCTCCCGCCGCATCGAAGGCGAAGAGCGCAACGAACTGCGCGAAGCCCTGAACGGCCTGACCGTGCCGGGCGACATGGGCCTGATCGTGCGCACTGCCGGCCTTGGCCGCAGCAGCGAAGAAATGCAATGGGACCTCGACTACCTGCTGCAGCTGTGGACCGCCATCAAGGAAGCCTCCCTTGACCGCGCCGCGCCATTCCTGATCTACCAGGAAAGCAACGTCATCATCCGCGCCATCCGCGACTACCTGCGCCAGGACATCGGCGAAGTGCTGATCGACAGCATGGACGCCCAGGAAGAAGCCCTGACCTTCATCCGCCAGGTGATGCCGCAGTACGCCAGCAAGGTCAAGCTGTACGAAGACAGCGTCCCGCTGTTCAACCGCTTCCAGATCGAAAGCCAGATCGAGACCGCCTTCCAGCGCGTCGTCGACCTGCCGTCCGGCGGTTCGATCGTGATCGACCCGACCGAGGCCCTGGTCTCCATCGACATCAACTCGGCGCGCGCCACCAAAGGCAGCGACATCGAGGAAACCGCCCTGCAGACCAACCTGGAAGCGGCCGAAGAAATCGCCCGCCAACTGCGTCTGCGTGATATCGGCGGCCTGATCGTCATCGACTTCATCGACATGACCCCGGCCAAGAACCAGCGCGCCGTCGAAGAGCGTGTGCGTGAGTGCCTTGAGGCCGACCGCGCCCGCGTTCAGGTTGGCCGCATCTCGCGCTTCGGCCTGCTGGAAATGTCCCGTCAGCGCCTGCGCCCATCGCTGGGCGAAAGCAGCGGCATCGTCTGCCCACGCTGCTCGGGTACCGGCATCATCCGTGACGTCGAGTCGCTGTCGCTGGCCATCCTGCGCCTGATCGAGGAAGAAGCGCTGAAGGACCGCACTGCCGAAGTGCGCGCCCAGGTGCCGATCCCGGTCGCTGCTTTCCTGCTGAACGAGAAACGCAACTCGATCACCAAGATCGAACTGCGCACCCGTGCACGCATCATCATCCTGCCGAACGATCACCTGGAAACCCCGCACTTCGAAGTCCAGCGCCTGCGCGACGACAACCCTGAAGTGCTGAACAACCTGTCCAGCTACGAGATCGCCGCCACCGAAACCGAAGAAGCGCCGCAGCCGACCGCCACCCGCACCCTGGTTCGCCAGGAAGCTGCGGTGAAGACTGCCCCGGCCCGCGCCAACGCGCCAGTGCCGAGCACTGTCGAAGAGCCGCAGCAGCCTGCCGCACCGGTAGCCCCAGCGCCAAGCGCCCCAGAGCCAAGCCTGTTCAAAGGCCTGGTCAAGTCGCTGGTGAGCCTGTTCGCCGGCAAGGACGAACCGGTCGCCGCACCGGCCGTCACAGCCGAAAAACCAGCTGCTGAACGCACCCCACGCAACGAAGAGCGTCGCAACGGCCGCCAGCAGACCCGCAACCGTAACGGCCGCCGCGATGAAGAGCGCAAGCCACGCGAAGAGCGTGCCGAGCGCGCCCCACGCGAAGAGCGTCAGCCTCGCGAAGAACGCGCGCCACGTGAAGAACGTGCCCCGCGTGAAGAGCGTGCACCGCGCGAAGAGCGCCAACCACGTCAGCCTCGCGAAGACCGTCGTGGCAACCGCGAAGAACGCCCGGTACGCGAACTGCGCGAGCCGCTGGAAGCCACGCCGGCACCCGCTGCCCGTGAAGAGCGCCAGCCACGTGAAGAGCGTGTAGCCCGTGAAGAACGCGCCCCTCGCGAAGAGCGTGCACCGCGTGAAGAACGTGCCCCTCGCGAAGAGCGCGCACCACGTGAAGAACGTGCTCCGCGTGAAGAGCGTGCCCCGCGCGAAGAACGCGCACCTCGCGAAGAACGTGCCCCACGTGAAGAGCGTGCCCCACGCCCACCGCGTGAAGAGCGTCAGCCACGTGCCAGCGAAGAAGCCACCGAGCAGACTGCAGAGCTTGCCGAAGAGCAACTGCCGAACGAAGAACTGCTGCAAGACGAGCAGGAAGGCGCCGATGGCGAGCGTCCGCGCCGCCGTTCCCGCGGTCAGCGTCGTCGCAGCAACCGTCGCGAGCGTCAACGCAATGCCAACGGTGAGCTGATCGAAGGTAGCGAAGACGACGGCAGCGAAGAGCAGCCACAACAGCACCAGGCCAGCGAGCTGGGTGCCGAACTGGCTGCCGGCCTGGCTGTGACCGCGGCTGTTGCCAGCAGCAGCATCAGTGCCGATGCCGAAGCCCAAGCCAATCAGCAGGCCGAGCGCGCCACCGCTGAAGTCGCCGAAACCGACACCCGCGAAGCCGCCAAGCCCGCCGAGCAGGTCGAAGCCGTTGCACAGGCCGAGGAAGTCACCATTGCTCCGGTGGTCGAACAACCTGTCAGCGAACCCGTAGTGGTGGAAGCGACTGCCGAACCTGTGGTTGAAGTTGCGCCACAGCCGGTCGTGGAAGAAGCCCCTGCGGCCGAACCTGCAGTGGTTGCCGAAGCCCCAGCGGAAGCTGCCGCGGTCGAAGCCGGTGAAATCGAAAAGGCCCCAGCCTTCATCGAACAAGCACCGGTCATCGAAGCACCTGCTCCGGTTGCCGAAGCCCAGCCTGAAGTAGTCGTTGAGCCTGCTCCAGTTGCGGTAGAGCCTGCACCGGTCGAAGCACCTGCGGCGGTCGAAACCGCCACTGTGATGCTGGCAAACGGCCGCGCGCCTAACGACCCACGTGAAGTGCGTCGCCGCAAGCGTGAAGCCGAGGCTGCGGCTAAAGCCGCGCAGGAAGCTGCTGCATCGACGCAGGAAACTGCCCTGGAAACCGCTGATGAGCACAAACCTCATCACGGCTGATAGCCAAGGCTGAATGAAAAAGCCCCGCCAGTGCAAACTGGCGGGGCTTTTTCTTGCTTGCCTCTATTTAAGGCCTCAACCCGAACCAGGTAGGAGCAGCCTTGCGCTGCGAAGAGGCCAGTAGCCGCAGCGAAGATCGATGGCGTTGTCACCGGCCTCTTCGCAGCACAAGGCTGCCCCTACAGCACGCCTCAGTACAGGTTAGGCTCCATCTCCAGCTCAACCCCGAATCGTTCGTGGATATCTGCCTGAATCCGCCGCGCCAGGTCATGCAGCTGCGCCCCGCTCGCCTGGCCATAATTGACCAGCACCAACGACTGCAACCGATGCACGCCGGCATCGCCATCGCGATAGCCCTTCCACCCCGCCTGTTCGATCAACCACCCTGCCGCCAGCTTCACCTGGCCATCGGCCTGGAGATAAGCCACGACACCCGGGAACTGCCCCCGTATACGCTCGACAAGCGCGGCAGACACCACTGGGTTCTTGAAAAAGCTGCCGGCATTGCCCAACTCGGCGGGGTCCGGCAACTTCTCGCGGCGAATGCTGCAGATGGCATCACTGATCGCCTGCGCACTCGGCTGCGCTACGCCCTGCTCCACCAAACGCTGGCGCACAGGGCCATAGTCCAGGTGGGCTTGTAGTGTATGGGTCAGCCTGAAGCGCACGCGCAAGATCAGCCAGCGCCCAGGGTTACGCTTGAACAGGCTGTCGCGGTAGCCAAAGGCGCATTCTTCCAGCCCAAAGTCACGCAGCTCGCCGGTCTGACGGTCCAGCGCGGTCAAGCCGGCGAACACGCTCTTGATCTCGACGCCATAAGCGCCCACGTTCTGCATGGGCGCAGCGCCTACCGTGCCCGGGATCAGGCTGAGGTTCTCCAGCCCGCAAAAACCTTGTGCCAGCGTCCACTGCACGAACGGGTGCCAGGGCTCGCCCGCCTCGGCTTCGACCACAACGCGCTCACCGTCATCGCTGAGCACGCGGCGGCCACGGCTGGCCATGTGCAGCACCAACGCGTCGACATCACCGGTCAGCAGCAGGTTGCTGCCACCGCCAATGACCAGCACCGGCACGCCTCGGCGGTGCGCTTCGGCCAGCGCCTCACGCACCTCGTCGTCATCATGCACCTGGCTGAAATGCCGGGCCCTGACGTCAATGCCAAAGGTGTTGTAAGGCTTGAGCGAAACGTGCTCCTGCCACAGCGCTGTCATAACCGCCCCTTGATTTCCACGACCAACGCTCTGCACGCTTCCTCAATCAGGTCCAGGACCTGCTCGAAACCCTCCGCGCCGCCGTAGTACGGGTCTGGCACTTCATCCAGCTTCGCGCCATAGCGGCGCAGGAACAGGTCGAGCTCGCCGGGCGCAGACTGCGGGCGCATGGCACGCAAATGGCTCAAGTTGCTTTCGTCCATGGCCAGGATCAGGTCGTACTCGGCAAAGTGGGCCACATTGACCTGCTGGGCGCGCTGCTGCGAAAGGTCGTAACCCCGCACCATGGCGGCCTTGCAAGTGCGGCTGTCGGGCGCCTTGCCGACATGCCAGTCACCGGTACCGGCAGACGCCACGTGCACCTGCTCGGCAAGCCCCGCGGCCTGCAACTGATGGCGCAGTACGCCTTCGGCGGTAGGCGAGCGACAGATGTTGCCCAGGCAAACGAACAGGACGCGCATCAAGCCTCCAGCAAGCGCCGTACGCGCTCCAGGTCTTCAGGGGTATCGACGCCCACCGCGGGTGCCTCGAGGGCGTCTTCGACATGAATGCGCACGCCATGCCACAAGGCACGCAACTGCTCCAGGGCCTCGGTTTGCTCGAGCCAGCACGGCCCCCAACCGACGAAGTCCTGAAGGAAGCCCACGCGGTAGGCATACATGCCGATGTGGCGACGATAAGGCACGCCTTCCGGCAGTTGCTCGCGGTTGGCGGCGAAAGCATCACGCGCCCAGGGCAGCGGCGCACGGCTGAAGCTCAGGGCCAGGCCGTTCTTGTCGCAGACCACCTTGACCGCATTAGGGTTGAACACCACCTGTGGCTCGTGGATCGGCTCGGCCAAGGTCGCGATACCGGCTTCCGGGTGGGCCGCCAGGTTGGCCGCCACCTGGTCGATGATCACCGGCGGAATCAGCGGCTCGTCGCCCTGCACGTTGACCACGATGGCGTCGGCGGGCAGCCCGAGGTGCGCTGCCACTTCGGCCAGGCGGTCGGTACCGGATTCGTGGTCGGCGCGGGTCAGCAGCACTTCGGCGCCAAATGCCTGGCAGGCCTCGACGATGCTGGCGTCATCCGTGGCGATGACCACACGGCTGGCCGCGCTCTTGCGCGCCTGCTCCCACACGTGCTGGACCATCGGCTTACCGGCGATCAGCGCCAGCGGCTTGCCCGGCAGGCGCGAAGAGCGCAGGCGGGCGGGGATCACTACCGTGTAGTCCAGGCTCATTTGTCCAGGCGCTCATCGTCGGTCAAGGTACGCGCTTCGCTTTCCAGCATCACCGGGATGCCGTCGCGAATCGGGTAAGCCAGGCCCGCGCCCTTGCTGATCAGCTCGGTCTTGTCGGCGCTGAGCTTAAGCGGGCCCTTGGTGATCGGGCAGGCCAGGATATCGAGCAGTTTGGTGTCCATGGAAGCTTCCTTGAGGCCAGGTGGCCGGAAATTGAAAAGGGGCTCAGGGCGTTGGGTGCCCAAGCAGCAGGCGCTGCAACTGGCTGTCGAACCAGGCGCTGAAGGCAGGCGACGGCTGCGCCTCGACGGCCAGGTACCACCAGTCGTCAGCGGCGAAGGCACGGCATTTGACCGCATCTTTCTCGGTCATCACCAACGGCAACGGCGGCGTGAACGACAGGCGCTCGGCGCTGAACTGCGCGTGGTCGGCGAACGGGTGCGGCACCGGCTGCCAGTTTAGTCCTTGCAGGGTATTGAAGAAACGTTGCGGGTTACCGATGCCCGCCACCGCGTGCAGGCGCTGGCCAGGCGGGAACAGATTCACGCCTCGCCGCTCACCGCTGCGCACATTGACCAGTGCCGAGGGCTGCAAGCTGAAGGCAAAGCCCGCGGGTGAGTCGGCGCGGGCACCGTTGAACAGCACTGCGTCGGCTTCTTGCAGGCGCTCGGCCGGCTCGCGCAGCGGCCCGGCGGGCAGGCAGCGGCCATTGCCCAGGCCGCGGGCGGCGTCGATCAGCACCAGCTCCAGGTCTCGCGCCAGGCGGTAGTGCTGCATGCCGTCATCGCACAGGACCAGGTCAAGCGGCTCACTGGCCAGCAGCGCCTGCACCGCACGCGAGCGGTCGGGGTCGATCATCAACGGTACGCCCGTGCGCTGGACGATCAACAGCGGCTCGTCACCAGCCTGGTCGGCAGCGTGGTCGGCCTCAACGCGCCAAGGCAGGTGAGCTGGCTTGGCGCCATAACCGCGGCTGACCACACCGACCTTGAGCCCCTGCCGGCGGCAATGCTCGATCAGCCAGAGGATCATCGGCGTCTTGCCAGTGCCACCCACGGTAATGTTGCCCACCACGATCACCGGCACCGGCGCGCGATAGCTGGCACTTTCGCCGCTGAGAAAACGCGCACGCTTGCGTGTCACCACGCGGCGGTACAGGGCTTCAAGCGGGCGCAGCAGCGCCAGGGCCGGGTGCCCGGCGTACCAGGCGGCGAGCAAACGGTCGGCAAAGGCCATCAAGGCGTCCCCTGGGCTGCCTCGACGGTGGTCATGCGCAACTGGCTGAAACCGAGCTTGCCGGCCGCATCCATCGCGGTCACCACGGCCTGGTGCGGTGTCTTGCCGTCGGCGCTGATCGCCAGCGGTAACGTGTGATCACCGCCCGACTCACGCTCGATGGCCTCGCTCAAGGTGGCCAGGTCGCTTTTGGGCAGCAGGTTGTTGTTGACCGAATACACGCCCTCGGCGCTGATGGTGACTTCCACCAGCTTGCGCTCATCGGCCGGCGGCTGCTCGGCGCTGGCGGCCTCGGGCAGTTCGACGCGCAGTTGCGTCTCGCGGGTGAAAGTGGTGGTGACCACGAAGAACAGCAACAGGACGAACACCACGTCGATCAGCGACGCCAGGTTGATGTCGACGTTTTCCCGCTGGCGGTTGCGCCGAAACTTCACGCCTTGCCTCCGGCCACTTCGACTTCACGGTCGCCCTGGATCACTTCCACCAGTTTGATCGCCTCTTGTTCCATGCCAACCACCAGCTCATCGATGCGGCGCAGCAGGAAACGGTGGAAGAACACCGCCGGGATACCGATCATCAAGCCTGCTGCGGTGGTGACCAGGGCCTTGGAAATACCCCCGGCCAATACGGCAGCGTTGGCAGTCATCTGCGAGCCCATGAAGGCGCTGAAAATGTCGATCATGCCCAGCACGGTGCCCAGCAGGCCCAGCAACGGGGCCATCGCGGCAATGGTGCCAAGAGTGCTGATATAGCGCTCCAGCTCGTGGATGACGCGCGATGCGGCCTCCTCGATGCACTCTTTCATGATTTCGCGGCCATGGCGCGAGTTGGCAAGGCCTGCGGCAAGGATTTCGCCCAGCGGCGAATCGGCGCGCAGGGCCTTGAGCTTGTCACTGGTGAGTTGCTTGTCCTTGATCCACATCCAGACCTGGCCCAGCAGGTGTGGCGGGGTCACGCGACTGGCGCGCAGGGTCCACAGGCGCTCGACGACGATAGCCATGGCAACGATGGAACTCAGAATGATCGGCAGCATCATCCAACCACCGGACTTGACCAATTCCCACACAGTAAACGCCCCTTCGGAAAAAGGCCGCCACTCTACCATAGGACCGCCGGGGGCTCATCTGCCGAAGGTCAGGGAATTGGCCGGACCCAGTTGCCACCTTAGGTTCTCGGTTGCCTTGGCGGGCCCTTCCGCGGGCAAGCCCGCGAAAGGGCCAGATCAGCCACTGCCCGCTTCACGCCAGAAGCGCCGCTGCCCCCGCACACCCTCAACGTCACCCTGCCCCCCCAGCACCAAGCGCAACGCACCCTCCACCGCTGTATCATGAATCGCCAGCCCATGCCGCCGATAGCGCTCGAGCACCTGGGCATGCGGATGCCCAAAACCATTGTTGCGCCCCCGCGAAATCAGCACCCCACGTGGCGCCGTGGCGCGGATGAATGCCTCGGTGGACGAGCTGCGACTGCCATGGTGCGGGGACTGCAGCCAATCGATTCGGGGTGTTTCAGTGGACGCCAGCCAGGCCCGTTCGGCAGCGGCTTCCAGATCGCCGGCCAACAGCAAGCGCTCCCCTTGCGCCTCGACCAGCAGCACGCATGAGCGGTCGTTGCTGCTCTGCCCTTCAGCCCAATGCCAGAGGGAAAAGCGCACGCCATCCCACTCCCATTGCTCATCCGTGACACACGGCTGCAGCCCAAGGCCCTCCAGCGCCTCGCCACCGAGCACCCGCATGACCGGCATGCCCTGCGCAATGGCCGGCGCGCCCCCGGCATGGTCGGCATGGGCGTGGCTGATCAGCATCGCATCCAGGCGGTTTACCCCCAACTTGCGCAGGGTCGGCAGCACCACCCGCTCCCCCGCGTCGTACTCCCCTTTTGCTGGCCCGGCATCATAGAGCAGGCTGTGATGGCGGGTACGCAGCAGCACCGCGAGCCCCTGGCCGACGTCCAACTGCCAGACTTCTACCTGCCCCAAGGGCACCGACTCGCGGGGCACCCATAACGCCAGCAGCATGAGCCCGCCCAACCCCCGCAAGGGCACGCCACGGGGTAGCAGCACCAGCAGCGCACCTAAGCACACCACTAACCAGGCCCACAGCGGCAAGGCCGGCGACACCCACGCCGGGCGCCAGCTCGCGGCCAGGGCCAAGACGCTGAACAGCACCTCCAGCAAGCCCCCGGCCAGCCACAGCAACGCTTCGCCGACACCCGCCACAGGCAACAGCAGCGTGCCCAGCAAAGCCAACGGCAACACCGCAAGGCTGACCCACGGCACCGCCAGCAAGTTGGCCAGGGGCGCACTCAGGCTCACTGGCAAGCCAGTGGCCAGCAGCACCGGCAGCAAGCCGATGGCGATCACCCACTGCGCACGCGTCCAGGCCTGCCAGGGCCGCCAGCCGCCCAAGCGGGCACTGAAGCAGTAGATCAAGGTCGCCACGGCAGCAAACGACAGCCAGAACCCCGGTAACAGCGCCGCCAAGGGTTCGAACAACAGCACCGCGACCAGCGCCAGCAGCAATGGCAGCATCGCGCCAAGGTGACGAAAGCGCAGACGCCAAAGCAACACTACCGCCAGCATCAGGCAGGCCCGCTGCACCGGCACACCGCCACCGGCAAGCCAGCCGTAGGCCAGCGCAGCGGCCATCGCCAGGCCGCAGGCCGAGGGCAGCCAGGGCAGCCGCGCGGGCCACAGGCCCCAGCGTGCCAACCCGGCAACCAGGCCATAGAGCAAACCCGCCACCAGGCCGATGTGCTGCCCGGAAATCACCAGCAGGTGCACCGTGCCTGTGGCCTGCAGCGTCTGCCAGTCCTCGCGGGCCAGGCCCGCACCGTCGCCCAGCACCAAGGCCACCAACGCCGTTTGCCGGCCATGGGCCTCGACCGCCAACAACCGTTGCCGCAGTTGGTCTCGCCAGCTGCCCGCGACAGCGCTCAATACCTGCCCGGCCTTGACCGTGCCAGTAGCCCCCACCCGCCGAGCCAGCAACTGTGCCTCTCGATCAGGCCCATGGGGGTTGAGCAGCCCGGCAGGCCGCTGCAGGGTCACTGCCAACCGCCACTGTTCGCCCGCACGCACAGCCGGCCCGTTGAACCAGCTCAGTTGCAAACGCCGCGGCAGTTCGCCACGCCGTGAGTGGGGCTGTTCCAGTTCGAAGCGCACGCCATGCGCGGTACGGCTCGGCAGGCCGACAACCTTGCCCTCCAGCCACAACGTGCGGCCATCAAGTTCAGGCGCGAGTCGATCATCCAGCGCTCGCTGGGCCGACCCGCACGCCCAGCACAGGCCCAACAAAAAACAGCCCACTGGCCAAAACCGCGTGAACAGGCTGGCAACACCACCGACAAACAGCAGAAGTAGCCATCCGACCGATGGCAATACGGGGAGAAAGCCCAGGCAGAGCAGCCCGAGCGCGAGCGCAAACATCCCTGTGCGCATGAGGTAGAGCTCCGCTGCGAAATGACCTTCTCAGGCATAGCGCAAATGCCGGCAAAGCTTGCTCAACAATTGTCACAAACTCTAAACGAGGCCGTTAAGGAATCAAGGCATACTGCCCCGATCAACGCCCCGGGAGCCTACATGCCGCGCCGACTTTTCAAACGCTACATGCCGGATCCGACCAGCATTCGGGAACACAAGTCCTTACGCTTTTTCGGCACGTTGCTGCACGACCCGAACCTCTGGCACCTGAACCGGCACTCGGTGGCCCGGGCCATGGGGGTGGGCCTGTTCGCGGCGCTGATCCCCATCCCCATGCAGATGCTGCTGGCCGCTGCGCTGGCGATCCCGGTGCGCGGCAACCTGCCGATCGCGGTCAGCCTGGTGTGGCTGACCAACCCGCTGACCATGCCACCGGTGTTCTTCGTCACCTACATGACCGGCGCCTGGCTGCTGCAGATCCCGCCGCGCACCCTGCCCGACGACCTGACCTTCGAATGGATCACCGACCAGCTGTCGACCCTGTGGCAACCGTTCCTGCTCGGCTCGGTGGTGTGTGGCGTGGTGCTGGGCATCCTCGCCTACTTCAGCACCTTGCTGTACTGGCGTTGGTGGGTGGGCCGGCAGTGGCGCCGGCGCAAACTCAAAGGCTCAGGCGCGCATGCCGCGGCCGCTGACCAGCAGGCGGATGCACAGGGTGTACAGCACTGCGGTAGCCACCAACATAAAGGTGATCGCCGTCCCGATACTGATATCCGACACCCCTAGGATGCCGTAGCGGAACGAGTTGACCATGTGCAGCACCGGGTTGGCCAATGACACGGTCTGCCAGAACGGCGGCAGCAGGTTGATCGAGTAGAACACCCCGCCCAGGTAAGTCAGCGGCGTCAGCACGAAGGTAGGGATGATCGAGATATCGTCGAAGTTGCGCGCGAACACCGCGTTGACGAAGCCCAGTAACGAGAAGATGGTTGCCGTCAGCAGCACCACGACCACGGTCACACCCAGGTGATGCACCTGCAGGTCGGTGAAGAACATCGACAGGATGGTGACGATCACCCCGACCGCCAAGCCACGCAGCACGCCACCCAGCACATACCCCACGAGAATGGTGTGTGGCGACACCGGGGACACCATCAGCTCCTCGATGGAGCGCTGGAACTTGCTACCGAAAAAGCTCGACACCACGTTACCGTAGGAGTTGGTGATCACCGACATCATGATCAGCCCCGGCACGATGTACTGCATGTAGGTGAAGCCGCCCATGTCGCCGATCTGCCGACCGATCAGGTTACCGAAAATGACGAAGTACAGGACCATGGTGATCGCTGGGGGCAGCAGGGTCTGTGGCCAGATGCGCAAAAAGCGCCGCACTTCGCGGTAGACGATGGTGTTCAGGGCGACCCAATTGGTGCGCAGTTCCACACTCATACGGCCACCTTCGACAGGTTTTTTTCCACCAGGGACACGAACAGCTCCTCGAGTCGGTTGGTCTTGTTACGCAGGCTTTGCACCTCGATGTTCTGCAGCGCCAGCTGGCCGAACAGCGCGGTAATGCCGATGTCCTTCTCCACCTGCACTTCCAGGGTGTGCGGGGTCAGCAGCCGGCACGGGTAGCCTTGCAGCACAGGCGCCGAGGCCAGGTCCTGCTTGATGTCGAGGACGAAGGTTTCGACATGCAGCTTGCCCAGCAGCTGTCGCATGCTGGTGTTCTCGACGATGGTGCCGTGGTCGATGATGCCGATGTTGCGGCACAGCTGCTCGGCCTCTTCCAGGTAGTGCGTGGTCAGGATGATGGTGATGCCCTTCTGGTTGAGCTCGGTGAGGAAGCTCCACATCGAACGGCGCAGCTCGATGTCCACACCCGCGGTGGGCTCATCGAGAATCAGCAGGCGCGGTTCGTGGATCAAGGCACGGGCGATCATCAGGCGGCGCTTCATGCCACCCGACAACGAGCGGGAAGGCACGTCACGCTTGTCCCACAGCCCCAGCTGGGTCAGGTACTGCTCGGCGCGCTCCTTGGCGAGCTTTGGCGGGATGCCGTAGTAGCCTGCCTGGGTGACGACGATGTCGAAGACCTTCTCGAACTGGTTGAAGTTGAACTCTTGCGGCACCACGCCCAGGCAGCGCTTGAGCGCCGAAGGCTCGCGGTCCAGGTCGTGGCCGAATACGTTCACCGTGCCGCTGGTCTTGTTGACCAGGGTCGAAAGAATACCGATGGTGGTGGATTTGCCGGCGCCGTTGGGGCCGAGCAAGGCGAAGAAGTCGCCTTCGGCAACGTCCAGGTCGATGCCCTTGAGGGCCTGGAAGCCATTACCGTAGGTCTTGGTCAGCTGTCGAATGGACAGGGCGGAACTCATAGCGGGCCATTTACCGAAAAAAAAGGTTCAGGACACGCCAGGCAAAGTCACTGGCGCAGTGAGTGCGGCCATGGTGCAAGGCCCGGCCACACAAGTACAGTCACATGTATTGATAATGACTATCGAGGCAGGTTCAAGTCAGCGCGGTCATCACGGCCGCCTGGTAGGCCGGGCGCTGCTTCAGGCGCGCGTACCAGGCCTCCAGGTGATACATGGCCGGGCGTTCGATGGGCATTTCGAACCAGGCGTAGATGAAGCTACCCAGTGGGATGTCGCCCATGCCGATCTGGTCACCGGACAGGTACGGTTGCTGGGCCAGGGTTTCGTCGGCGATGGCCAGCAATTGCGCGCACTGCTTGTGCGCGGCGTTGATCGCGACCCAGTCGCGCTGGTCTTCCGGCGTGCGCAGCAGGCCCCAGAACAGCGGGCGGAAGGGGGTGGCGAAGGACGAGGTGGTCCAGTCCATCCACTTGTCGGCCAAGGCGCGCTGGCGCGGGTCTTCCAGGTACCAGCCCTGCTCGGCGCCGTACTCGGCGCACAGGTAACGGACGATGGTGTTGGACTCCCACAGCGTCAGGTCGCCGTCTTCGAGCATCGGCACCAGGCCGTTGGGGTTGCGGGCGCGGTAATGCGGCTCGTTGACCACGCCGAAGGCGCCGCCGGCGTCGATGGATTCGAAATCAAGGCCCAGTTCGTGGGCGATCCACAGCGCCTTGCGCACATTGCTCGAATTCTTGCGGCCCCAGATCTTCAGCATGGCAACGTCCTTATGAATGCAGAGGTGGTCCAGTCTACTCCAGAGTCTTATTGCCTGTACTGGCCTCTTCGCGGGCAAGCCCGCTCCCCCAGGCAGCACCCCAATCTTCAAGCCACCGTAATCCTGTGGGAGCGGGCTTACCCGCGAAAGGGCCGGCACAGGCGAACAATGATCTGAAACTCCCACCGCCACACCCTGTCACTGTTCTGAACAGGCCGTTCACAGCGTTGCGTCTAAGCTGTCTGGGACGGCTCAAGCCCTTGGTTCCAAGGAGGACCGATTATGTTGCTGTTGTGGTTGGTGGTACTGGTGATCGGCGCGGCATACCTCACGCACCGGCGCCTGGCGCCCTTGCAGATACTGGGCACCATGGCAGCCTACGTGCTGCTGATGGGTATTTTCAGCAGCGCACCCGGCTGGCTGCTGGCCCTGCTGTGGGTCGTGCTGGCCGTGAAAATCGCCGTGGTGGCCCTGCCGGAATGGCGGCGCAAGGTGTTCACCGGCCCAGTGTTCAAGTGGTTCCAGCGTACCCTGCCGCCCATGTCGCAGACCGAGCGCGAAGCCATCGACGCCGGCACCGTCTGGTGGGATGGCGAATTGTTCAGCGGCCGCCCCGACTGGCGCACCTTGCTGGCCTACCCGGCACCGAAACTGACTGAAGAAGAACAGGCCTTCATCGACGGCCCCACTGAAGAACTGTGCGCCATGGTCAGCGACTGGCAGATCGGCCAGGACATGGACCTGCCCCCTGAAGCCTGGGCGCACATCAAAGCGCAGGGCTTCTTCGCCCTGATCATCCCCAAGGAATACGGCGGCAAGGGCTTCTCGGCCTACGCCCACTCGCAGGTTGCAATGAAACTGGCCACCCGCAGCGGCGACCTGGCCTCGACGGTGATGGTGCCCAACTCGCTCGGCCCGGCCGAACTGCTGCTGCACTACGGCACCGATGAACAACGCAGCCACTACCTGCCGCGCCTGGCACGCGGCGACGAGATCCCCTGCTTCGCCCTGACCGGCCCACTGGCGGGCTCAGATGCCGGCGCCATGCCGGATACCGGCATCATCTGCAAAGGCCATTGGCAAGGCGAAGAAGTCATCGGGCTGCGCCTGAACTGGGAAAAACGCTATATCACCCTCGGCCCGGTCGCGACCCTGCTCGGCCTGGCGTTCAAGGCCTACGACCCGGAGCACTTGCTGGGCGACGAAGAGGACTTGGGCATCAGCCTGGCGCTGATTCCTACCGACACCCCGGGCGTGGAGATCGGCAAGCGCCACCTGCCGCTCGGCGCCGCCTTCATGAACGGCCCCAACAGCGGCAAGGACGTGTTCGTGCCGCTAGACATGCTGATCGGCGGCCAGGCCATGCTCGGCAAGGGCTGGATGATGCTGATGAACTGCCTGTCGGTGGGCCGCTCCATCTCGCTGCCCGCCGTGGGCACTGGTGCCGCCAAGTACACCAGCCTGGTGACGGGCCAGTACGCCAATATCCGCGAACAGTTCAACGTGCCGCTGGCAGCCTTCGAGGGCATCCAGGAGTCATTGGCGCGCATTGGCGGCAATGCCTGGCTGATGGACAGCGCCCGCCTGCTCACCGCCAAAGCCGTCGACCTGGGTGAAAAACCTTCGGTGCTGTCGGCGATCCTCAAGTATCACCTGACCGAACGTGGCCGCGAGTGCATCCAGCACGCCATGGACGTGCACGGCGGCAAGGGCATCATCATGGGCCCGAACAACTACCTGGGGCGCAATTGGCAAGGTGCGCCGATCTTCATCACCGTCGAGGGGGCCAACATCCTCTCGCGTAACCTGATGATCTTTGGCCAAGGCGCCATTCGCTGTCATCCGTTCGTGCTCAAGGAAATGGCACTGGCCGGCCGCGAAGACCGTGAGCAGGCGCTGGTCGAGTTCGATGAGCTGCTAATGAAGCACATCATGTTCGCTGCCGGCAACGCCGCCAGCACCATCGTGCTCGGCCTGGGGCTGGGGCGCCTCGAACGGGTGCCAGGCGATGCCTTGAGCCAGGGCTATTTCCGTGCCTTGAATCGCCAGGCTGCAGCGTTTGCTCTGCTGGCAGATTTGTCGATGATGCTGTTGGGCGGTGCACTCAAGCGCCGCGAGCGCCTGAGCGCTCGCCTGGGTGACGTGCTGAGCTACCTGTATCTGTCCAGCGCGGCACTCAAGCGGTATCACGACCTCGGCTCGCCGGAGCACATGCAACCTCTTCTGCGCTGGGCTATGGAAGAGAGCCTGGGCAAGGCCGAGCAGGCGCTCGACCGGCTTCTCGACAACTTCCCCAACCGCTTCGTCGGCTGCGCCCTGCGCGTGCTGGTCTTCCCCTTCGGCCGCTGCCACACCGGCCCCAGCGATGAACTGGACGCCGAAGTGGCGGAACTGATTGGCCGGCGCAAGGGCGACCCAGCACTGGAAGAACTGCTGGCAGGCTGCTACCGCCCGCAGGCAGAAGACGACCCGGTCGCAGCGCTGCAACGGGCCTGCGACCTGCTCGACGATACAGCGCCGCTAGGCAAGGCACTGCACCAGGCCATCAAGGAAGGGAAAGTCCGGCCAGGCCCCGGCCAGTCCGGCCTCGACGCCGCCGTCGAGGCAGGCGTGCTGCAACCCGGCGAAGGCCAACGCCTGCACGAAGCCGAACAGGCGCGGCGCAAGGTGATCGATGTCGATGCCTTCGACAAAGTGCAGCTACTCGCCGAACCTGGCAAGGTGCGCTGACCCTTCGCGAGCACTTGGGGGGCGCGTATACTCCGCCCCCCGTTTCAGCCATACCGAGGACCCATTCCATGGCCAACCCCAACCTGGAATACCACCTGCAACTGCTCCAGCACCTGCGCACCATTCTGGTGGCGCTGGGCGAGGCAGAGCAGGTGCCGGAAGAAAGCCACGCCCTGTTCCTCGAACGCTTCGACGAACTGCTGACGCTGTTGCCGCAGGATCCACTGGAGAGCCAGTACCTGGGCCAAGACCTGATCTGCCAGGTGATCCAGCGCTACCCGCAGATCGCTCATCTGGTGCCACGTGACCTGCTGTGGTTCTTTGCCGGCGACTGCCTGCACTTCATGCCGGACGAAGAACTGGACCTTTACCAGCAACTGGAAGAGCGTCGCCATGAGGCTGAATCCAGCGGCGAGCCCTTCGATTGGTACCTGGAAAAACAACTGCTGAGCCAAGCCGCACCCGGCAACAGACACTGATACAGCTCATGCGTCTTGGCCTCACCAAGGCGCATCTACAACGTTACATGTGCAAGAAATGTAACAAAGTGAAAAGTCGCACAGCGATCTAACTTATTCCTACAGCTTAATAAAACTCATGACACTTAGAATCAGCGCCGAGGCAAAGACTGGCCAACAAACCAGTCAGCACCTTGCACTGAAACCAAACTGAGCTACTCAATCAGGTTATGTCATGAAAAAGTCGTTAGCTACTCTATCGCTCGGCCTGCTTGCCGGCCTGGCAGGCAATTCCGCATTTGCTACCAGCGGATCGGTACTCTTCGAAGGTACTATCACGCCGGAAACTTGCCCTATCGAAATCGTCAATCCCGGTGACGGCAGTGTGAATGACCGTGTTGCCATGGGCGATATTCCCGTGGGTCGATTCACCGCCGCCAATATTGAAGTCCGTGGAGCATCTTTTGACATCCGCGTGCCGGACAAAAATGTCTGCGCCATCACCCAAGACAACGCCTTCGTCCAGTTCGACGGTGCTGCCGACGCCAGCGGCGACTACTTCAGGGTAGACCCCATTTCCGGCGCGGCAACCAACGTCTCTATCGTCATCAAAGACATCTCCAACACATCGATCGCGCCCGGTGGCACCTCGGTTGATTACCCCCTCAACGCTACAGGGCCGACCGACCTTCGCTTTGATGCCTACTACCGTTCTACGGCCACAGGCGTCACACCAGGGCTTGCATCGGCCAAGGTTCGTTACACCGTCGCTTATCGCTAAGCACATGCACTACCTGTGTGCCTATTGGCACTAGCCAAACCATCCAGGCGTAGTTGATGCGCCTGGATGCAGCGAGTTATCCGATGATCAAACAGTTCATACTCACGATACCCGTTCGTGTCGTCGCTTGCGCCTGCCTGACCCTGGCGACGCTCACGCTGTCGATGGCCGGCCATGCCGCCTTGACATTGAACAATACACGCATCGTATTCGACAGCGATAAACGCAATACCTCCGTTGTCGTCAGAAACCCATCCAACAGCAGCTACGCCGTACAGACGTGGATCAACACGGAGACGGATGACACCACCACCACTGTTCCATTTGCGACCTCCCCACCGCTGTTCAAGATCAACCCCAACAGCGAACAACTTCTGCAAATCAACGCGCTGCCCAATGCATTACCGCAAGATCGAGAGTCGCTATTCTTCTTTAACTTGCAGGAAATCCCACACGCCAGCACGGAGCCCGGTAATCAACTCAATATTGCCATGCGTACGCGGATCAAACTGTTCTATCGGCCGCAACACCTTAAAGGCAAGCCAACCGAGCAACTCAAGTCTTTAACATTTTCCGTTAATGAAAGCCAGGCCGTAAAACAACTGCTGGTCAATAACCCGACCCCCTTCCATATCACCTTCATTCGGCTGGAAGTCAGCACCAACGGCCACCTCCACAAAATCAGCAGCCCGGAAATGCTCGCGCCGCTGTCTCAGCAGGCCTACCCGCTGGCGGGGATGCACTTGAACGAAACATCCAGCGTTCTTTTCTCCGTGATCAACGATTTTGGCGGTTACACCCAACCGATGACTTTGCCGCTTCAATCGACTCGCTAGAGCCGCACCGCGTCACACCGCAAGGAGTCGCTTTCATGCCCCCCTTTTCCAAGCGCTGGTCGATCTGCGGCCGGCGTCACGTATTGCTGTACCTGACCGGTAGCCTCGCTGCACTGCACCACATCCCTATCGTGGAGGCGAACTCCAACCCTGGCTTCGAATCGGGCTTCCTCCGTGAGTCCAATGGGGCGGGTGTACATGCGCTCAGTTTTCTGGCAAGCGAACAAAGCCTCGCACCGGGGCGCTATCCGGTGACCGTGCTGGTCAACTTGCAACCGGCCGGCCGCCATGAACTCGATTTTCAGGCTGATGCCGACAACGCATTGCAACCTTGCCTACCATCCACACGCCTCGGGGAGTGGGGGCTGCGCCTGGACGCCCTGGCCGTGGCAGGAGATGCCAAACAGGCCTGCCTGGACCTGGCGTCGGCAATCCCTGGTGCACGCGTCGACTTCGACAGCAGCCGCCTGCGTCTATCTATCTCCATACCGCAGATCGCCATGCGCCGTGATATCACAGGCAGTGTCGATCCTTCGCGCTGGGACAGCGGCATCAATGCTGCCTTCCTCAATTACCAAGCGTCCACCCTGCAGGGGAATAGCCGCTACAGGGGCCGCTACAGCAACGACGACCTGTACCTCAACGGTGGCATCAACCTCGGCGACTGGCGACTGCGCACCACCCAGTCGTGGCGCCAAGACAGCAATGGCACGCGCGAGTGGGCGCGCGCGCAAACCCATGCCCAGCGTGACCTGCCTGGCAACCGCGCCAACCTCACCCTGGGCGAGACCTTCACTGACAGCGACATCTTCAACGGCGTGCCGATCACCGGGGTTCGCGTGGCCTCGGACATGAGCATGCTGCCCGATGCCCTTCAAGGTTATGCACCGGTCATCCGGGGAGTCGCGCAGACTCGCGCGAAACTGGAAGTCTGGCAAAATGGCTACCCCATCTACGCGACCTATGTCAGCCCGGGGCCGTATGCCATCGAAGACTTGAGTGCCGTAGGCAACGGTGAGCTGGAAGTAGTACTGACCGAAGCCGATGGCCAAGTGCGACGGTTCATCCAGCCCTATTCCACCCTGACTAACCTGCTGCGTCAGGGAACGTGGCGTTACACCGCCACGCTTGGCCAATACAACCCGGCCAGCGGCGTGGATAAGCCATTAATCTGGCAGGCCACCTTCAGTCGAGGCATGGAATGGGATCTGACGCTGTTTGGCGGCCTGATGGCCAGCCAATACTACCGTGCCACCAATTTGGGTGTTGGTAAGGACCTGGGCAGCCTGGGAGCCCTTTCGTTTGATGTCACTCAGGCCAACAGCCAAATTGAGGTTGCCGGTAGCACCGATGTCCAAGGCCAAAGCTATGCCCTTAAGTACGGCAAGGCCTTCAGTACGGGTACCAACCTGCGATTCGCGGGTTATCGCTATTCGACCGAGGACTACCGGGACTTCAGCGAAGCTGTCCAGCAACGCAGCCACGCCACAACGTTCATGGGCAGCCGCCGCAGCCGCATGGAAGCTTCGGTGCATCAGCGCCTCGGCCAGCGCCATAGCTTGAGCCTAACCTTGTCGCAACAGCAATACTGGCGACTGGACAACACCCAGCGTCAGTATCAGCTGGGTTTCAATACCTACCATGCCGGTATCAGCTATAACCTGTTTGCCTCTCAGTCGCTGACTGACACGCGCGGCAGCGATCGTCAATTCGGCCTGAGCCTGTCAATGCCCTTGGACTTCGGTCGCTCGGCCAATGCCACGTTCGATGTACAAAAACAGGCGCACGGCTACAGTCAACGCGCCGCCTTGAGCGGCAGCGCCCGCGACGGCCAGCTGAGCTACAACACCAGCATCAGTCAAGATGAACGCCGTCAGCGAACCGCTGCACTGGCATTGGGCTACAGGACCGACTACGCAAGCTTCGGGACGGGGCTAAGCGATAGCACCGACTACCGCAGCCTGTCGCTCAACGCCAGCGGCGCCTTGCTACTGCATGCCGACGGCTTGGCGTTCGGTACCTATCTGGGCGATACCGCAGGCTTAATCGAGGTTCCCGGAATCGCCGACGTCGGCGTGCTGAACAGTGCAGGCGCGCGAACCAATGAACGGGGATACGCGATCGTTTCGCACCTGCAACCCTACCGCAACAATACGCTGACACTGCAAACCGAGCGGCTTGGCCCTGATGTTGAAATCGACAACGGTAGCGCTCAGGTCGTGCCGCGACGCGGAGCCATTGTGAAGCACCACTTCAATGCCCGTCATGTTTCACGCTGGGTGCTTACCCTGCTGCACCAAAACGGCGCTCCCGTGCCATTCGGCAGTCTGGTCCTGGATGCCAATGCGGTACAGGTGGGCATGGTCGGGCAAGCAGGTTTGGTGCTGTTGAGCGCCGTCGATGGGGCGCAGACACTTACGCTCAGCTGGGGCAACCAAGACGACCAACGCTGCCAGGTAGACGTCGACCCACAATCAATGCAACGCACAGAGGGCTATTACCTGCAAACCCTGACGTGCAGCCAAGCTGGCATCAAGGAATCGGCATGATCACTCTCTCCCGTATCGCCCTGCCACTGGGATTGTTGCTTGGCCTCGTATCGTCCGTCAGCCACGCCCAGGATTCCTATTGTCGTTTCCAGGATGGAGGGGGCGGCCCTGTAACGTTCGAGCGAAACCTCAACACGGTATTCATGCCTCGCGACGCCGTTGTAGGCAATGCGTTCTTTGATGCCGGCCGTTCGAGTATCCCCACCAACGAGAGGCGGACGTTGGAATGCTGGAATGGAGGTCAAGCGATCATGAGGTTCAGCTTGATCCCCACTCGCCCACCCTTGCCGCTCGCCATCTACAGTGAACCTGGCCAGATTCTGCCGACCAACATCCCTGGCATCGGCGCCCGAATCCAACTGATTTCACATTTCAATAGCGAAGCAGGCGCCGACTTCCGCTCCGAGGACGGGCATAACTGGGTGCCATTCAACACAGTGCGTGATACGCAACATCAGTTTTCGGCGTTTAACCTTATCAGCCTGATAAACCGGGTGATCCTGGTCAGGACCGGCCCAGTCGATCCCGGTATTCATCAGATCGATGCAGAGATGTTTCGTGGCCACCTGGACTTCGACAATATCGGTGACGCTTTCAGGTACCGTCTGCGCGCCGAAGTCATTCAATCGCAGTGCAGCGTAGGTGCTGACGCCGTTACGCCCAATCCGGTACCGTTGGGTGAATTCAGCCGGTCGGACTTTACCCACGTCGGTTATACGACGCCGAAGGTTGACTTCCAGATCACTCTTTCCGCTTGCCAGACCGACCCTGACCAGAACGCCTTCGCAACACTGGAATTGGATGGCAAGAATGGCTCGCTGCCGATCGGCCCCATCGCAAATGGTGTCTTCAGCCTCACCGCCGACTCAGATGCTGCAGGTGTTGGTATCCAGGTATTCAAGCAGGATGGCCGGCCGATGCCTCTGCAGACTGAAGAGCAAATGGTGCCCTTGAGCACTGGCAACACCGTACTCAACCTCAGTGCCAGCTTTCACCAAACCGAGGACAGCCATGCCGTACGGGCCGGGCTTGCCAAGGGCGCACTCAACTTCGTGGTGCGCTATCGCTAAAGGCAATCGAAAGGCCAGCTGGCAGTGACGAACACTGCCAGCCGGAAGGGTTGCAACCCGTTGACGCAATCACTCTAAAGCGGTGACGTACCGCTTAAAATATTCTCTGCATCGTAATGATAGGAAGCGCCGACGCCAGGATCATTGGCACTACCCGCACCCAGTCGAACCTCCAGCAAGCGATTGAGCGCGTCGTAACGCAGCGAGCGCCCCGCCTCATCAGTGGTCAAATTGCCATTAGCGTCATAAGTTAGAGCAATCTCCTTGACGTAACTGGCGTGGGTGTTGGTGATTCTCAATAACTGCGCAGGATCCTCCTTCTTTGCAGGGTCGCCAAAGAAATACCGTGCCCGGTTTGAATCGTCAACGAACGTGCTGAGCACCACCGTGATGTTATCGATATCACTGAACGTAAACAGCTGCGCCTTGATCTTGTTGCCATACGGGTCCTGGGGCCAGTAGTGGTTGTCTGGATTTTCCGGTGAGCTGTTATCGGCAGCCGTACAGCTGTATCTGACCAGACGGCCTCGCGTATCGTAGCCATACCCTTCCTGGCGCAACGTTTCGCCTGCGGTCACGTCTTCCAGGTGCCGCTCAACGATACCGTCGAACGCATCATACGTTTGGGTCAATCGCTGTATGTTGCCATCGCCAAAGTTGAAAGTACGCGTGACCTCCCTGTCGAAGGCGTCATACTCCAGGCTCGTCGTCAACTGATTGCCAGTAAGGGTATCTGTTGTGGTGTACGTCTGCGTGCGTCCAAACACGTCATACGTGAAATCAGCCTGAAGCAATAACGGGCCAACAACACTTGCGCGGCGACGTTTCGTCGGTAAGGCCCCCTGCAAACGGGTCTGTTGGAGCCGCCCGGCTTCGTCATAGTCGTACTGCTGGGTTTGTCCGAGCACATCGGTATAGCTCAGCATCCTGCTGCGGTAGCTGTAATCATAACGCATCGTATACTGCTCCCCCTCCACGACACGCACTTCGGACTTGACTTCGCCGTGGGTGAAGTACTCACGGGTGACCGATTGATCCGGCACATCGCACTTCAACAGGCGCGCGTTCTGGCGATCGTACTCATAGTTCGCTGCAATACCGCCCAGCACCCGCTTTGTAGGCTCTTCATTCAAAACCGGCGAGTACTCATACGTCACCTCCTCCCCACTGGGCATCGTCACCCAGCGCGGTTGAAGTTCGCCGTCCTTATACCTGAATGTCTGCTCGCGATAGCCTGTAGTCGCGCGGGTGCGTCGGCCCAAGCCATCGAACGCCTGCGTGCCCAGCAACACGGTGCGCACTTTGATACTGACGGGCAGGTCATCGCGACTGTGGCCTGCGTAGGTGCGGTAAACGATCGCCCCGCCCGGCAAGGTATGTTCAAGGGTGCGGTCGAACGCATCGTAGCCGTACTCATTGATGCGCGTAGCGCCACCCTCGCCATCACGCTCTTGGTGCAAACGGCCGAGCCCGTCGTACCTCAGTACTTTGAGGCTTTCTCGGTGCTCGATCGCCTCCTCACCCTCACCTTCCTCGGTGTACCGCTCAATCCGTGTCGGTTCCTCGAAGAGGTTGATCCACGTCCGCGACACACCGCTGAGCCTACCATCGGTACCGACACGCCAGCGCTTGGTGATGGGCCCTCTGTGCTCCGCTGTCCCCAGTGGATCAGTCACTGCAAAATTGGCCACACCGTCTGGCCCAGTTTCACAGGACTGTTCGCCCCAGTCGTCGTACTCGAACGTGCTGGTGAGTTCGAGCAGCGCGTCGCCCAGCCAATCGATCTCAGTCTGCGTCTGCAGTTGTCCGAGCCCATTGTAGTGCGCACGGTAGATAGGCCGTGGCGCACCCGCAAAAACCCGGCTGTCATCATCGTTACGCTCTTCGTAGACAACCTGGTTCAATCCATTGACGACTGAACGGGTCTTGACGCTCTTAACGTCGAACATCGACTGCTCAGCCACGTCGTTTGCATGGGCACACAGGTGGTACTCATACTTGCGACTCGCCTCGTACTGCGTACCCGGGGCAACCGTCTCGAACGTGACACGTCGCAGTGCGTCGTACGTGTAAGCAATCTCTACATCGCTGTCATCGCGATTGAGCACTGGCTCGCCGTGGATGATCGAGTGTTGCAAGGTAATGATCTTCACCGCACCGTCGTAGCCCGTGACGGTTTCCTCGGTTTGCACAACCCGCTCATCGGCATGGCTACCATCAACCAAGCTATAGGCATATGACGTGGTTGTGCTCAGCGGCCCATCCGCGCCAGGGTAACTGAGAACTTTAGATTCTATCCGGCCGTGCAAGAACGCATCGGCCGGATTGTTGATAATCGTGTAGCAGGTTTGCTCCAGCAACAGGTCAGCCTGTTTGAGCGTTTCACTGTCGACTTGGTGCCTGCCGTAACCCCTCCATGCATTATCAGGGTCGCCCTCAGCGTATTCGCTATCAAACACTGCTGGTAAACGGACATAGGTGTAATGCCGGGTCAAGGTCGGTGCTTTGCCAAACCCTGTGGGCGCGGGTGTAAGGGTGGTCTGCTTCAGGTGTCGTACAAAACCTTCCGGGTCAGGCGGGCATGCATTTTCTTCGCCCTCGACGGGGTACCAGACATAGGCTTCCTCAACCTCATTGGCGCGCTTGCGCCAGATCAGATTGCCGTGGTTGTCATAGGTAGACGCTACCGATTGCGAGCGAGGCGGGCGTGAGTTGTCTACCAGCCTCCAGCGCTGTTGTTCCTCGGTGGCCAACTGATAGTTGGCAGGTTGCTGCTCGAACGGCCTTTCTTCATTCACGGGGTACGTGTTCAACGTGTCCTGCACCGCATTCCCCTGTTGGGTGCTTTCCAGTGTCAACAGGTGAAAGCGGTTGAAACGCCGCTCAGTGACTTTGACCGGTTTATCGTCGACCCACTGTGTTTCCAGCGTTCCGTAAACAAATCGCCCTTGGCGTTTATAAAGGTTATCGAGCCCGTCGTCTTCCCCCCACGGCGTCGCATCATCGCCCAGAAAGTTATTGCGCCCCCATCCGTCTGGCTCGCTGTTGTCGTAGGCATAACGTACATCGATCAGGGCGTGTTCGATTCCCAGCTCTGGGTCCGCTTTACCTAAGGTTTTCGTATGGCGATTGACGCGTGGCAGGGCTGCCCGGGCACTGGCGCTCGGGAAACGGTGTCCGCCATCAGTGTATTCAAGGTCCTCCCGCGCCCCCGATGGCGTCCTGACCGAACTGACGGAGAGGTAGTTCTGGGTTGGATCATACTGATAACCCAGCTCCCAACAGGCAGCGTTGGCGGTCGGCAAGATGATTTTCGCTACCCGATTGTCACTGCCCTCCAAGGTGAGGATAAATCGCGCGATGGAACCGACGCTCGCCGCGTGTTCACGTATTTCAACCCGTCCGCTGCTACGGTTGATTGTGAGCAGTTCAAACTCCGTCTCGTCATCGTCCACCTCGCTGATCGAAGCTAGCATCCTGTGGGCGCTGTCAAAGGGGACATACTTGAGTTTCAGCTTATGGCCCAACGTCACCAGGCTAACCGGCAAGGCAACGCGGCCGCCCTGAAGTTCGAGAATTTCCTTGAGCCCCGAGCGATGCTCTACGCGAAAACGGGTGGTCGCCCCCAGCGCGGCATTGCCTTCTTTGTACACGTGGAAACTGGCGATTTTCTGCTGAGGTACCGTCAGGCGTTTGTCCTCGCGCGTACTGTCCTCTAGCCGGTAGGACTCCCCCGTACTCAAGGCCAGCACCTGATTGTGTGGGGTATATTGCGTCAGCCCAAGGTTCCAGCCTCTGCCGAACCCCGAATCGGCAGTATTAAGCGGATTAAACGTAAGCCCGACCTTGAATTCAGGCCCGTTCAGGGCATAAGACTTGAGACTCGGTAAGTCGATTGACAGGGTATACAGCCCGGTGCGGGGGTCTACCCCGCCCCGGGTAAAACTCATGAAACTAAAGGCATTGGAATGGACGGACGTGACATTACTCATGACGGCGTATCTCCAAAGACACCAGCGTGACAGAACGCGTTATCAGTATTCATATCCAAAGCAGGACAGCTTTCCATGGATTTGCCCATTCACCTTTTTACTCTCGAGCCGCAGGCCAGCAGTCACCTGGTCACCCACTGCATAATGATCAAGTGCCTCAATTTTCATCCATTCCATGCCCAGCGGGTGCTTTGTGCCTTTCACGGTAAAGAAGAAGTTCCCGTCGTCTGCGCAATGATGATCGTCCGCTAGCCAAAGCAGTGCTCCAGAGGGGAAATTTTCCACCTTGAACCAGTAGGCTTGGTCGTTACCGCACGCCATATCCTTAAGATGGAATTGTGCTTTGAAAACCCATTTAAGCTCCTTGGTGCACGCCTTGCCCGGACCATCGTCTCTATTATTAGCAAACGAAATTTTCACGGTGTTATTTGACGACGACGTTTGCGCCGCATGGGCGCACCCGACCGCCAGAACACTGACTGTACACAACGCGACACTCCATTTGAATGCGCTCATGTTAGCGGTCTCCGTTATTCGAGGACGTGACATCCACAAACCGACTGTGTTTCAGATGATTACGATGCCCAACGATCGATTCTGGCAAGAATGAAATCTTTCGCTGATGTAGATTTCCGTTTCGGTCACGCAAGCGCACTGCCATTTCTCTAGAGAGCGTTTCGATGGCGTCGGTCTTTTTGGAATCCATCCAGCTCACGTCATCGCGACGATGGTTGGTAATGATCAAGGTCTCGACTTCAAACTCCTTGGAATCCACGGGAATTTCCAAATCGATCAAGGATGGGAGCCGGTTTTTCAATGCATCATCAAACAATACATGCGTCGGCGGTTGAGTGCCCTCCTCCGTTGTCGCATGAAATATCCAACCTGTGAAACTGACCCCTTGTTCGTTAGGGTGGTTGTTCTCCCAACTGAGCGTACTGACATTTAACTTTCCATCCACATCAGGCGGCAAGGGTTCCAGCCCAGACGGGACAAACTCACAGGTCATAAACGCCGACAGTTTATATTTTAACTTCCAGTAATCCACCGTACGCGGAAACAGGTAGAAATCATCGTGCCCCGGAAGGTCAGGAAGTTCGTAATAGTTACCTCCACCGTCTACGCGATAGCCTTTGAACGAGTAGAGATCGTCATCCGTAAAGTCAGGAAGCGACTTCGCTGTCACCTCAATTTTTGAATTCGTATCGCTGGTACTGTTGGAGTAGAACCACTGGTTACTGTCAGACTGCAACCCTGAATAAAACGTAGGGATCTCACCTGCCGTGCCCAGGGTATGCAAATAGAACGTCGAGGTTTGCTCCGTATCAGACTTCGTCGCCGGCATCGACGAAAGCAGATTGACAGTAATGGCAGGGTCGAAGCGATTGCGGCGCTTGCGCGTGGCCCAACGCAGTGGAGCAGTCTCTATACCTTCAGCGTCTCCCAGATCAGGCAGTTCTTGACGGGCAGGGCTCTCAAAAATACGAATGCTGTTGAGTTCTTTAATGCTCAAGGGGTAATGCTCATTATCCACTTCTGCCGTATCAACCGTCACCTCGATCTGCAGTTGCTGGAACCCATTAGGGAAGAGCGCCCCTGTCGTGCCAAAGCTCGCACCACCTTTGACCTTAATGTTGTGGACCTTTAACGATTTCCAGGTAGGTTCTTGCTGCAGTTGTGATTGCTGCACCACGCTGTAATCAGTGGCATAAACCACACCGTCCTTCAATACTTCGCAGAGCACTACACTGTTTTGGGTTTGGGCGTTGTCCGAAGCCGTAAATTGCCCGCTTTGGTTGATCGCACCCTTCCCAGCCATTATTCGCCAACGCTTGGGCAGCGTCGACAACATGCCCGAGGTCTCTGCCAGCTTCACACTGGCCTGGGATTGCAACCGCGGCACGAAACGCGGCTCAAGCGCGAGCAGTTGTTGCGCATTGACCATGACCAGGGCAGCCGTGCCCTCTTCGCTGTCCTTTGCCTGAATCTGTTGAACCGCCAGCGGCCTCAAGGTGGTATCCGCAAAGGGCACGAACACCGCCGAGTGCCCGTCGACGACACCCAGATCCCCCTGCTCAGCGCCTAGCAATCTCCAATCAATGGTTCCTGACCCACCCGTTTCCCAGGCACTGAGGTGAATTTCTCGTTGATTCGGAGCGAAACTGGCGACCCGTGGCATCAGCTGGAGCCGTTCATAAGCGACTTGCACACGTGCAGACGCGATATACGTCTCACCGCCTTGATCAAACTCAGCCGTGACCAGCACCGTGAGGCTTTCGTGGCCAATGTGGTCCACATCAGGCGCGCTATAGAGGCCTTTGGCTGTGATGTCCCCTTGCGCGGCAGCCGTATGATTAGTCAAGCCGGTGATGCTCCAGCGGCTGGCTCGCTGCTCTCGACCGGTGCCGTCATACAGTTTGAACTGCATTTGCTCACCGGCGTGAATGACGCGGCCAGAGGGCTGCACAGTCATGGTCGTACGCAGTGGATTGATGTTGCCAAACACCGCGAGATCACACGGCGTAGCCCGCTCGCGCTCAATGAATTCGTGGGAGGCCGGGAAGAGTATGCTGTTGAGCAATACCAAATCGATTTCGCTGGCATGCCCCAACAAGTGGTCGGAAATCACCAACGTGGCGGAGTAGTCACCATCGGGTAGCAAATACGGAAAGTGCTGGTCGGGTGATGCACCGTCCCGGCCATCTGCACGCACGCGAATGAACACCAGTACCGCACCATCACCATAGTTTATTGCACTTCTGACCTTTGCACCCGGTGCAGCCTGAGTTCGCAAAATAAACCCGGTGGGGGTCAGCGGGCCATATCCGTCAAGGTCGATAACCCCCAGCTCGAAAAGGCTGCAACGTGCTGGCAACCCTTTGAACCACTCGGCAAGGCTGGCAGTGAGTTGGGCGTTGAGAGCGGGGTTGTCGGCAAACAGGTTGCACCGAAACGAACTGCCCTTGGCAAGGTCAAGCGTCACCCGGCCCTTGCGGTCCACCGAACCGGTTACCATGGCCAGGTTCACATCGATCTCCACCCGGAAGTCCATGGCTTCACTGAAGTTGAATACCGAGAACAGCTTACTGTCATCCCTGTTGATACTCGAACAGGTGCCGGCAATGATGCTCATCGTCAGGCGGGCCCTGGAATTCGTCACCGAAGCCGTGCTGAATGACAGCAGCGGCGTACCGAGCTCGATTCCTGTCAGGCTGATTGCAGTGGAGGGCGCTGAGGCACGATCGCTCTGAACTGCAGCCCCCTCATCGATATCCAGCGAGAGGTGCACGCGCGAATCGCTGACACGCTTGGCGCGGACCGAAGTCAATGAGGGGGCGTTACTGACAAGCTCGGGCTGGCCCCCAGTTGCCTCCCGCGTGCCTGTGCTCAGTTCAAGTGTCAGCAGTGGCAAGTCCCGAGGGCCACCCAAGCGGTCCAGATACTGCTGGTGCAGCAACCGGTTGAGTCGCTCACGGCTATATATCGCCACGGCTCCCCACCCGAGGGTGACAGACTTTCCCCACATACGCGCCAGCACTTCTAGCATGGAGTTGGACATGGTTTAATCCTCTTGACGATGCATCCGGTTCGATGCGTTGAATGATCACAAACTGATGGCGCGTTACATGCCCTGCACTGCTTGATTAAGCGGGTGTACCAGATGCCCCTCCAGATCGCCAAACGGCGTATCGGGCAATACGGCCGTAAACAGTGCATATGCAAGGGCGCCGTCATCGGGTGGCGAGTAGAGCCCAGTGTCTTCCAGGGAGCCGTCACCGAGATGATGTTTCCAGATCACCTTTTGGGTGAAGTCCGTACCGTTGAAGGACGCACTCAATTGAACGCTACCGTCAGGCTTTGGTGCTCCTGCCTCCAGATACAGGAGAGGCTCTTCCTGCATGACCAGCACATGAACATGAGTGAGCTCACCCGTTTCACTGTTCTTCACCTCGATCTTTTCCAGCAGATAGGCCCCCTCATCCAGCTGCCAACCGGCCGTGTAGGTGCAACGGCGGCCGTCGTCACTGGGGCTCACTTGCCCGCTTCCTTCCTGCTCAATGACACGCCACTGCGGGTCGCCACCCAGAGCGCCGGCGGTGAATGTGAGCTGATCGCCGAAGGAACAGACACGAATCTGCGGATTGGCAGTGATGCCCTGTGGTAAGGCGATCAGCATCGAGGTACTGCGAGCGCGGGTTTGGTTATCGGTCGCCACCACCAGCACACGGGCTTGGCGATAGCGCAACGCATGGGCCGGCGGGGCGCTGTAGCGGCCAGATGCAGGATCGATTTGCCCAATGTCACCTGCATTACCAGGCATCCCTTCCAGCGCCCAGCTGACCGAAGCAAAGGGCGATTCGACCCTGAACGTATGTGTTTGCCCAGGCGACAGTCGTATGCCTTGATCAAGAATACGCAGGCGTTGAGCATTGCTGGCGATCGACCCGAACAACGCCAGGCCATGCGGAAGCTCGACATCCTGTCCAACGAAGCGGTTGTTTCCGGCCAGGCTGACGCCCTCGAGCACCCTCTCGGGGATTCTCGCCGTAAGCGTGCGCGACAACCCTTCAAGCAGTGCCTGCTTAAGTACCAATGCGACGAACTGATTGACCTCCTCACGCAGCGCCTCGGGAAGATTGCCTTCAAGCCCCTTACGCAGCGTGACCTCAACGTGCTCCGGCCAAGGCGATGCCACCTGCGCCATAAGCAAGCCGCCATCTGCCTCTTGCTCGGATGGTCGGAAGAAATAGAATCGATGATGCAGGTGAAATTCGAATGTTCCAGAAAGCCCCCGCCAGCCCTCTTCGCCCTTGGGTTTGTAGTCGAAGTCAAGGTCGCACTGAGAGTGCCAGTTCAGCTGCACTTCTTCCTCATCGAACTCGGCGCGCAATGGCGTATCGCCCATCCACGCCTCAACGCTGAACCGCTGCGATTTGAACTCATAGCGGTTGCCCTTGTGTTCAAGCTCAAAGACCGGAAGCTTTCCAGCAGTGGCTTGCAAGCGTTGAATCACACCCTGCGGCGTCAGGCGGTAGTCGATCATGCCGCCTTCGATCATGGTCTCGAAGGCATAGGCATAGGCGGCACGGTGCAACAACCGCCGGGAGAGCAAAAACGTGACCGGCGCACGCTCCGCCATCGCATCCGGCAGCAGGAAGGGGAAGTCCGAATCTTCCCTCGGATACTGGCCCAGGGGGCCGTGCTCAAGCGCCGCAAAAACAACCAGCGCACCTTGCTTGTCAACACGACTGGTTTGCATCCTCGCCCCGATGCCCCGCACCTGGAGGAATGGGTTACTGGACGTTGCTGACACAGCCGCCAGCGCGTAAAGGCCACGGTCCTCAGGCAAGGTCTGAAGGAAGTCCGCAAGCTGCTGGCCACCTGCCCAGCGTTCCTGAAGACTGTCACCCACATCGAACTCAAGGCTTTCAGCTTCAGGCCGTTTCAGGTCTAACCCAAGGCGAAGTGACTCGGTATCAAAGCGCGTGCGCCCACGCACCTGCAAACCGTCGAGCGCATCATGCGCAGAGACGGCCAGCACATCGTAGAAATCATCCTCAATAATGTGTGTGCCGCCTTCTGCCGCCAAACTGAAACTCACCCTGGGGTTATCGTAGGAGGCCACACGCCAGTCTAGAGACGGCGCTGTGAGCCGGTAGTTGTTCAGCACATGCGTTTGTTTGCTACTGGGAACCCTGATACTGAGCTGTTCCCAACCCACATCCCGCCCTTGAATGATGTGATTGATTTGGGCTTGCTCGACCAGTGAGCCGACCGTAGCGGGCGACATCGCGAAAATGAAATCCCAGTCCGACAGGTGTGGATTGCGTTTCATCCACTCCAACAAGGCCAATAGAGAATTACCAGGCATGGCAGTCACCTCAAATGCGTTCAGGGCTTGGGCGCTTCATTAGAAGCAGTGGAGGTCTGGGTGCTAGTGGCCAGGCGGCGTCTCGTGACCGAAGACTGAGCCTCATAGGCTTCGATAGATGCATCCAAAGGGAGCGGCAAAATAATGAAGCCTTCAAGATGACCCCATTCCTGGCTCCGGACACGCCCTGCAACTACGGCAAACCGGTCACGGCTGTTACGCTTGACCTCGTAGCGGTCCTGGCTGATGGTTCCCGGCCCGTACACTACGGACCACTCGACATCCTTTTGCTCGTCAGTAGCGACCCAAAGTGCTGGCCGAACCCAGTCCGTTTCGATTGAGCTTCCCCACTCTTCGGGGGTGACCGGCATGGGCTTTTTCCGCTTCATGCGCGTTACCACACACGTGCTGCGCTCGCCGTAGACACCTTTATTGCGGACCGTGATGACGTCGACTTTGAATGCGTCGGTGCGCGAATCCGCACCTGCGATGTAAGTGTTGGCAGCACCTGAGGCATTTGGGTCAGCCAACCGACCATGAGGGTTCGCGTTAGCGAACGACCACTCAATGTCGACCGTTCCACCGTTCCCGGCAGTCAGTTCCAGCGACTCACCCGGCGCGGTCACCTCAAGCAACGGACTCAAGGCGATGGCATGATCGACCACGGTAACCAACGCTGAACGAGTCACGGCTGTGATTGGGTCCGTCGCGGTAATGCGTACTTGCGTGAAACCGCCTGTGAACCCAAGGGCAAACGGAGCGTGATAGGTCCCGTCCGGGTCAATGCTGCCGACCTCATCTGAAAACACCTGCAATGCATCGACTTGCCAGCGCACGTTATTAACCGGCGGCTCGACCTTGAACTGTAAAGTGCCACCGGGCTTGAGTTTGGGTTCCATTGGATAGACTGCAAAGTTATTGCCATCTGGGCTGACATTGCCAAAAACGGCAATGGCTTTAGCGCCATGCACTTCATCGCCCACAAACGCATTACCAAAGTTCAAGTGCAGCGTTTCCTTGAGCAAGGGCTCGAGGAGTTGGTCCACGTTTAAATCCATGGCCAGCTCATCCCGCAACAGCGCAACAACCGCATCCTCCACCCTTTTGCGGATAGCGTAGTGGTAAAACGCACGTATGAGTTTCTTGTGAGCATCGCCTAATCCCTTTCTCAAGCGTAATGACTGAGTGTTAGATGCTTCTAACCCGCCTGGTGGCGCCTCTTCAAGAGCGTCGAAAATAAAACTGGACAGTTCATAAACACCGCCTTCACGGTCGGCAAGACGGTAGGAAACAAGGCACGTGATGTCCTTATCAATATCAATGGTCTTGAGATCTGGGAAATCGTCCGCCGTATACCGGTTGAAGTTGTCTTTTAACGACAACATTTTGGCGCTGGCTATAAGTTTCATTGGCCACGTTACACGGGCGCCATCGTCATCGACTTCAACTCGAAGAGGGAACGCAGACACCGGCCCCCTCAAAATCTCCATGTCGATTTCTACTAAATGACTAGGCCCCAGTAAAATCGACACACTGGTATTTATCACCGGCGATGAAATGTATCCCCAAAATTCACTTGCCCCTGTGAGCACACCCTTGGGATGTTCATCAATTTGAAAACGTAGCCCGGAGGGTGTCATCGGCACTAACAATGGCGTTAACCGCCCAAGCAGATGCTCCAGGATCAAACGGCGAGCGTTAAAAATTCCAGCTGCCGAAAAGCCCTTCGTCCCTTTGTCCGGGATCAAGTACCGAAAATCAGAGTTTCTGTCCGGCATGCTACCGCCCAGGCCCTTGTGCATGCGAATGAACGCAAGCATGGCGCCATCCCCATCCTGCGAGCCCTCGACGGCCGGTGCCAAGGCACTGGCTGGCTTGGCCTGCGTTCGCAATCTGAAGGCCTCAGGGCGCAACAGCGGCCGGTTGCTCGGCGCAATGGAGCCAAGCGACCATACCCGCTGCTCATCCGGGAGGCGTTGGAACAACTCTTTGAAGAAATTACCCCCTAATTCACGCTCCTCTTCCTGATTGGAGAAGGTGAGCGTGAAGTTGTCGCTCTTGCTGAGGTCGAGGCTGATCGCCCCCCCGTCCGACACATCGCCGGGGACATCATCCAAGCGCAGATCCAGGCGCAACTCCGGCCCCGCCAACGGTCCAATCCAATCCAAGCGCTGTACATACCAGTGGCTGACATCCTTCCTCAACCCCAGTTGATTACCCCCGATAACGGCCATGCGCAACCGCGCCTTGGAATCAAACTGGTCAGCATTCTCAAACGACAAGCGGGGATGGGCGAGAAGAAAGTCATGAATAAAAATCTTTGACTCATTGCTCACACTCAGCTCGCCATTGACCGGATCAAGAAAACTTTGAGTATTGAAGCGACGAATATACTCCTGCACCAACAATGCATTGAGCTTGCCACGGTCAAGGGCCACAATCGCGTCCCAACCAAACAAACGGTCGTGTGCGCGTAACCACTGCAATACACTTTCAAGGGAAGTTGAAGACATGCTGCACCTCTCACGATTCACGTGTGGTATCAAGCGATGAGTTGAATGTCGATGTGGCGGAAGTTCTTGTAACTGTGCCCACCGTCGAAACTGACACTTACCGATACCCGAAAATATTTATTCACTTGCAACTGACTCAGGAATGCATGGGGTAAAGACGCCGAAGCGAGCCCGGCTAGATATTCGCTGTTAGTAATATCGGAATGGCGCATCGACCAGTCGGCAGCGGTCTGGGACTCCCCTTCTGCGACAATCCGCAACCGATGCCCCTCGGCCATGAACGGCCAACTTTTCAACGTGAACAGCGCTTCCTCAGACTCTGTATCGGCAATTTCAGCCAAAGAAAGCCCCCCCTCTCGGACGTGCTCACTTTGTATGGGTGGATAACTGCCAATACTGAAATCAGCAATACGCAGGTCGAACGGGTCTGAATCGTGTGGCCATTCGTCGGGTAGCGTAACGGTGTAGTACAAGGGCACGCGCTTGCCTAAGTTGGCGGGAATCACGCCGGGCGGGATGTTGAACAAACGGGGGTCACCAACCGAAACGGGGAATTCCAGCGTTTCATGGCCCTGCCAGATCAACTTGACCTCCCCCCCGCTGATCTCCGCGTTACCGGGAATACGCACTTTCGCGCCACTGCGTAAATCGACCGGGTAAACCACGCCCTGATTTTCTTCACCTTCAGGTATCGAGTTTTCGATGATGGGCGCCGGCAAAACCAACGGCTTTCGCAACACCAACCCCAGCGCGTGCGAGTGCCTGTCCAGGTGCCGGCGGGCGTACTGATAGCTGATCGCGAAGGGCTTACCGAAGTTTTCGACATTGCTGATCCAGGCACGGTCGATTACCGCCATGAACTGGCTTTCCAGCGAGGTTTGATCAACTCGTGCGGCATAAACGACGCGCTCGACGCCTTCGATGTACACGACCAGTACATCGCCCATCCTCAACTCGGCGTTAACCGGTATGATCAGTTCAATGCCATCTGGAAATGCGCCTGGATCCAGCGACCCACCCAAATGCCCTTTGACGCGCGGTGCCTCTAGCAGCGGCTCAGAAGGCGGTCGGCTGTAAGGGATGTCAAAACGCTGCACTCGAGATTCAGTAAATCCGCCGTTGGCATACTCAATGCAGTAGTGCAGATCAGCAAACCCGTCTTCAAGCACGGCGATCTGATCGTAGGGCAAGGTCCAGCTCACAGGGCGGCCAACATCTTCCGGCTTCAGCGTATAGGATCGTATATACGGCTCAAACGGATCGTTTTCATCAAAGTATCCGAACCACGTCAGTGTCAGAACGTCCCCTGCTGTCATGGCCTGATAAGGGGGGGTCACTGCCGTTGCATCTTTATCTTCCAAGTCTTCGATTGCGATCTTCAAATCATGGGATTGGCGTACCTGAGCCACCCCCAACCGCAACCCAGCGGGTACGTGACGGTTGACGCGAAAAGCGAGGCGCTTGGACTCCTCGCCTGCAGCCCCGTCTTGCCCATCAAGCGCATAAGAGTAGAAAACATCGCCACCGTTCAATGCGTTCAGGGTGGGGTATGGGATGTCGAGTTTGATGCGCCCTTCGTCATCCAGTTCTTGAACTTGAACACGGTCGACAATATCCCGCGCCTCACCGCTTGCAGTGCGGCCCCACCAACGAACATGAAAGAAGTCCCCAATGCGCATGCCCGGGGCCGGCAAGTACGTTGGCAAGGCGCGACCGGCCAGCAGCGCGAGGTCTACAGACTCCGTGTCGGGGTCTAGATAAGACTCAGGGATGTGGGGTATTTCCATTGATTTCAATTTCTTATTGCGCCGCATGATCTCACCCTCATTGAGCGCTCGTGCTCGTTGAATGTGAGGAAGTATTAGCGCCAAGGGCCAGCGTTGAAAACTAGTAGAAATGCTAGGTGACCCGTACCGCTCAAACCGATAGCGTAATCAGCAGCAATCGACTTTGCACCCACAGGAAGGGGCTAGCGCCTTCCCTCTCATGCACACGGGGGTTATTAAAAAATGTCGACCAATTTGTCACTGCATTCCAACGCGATGAACTTTCTAAGCTTCATGAAAAATGGGGTAGATCCACGCACGGGGCAGTACACGTTGTCGGTCGAACTTCCCGCACTGCTCGGCAACCGCCAATGTGAGCCATCGCTTACCTTGAACCTTGACTTCAACCCTTTAAACCAGGCGGACTCTGGCTACGGAAAAGGCTGGAACTTAAACCTGTCACAGTATTCGACCAAAAATCAGGTCTTGTCCCTGAGCACCGGTGAGTCCTTCCAATTGACAGACAGTAGTTCGGGGCAACGCCTCGGCGTGAACGAACAAAAGTTGACTAGCTTCAATGTCTATAAAGAGGGCAAAGACAGCCTGGACAAGGTCAAGCGGTTTCGAGTGATGCACCGTTCGGGCGTGGTCGAGATCCTTCAGGTGCACGGAAAAAGCACTGCACTTCCGGTGGAGATTCACTCACCGAAAGGCCACAAGCTGTATTTGACCTACACACATTTCCAAGGCGATGAGTATGTCGTCGACACCATCAAGGACAGTGACCAGGCACCCTTGTTGAAGGTTGAACGATCTGCCGGCCAGGTGACATTCGACTACTTGCCATTTACGAAGGGTACGGCCACATCGCGGAAGGGTGCGACCACATCACGCTTGCGTTACACCATGGTGTTGGAGGGCAGCGAGAATTGGGTCAGCCAAATCACGCTGCCGGGTGATGAACCCGCCGCGTGGCAATTCAGGTATCGAAACGTGCTCGGCATTCTCTGCTTGGATACCGTTCATACGCCCACCGGCGCTAGAGAATACCTGTCATACGAAGATGGCGGTCATCCTTTCCCAGGTAATATCGGCCCAAACTTACCGCGGGTGACCCGTCACCGCATCGAACCACGCTTCGGCCAGCCGCCCATGGAAGTCACTTACACCTACGGCTTCATGGACGCGGGCGGCGTGTTTCGCAACCACAGTTTCATCGGCAGCGGCACCAACATCGGTTGGGACGATTCAGGCCGAGACAACCTCTACAAGTACGTCGGTCCGTACGAGTATCGCTCGCAGGAACAGGCCAGGGTCAACGGCAATGTTGTTCGCACGGTCGAGCGCCGCTTCAATCGATTTCATCTGCAGACTGCAGAAATCACCACCCAAGGCAATACGGTGGCTGAGGTGCTCAATGAGTACGCCGCTATTGACGACAAGCCGTTCGATCAGCAGCCCGCCACCTGCCAGCTTATTATCAAGGAGCAACGTCGCTGGCGCCTTCTCGACAATGCTCGCCCGTCCCGCAGCGAATACATCGAAACGACCTACGACAACCACGGAAACATACGCACGAAAAAACTCGCCAATGGGGTGATTGAACGTTTCGAATGGTATTCCGCTGCGGGTGAAGAAGGCTGCCCAGCTGACCCAGAAGGCTTCGTCCGCCACCTCAAGCAAAAAACCACTACGCCTGCGCCCGCGCCGGGGAAAACGCCAGCAAGGGTGCAACACGAGCGCTATCGCTACCTCACCCTGCCGCGCTTGAACGATCCGGAACATGACGAAACCAATCCCGACCACGCGTGGCACAAACAGCAGTGGCATGCCGTGCATAGCGAGACCGTGACCGAACAAACCGACACCGAACAGGTGCTTTCGCAGGCCCGCTACTACTATGCAAATTCTGCCGGTGATCTGCTGCTGCATGGCCGCCGTTACTTGCAGGTCAAAGTGTGCAATGGCTTGGAAACCGTCACGCAGTGGCACTTCACCCAGGTCGATGGACCCGACGCAGGCCACCCCGCCCTGCAGACGGAGCAGGTACTGATCGGCTATGACGGCACCCGTCGCAGTACCCTGGACCAACGCTCATTGCAGCATGGCAAACCCCTGCTGGTACGCAACGAGAACGGCGTAGACATCTGCTACGAGTACGACCCACTGCTGAGGGTAACCAAGGAAACCGTGGCACCCGGCACTGCCTTCGAGGCCGTGCGCGAGTATGCTTATACCTTCGCCAACTCAACCGGTGGCCAAACCTCGCAGACGGTGACCAACGCGCGCAAGGTAAAGACCCTGACCTTGGTCGATGGCCTCGCCAGAGTAGTGGAAGAGCGTCGCGACAACGTTTACGAAGGTTACCCACAACGCTTTCACACCACCCACACCTTACGTTACGACGCGCTCGGCCAACGCGCATCAGAAACGCGCTCGGACTGGCTCCACGCGCAAGGAAGCCGCGACCTGACCCAATACTTCGAGTATGACGAGTGGGGCCAGCAATGCTGCCTCATCGGCCCTGAAGGGGTGGACGCAACAGCGATTGGATCAGATGCCGTGCGTGTTTACGAAGTCACCGACCCCCTCGGTAGCCGCGAGCATCCGAGTGGCCCGATCGTGACAAGTTGGCGGCAGGTGGGCAGAGGCTCGTCTGAGATCATTAGCAACTGGGAACAGGTCTGGCAGAACCTGTTCGAAAAACCCCAGCGCAGCCTGCGCCTTGACGCATCGGGTGGGCAGCGCGTGACCCGAACTTACGCGTACGATGGCCTGGGCCGATGTGTACGTGAGCTCGATGAGCGGCTGTATGCTACCGATTACAGCTACGACGGCTGGGGGAGGATGATCAGCACCCAGTTGGCGGATGGCACCCGCGTTGAACGCGACTACGCCCCTCATACCGAAGCAGACCTGCCCACCGGCATCACCGTCATCCCTGACAATGCCACCCTTCTCCCCTGCCAGATTGGCGAGCGCTGGTTCGATGGCCTTGATCGGTTGGGCCTCACCCGAACCGGTCCGCGAACCGAGTACTTCTACTACCGTGGCGGCGAATCGCACCTCCGCGAGCACAAAACGGCGGCAGGCGCCACGGTCACCTATGACTACAACCTGGCGCTTACCACAGAGCCGACCTCCATCGTCGCTAAAGATGAGGAAGACCTTTTTGCCTTCAACCCGGTGAGTGCCCGCCTTACAACCGCTGATAATGCTAAAAGTGGTCGCAGTTACGACTACAACATCGCCAATCAGATCATTGAGGAGCGCTGGGTCAACCCGCAAGACGCAACGACCAAGTCGCGAAAATACCTCAGTTCCGTCGAAGACCGGCTGCTGCAAAGCATTGAAGCCAATGGCATCACCACTGAGCACAGTTACGATCGTTATGGTCGCCTGGCCACGACGGTACAAGGGGCAGTGAGGGCCACCCACGCGTATGACGAGCTCGCTCGGCTGTTGCGCATCACCACCCTTGATACCGTCACGTCCACAGAGTTGGTGACTGAACTCACCTATGACCACCGAGACCGAGAGTGCCGAAGAATCTGGCGACAGGCCGGCCGACCGGACCGTCTCCAGGTACAGGAGTGGGGCGGAGACGACTTGCTGATCAGCCGCGAGCTGACCGAAAACAACCAGGTCTTGCTCAAGGAATCGTTCGTCTATGACAGGCGAAGCCGCCTTACCAGTCATAGATGCGAAGGCACGCAATTGCCACGTGATGCCCTGGGTCGAGCGATCCAGTCGCAGACGTTCGTGATGGATGCCTATGACAACGTCAGCACGACTGTCACTCAATATGCGGATGGTTCACGCCAGGAACGCGCAAGGTACTTCTACGCCGCCAACGACCCCTGCCAACTGCGACGCATTGAGTACACCCCGGCACGCCCCACCGGTAATTCGGTGCTGCGCTACGATGCCAATGGCAACCTGATCAGTGACGAACGCGGGCGCACGCTGACGTATGACAGCCGCAACAAGCTGCTCTCGGTCGATGCCACCCGCTACCGCTACGATGGCTTCGGGCACCTGCTGGGCAAACAGGATGCCAACGGAGAAGAGACCTTGCTCTTGTTCGACGGCGACCGCCTACGCCTTGCCGTGCGTGGCAGCCTGAACAGCCTGTACTGCCACCTCGGCGACTGGCCGTTGGCGCAGCAGAGCAATGACGGCAAGGCACCGCTATTGTTGCAGACCAGCGCCAGCCACAGCGTCATCGCTGAAAGCCTGGCAGGTGACTATCGGTACGCGGCCTACACGGCGTACGGTGCTCAGCCTGTGAACCTCGCCGAACCGCTGCGCGCAGGGTTGGGGTACAACGGCGAGGCAGTGGACGCTGACAGTGGCTGGTATCTGCTCGGTACTGGTTATCGTGCCTACAACCCAGCACTGATGCGCTTCCATAGCCCAGATGTTCAGAGCCCGTTCGGCGAAGGCGGATTGAACTACTACGCCTATTGCGAAGGCAACCCCGTCAACTTCCGCGACCCTACCGGGGCGTCTGCTATCGGATGGAGCGGTCGGTTGCGCGAAGTCTATGAAGACGACCCCAACAACGGGACGGTGCGCGCCAGGTCCACGTCGTTGAGAACGGTCGGGTTCTGGATCGCTTACGGCATCAGTGTTGTGGTCACGGCTTTTGCCGTGGCGGCAGCCGTGGTGGCTACCGCCGGCGCAGCCACACCCGCGATATTTGCTGCGACGGCAGCACTCAAAGTCACTGGCGCCGCACTCGCGACCGCCTCAACGGTCGCCGGCGGCATTAACTTGGCGGACCCTAATAATACAAAAGCGGGTGACATTGCGCTCTGGACAGGGATTGCAGCGGCTGCGACCTATCTACCAGGGACGCTCAATACGATTAGACGGGGTATGGGACAAGCGTTTAAGGCACTGGCCCGACATTCACCAAAATGGCTAAGCCACCATGCGAACAGAATAGGGATGGGCATGCCCAAATTCATGCGGTATGGATTCAACAAAGTCTTTGGAACACGGACAGATAACTTCTCCCTCAAAGCGGCTGAATATGCTTACGAGCTTGAAACAGCAACGTACCCTCAACGAATCATCCCACCACCATCACCATCCCCGCTTGAGAAACTGACAATCCACTCTAATCGACTATTCGATGCCCAGCTAGCTTCAACCTCAGGATCATTGGTACGTCATTAAATTATCTTCAACGACATTGAGTACGCCGCACACGTATCTGCCCACGCATTCACCCGCCAGTCGAATGGAGCAAAACCATGAGCACACCACTCGCTTCATCCAACCCACGCAACACCGCCGAACAAGTTCGCCTTGATTACCGCACTGCACGCGAACAGGCCAGGCAATCACGCCTTGATGAATATGCAAAACCCAGGAATACCAACCAGCCTCTGCAGCCTGTGGAGGTAAAAGACATGGTTCACCCCGACGGCACGTTGGCACGCAAGGCATTGGACAGCGACCTTGAGGTCAGCATTCCCAGTTGGCTGCTGTTACCAGATGATGGCGACACAGAGTATGTATACCTGCAAATTTCCAAAACAGGGGACATCGATTCCGGCTACAAAGATGTCGCCTCCGCAACATTCTACGGGCCAGTCGACGATTCAATCTTCCCGTACGCCATGCACATCCCTCAAAATGAACTTCCTGCAAACGGCACCATTCACGTCCGTTACCGTCATGTCAACTTTACGAGTTATCCCACTGTTTCCATTGCTCGCGCACTTATTTGCGACAGCCTACCACCGTGGGGAAGGGACGCTCAGCCCGAGGGGGTAGCGTTCACCGCACTGGTCATCAATGAAGCAAACCTGGGTACTGGTGTGCAGGGCATCCTCCCCGACGACCCCCACGGCGGCGAGGGTGATACCTACGAACTGTATTTCCTCGACCGCTGGCCAGAAGAAGGCGACGATTTCAGAAACCCTGTCAGCGAGGGTGTTGTACATGCTAACAGGGCCGTGGTGATTCCAGCTAACCACTTCAGGGACAAAGGGGACGGCAAATACCATGTGGCCTATTACCTGTGGGACAGGGCTGGTAATAAAAGTCGACTGTCCCTTCCCGTTACGCTGAATGTGGTACTGGGTGATTTGCCCGATAACCTCAACCTTCACACAGTGCCGCTGGCTCAGCGCGATAACCTCATCGACCTGAAGGACGCGATCGAAGGCGTTACCGTGGTCATCGATCGATACGACCACGCGCGCGAGAATGATCGCGTTGTGGTCCGCTGGGGTAACTCCGTGCTGGCCCCGGAGACCGTGGGGGTGAAAGATAAAATTATTGTGCATGTCCCTAACCCCGTCCTGCGCCATGAGTTCGGTACCGCTGCGGGCCCGCTGAACACGACGATCAGTTATCAGGTATTGCGCGGTGAGGTGCCTTTCCCTGATACCCCCTTGTCATTGGACGTCCAGGTCGATTTCAGCGTGGTCGGGCCCGAGCGCCCCAACCCCGACGATACATGGCCTAACCCCATCAACGATCAGCTCGTGGCACCGACCATTCGCGGGAAGGTATCGAACACCGACAACGTGCTGACACCCGCAGACAAAGACCAGGATGCCACGCTGACATTTCCCCACTACCCGAGCATCATGGACGGGCACTATGTGGACTTTTACTGGAATGGCGTACGGGTCAGCGAGAAAGAATACAAAGTCGATACCAGCGACCCTGATCCCATTTCGATCGATATCCCCTGGAAGTACATCCTGCAGGCCGGCAACAAACCTGACGTCGAGGTTTACTACACCGTACGCGCCGACATCGCCGCCCTGAACGAGCAGCATGCCGTGCCGCAATCGGTGAACGTGGCTGCCGTTGAAATCAAGCTGCCGGCGCCCAGGTATGAGGGCATCAAGGACGGTTGGCTCAACTGTGGATCTTTGGCACACCCGACCATTCCAGATGGGCCATTGTCACTCAGGGTAACCATTCTTGATCTGAGCGAGCACCTTAAAAGCGGTGATCGTGTGACCATGATATGGGAGCCCTGGATTGGTAGCAATGATAACGATGGTGACACTCCTGTGCCCGGCGCCGAAGATAGACAGACCATCACACTGGACGACACCAACATCGGTGGTTTCACCTGGCACATCGAACCTTATCACGAGCGCTTGCTCCCGACATTCAACTATCCGGACCACACCAGAGCACGGGCGCGCTTCCGCGTCACCAAGGAGGACGGCTCGATCACGTCCGATTGGATAGTGCACAAGCTAAGCCTAGCAGCCGGTAACACTTCCTGCCCACTGCCGCCCCCACGCAAGCCGTAGTTAGCGAGGCCGTACCCACAAGGTACGGCCAGCTACTCCCCTGCCATTCAACGTAGGGTTTTTCACTTAGGGATGTAGGGGTTTTCCTACATCTTCGCGGAAACAAGGAATCTACGCTCAGCACCCTACCGATCCATCGACTGTTGGAGTTCTTCCGGATCACGTGTGTGACCTCACTTTCAATACAGGGTGCTCTCAATGACCAATCGCTCAACGCCCCAGCCCAACCTACTGCTTCGCTTCGCGCCTACCTTGCTCGCCGGCCCGCTCTTGCTGCTTGCCACACCGACGCTGGCACAGACCAACGTGACCAAGGACACTGTTATCAGCCCTGGGGCGCCTCTGGACAATTACCGGGTCATGAACGGCGCTACGTTGACCGGCAATGACGCCAAGTTGCTCTATGTCGATGTCGAATCCGGCGCGTCGCTGGTGCTCAATGACGCCCAGGTCGATCCAGGCAGCAGGGGCGCGATCGGCGTAGCACTGGTGGGCGCCAATGCGTCCCTGAACCGCACCACGGTCACGGCCGCAGGCCGCGCTGTGACCGCGACCGTAGATAGCGCTGGCCGTGGCTCCCTGATCCAGGCCACGGATAGCATCCTTCACGGTGGCAACCGCGGCGCCGTGATTAACGACAGTCGACTAGAACTTGAGCGCAGCGAGCTGCGCGGGCTTGACGCGAACAGCGTTGGCGCAGAATTCTTCAACGGCACACTGGTGGCCAAAGACAGCAGCGTCAGCGGTGGACAAAACGGCGTACGCATGCGCGAAGCCCCCGGTGCGGTAGGCGGCGTTGCCACGCTGGTACTCGACAACAGCCTGGTCGAGGGCCGCGACGGTTCAGCGGTAGTGGTTGGCCGCGGCGCCGGACGCCCCACCTCGGCACAGATCGAGGTGCGCAATGGCGCCGAGCTCCGCGCCAGCAATGGTGTGCTGCTGGAAGTTGCCGACAGTGCCACAGCAACCTTGCGCGTCAGTGACAGCAACACGCACCTGGTGGGTGACGTGCGCGTGGCGCAAGGAGGCAATGCCAGCGTGACGCTCGAACATTCCGCCACCCTCACAGGCCGCCTCGACAACGTAGAGCGGCTGGCAGTGGACAGCGGCGCGCAGTGGGTTACCGTCGGCGACAGCACGCTCGCCAACCTGGCGATGGCGGGCGGTAGCGTCCGTTTCGGCAACCCCGGCGACTTCCATACGCTTTCAGTAGACAACCTGTCCGGCAACGGCACCTTCATCATGGAAGGTAACTTTGCCACCGGCCAAGCGGACCTGCTCAACATCACCGGTAGCGCCACCGGCGAGCACACACTGCGCATCGACAGCAGTGGCACGGACCCCGTGGCCGAAAGCAGCTTGCACGTGGTCCATGCCGCCAACGGCGATGCCCGCTTTGCCTTGGAGGGCGGCCCGGTAGACTTGGGCACATTCTCCTATGACCTGGTGAGCAAGGAAAACACGGACTGGTACCTCGACCTGACCACCCGCAAGGTAAGCCCTGCTGCAGGCTCGGTACTGGCCCTGTTCAACAGCGCCCCCACCGTCTGGTACGGCGAGCTCGGCAGCCTGCGTAGCCGCATGGGCGAAGTGCGCCAGAACAGCGGCAAAGCTGGAGGATGGATACGTACGTTCGGCAACAAGTACAACGTTTCGGCAGCAGCCGGTGTGGCCTACCAACAAGCCCAGCAGGGCTTTTCGTTCGGTGCCGATACGCCACTGCCGATCGGCGACGGCAACTGGCTGGCCGGTGTGACTGCAGGCTACAGCAGCTCCGAACTGAACCTTGACCGGGGCACATCGGCCAATGTCGACAGCTATCACCTCGGTGCATACACCACCTGGCTCGACCCGCAAAACGGCTACTACTTCGATGCTGCGGCACGGGTCAACCGCTACGAAAACAGCTCCGATGTACGCCTCAGCGACGGCCAGAAAACCAAAGGCAAGTACAACAACCATGGCGTCGGTGTTTCCCTGGAGGGCGGCCGTCATCTGAAATTTGACCAAGGCTACTTTGTTGAACCCTTCGCCCAGTTGTCAGCGCTGGTCATCGAAGGGAAAGACTACGACCTTGACAATGGCATGCGCGCCGAGGGCGGCAACACCCAGTCGGTGCTGGGCAAGCTCGGGACTACTGTTGGGCGCACCTACAACGTCGACGACGCACGCACGGTTCAACCTTATGTGCGGATGGCATGGGTACATGAATTTGCCAACGACAATGCGGTGAAGGTCAACGGCAACCATTTCAACAACAACCTTTCAGGCTCGCGCGGTGAAGTGGGTGTCGGGGTTGCGGTGGCCTGGGCCGACAAATGGCAGGCTCACGCCGACTTCGACTACAGCAACGGCGAGAAGCTCGAACAGCCCTGGGGCGTGAATCTCGGAGTGCGTTACAACTGGTGATTTTTGTTCATGGGGAGGGTCGCCGGCGACCCTCCCCTTTTTGTCCATGGAGAACCGTCAATGGCCCCTTCAAACGCGTCGCCCCGCGGTAAACGATCAACCCCGGCTAAGCGCTCGAAAAGCAGCAGAACGCGTGATGACATCGCATTCTATTCACCCCCCATCATTCCCGACCTGCTCATGGACGTGGACGATGCGCCAAGCAATCAGCTACCGTTCGCTGCCACCTACAAGCCACTGCGTGTGGAGTTCCCCAAATGGCTGCTCTCCGACCCTTCTGAGGACGACCCTGAAACGCTGACGCTGTACATGGAAGTCTTGTATGACCTGGCCAGTGCCAGGACGGCCATGCGGGTCCCAGTCGCCTCTAAGACGTGGACTGCCCCGATTGAGGAAAACGACCTGTTCGTTGACGTTCCCACCCGCTATTTGCGCGATGGTCGTTACAAGTACCACTACGAAGTCAAACTGTTCAACGGCGATCTGACCCCGTCCAAAGAACTGATCATCAACATCGACACCACACCACCCTCACTAGGCCAGACGCCCCTGTTCATTTTCAACCCGCCTGTGGTCAGGGACACACTCACTGATGCCTACTTCCAGAACAACGATCAACAGCTCATAGGGGCATTGCCACGGCCTCGCGCTGAAGATATTCCACCGGGTTTCGAAGGTGAAACGCTGCCTTTTATCGGTGCTGCGGTGGGCGATGCAGTGATGTGGTACTGGAGCCAAGACCCCGCTGGCAATGAGTTGGTCGGCCGTCTTGAACTGAAAAAGGCCGACCTGGGCAAGCCGCTGGAGGTGAGGTTTCCGGCTGATTTCATACGCCAATCCGGCAACGGACGACATTACCCTCGGTACGAAGTTCAGGACCGCGCCGGCACGGCGCTTCAGCGTTCGATGAGCGTGGCACTGAATTTCGAAGGTACTCCGGTTGCTGCCCGCACGCCGCCTACCATCAAGGAAGCCTCTGGCAACGCGTTTTCAAGCGAACTCAAACCTGCCGACGCGATCAATGGCGCAACAGTGCTCATACCGGCTTCAGCAGTGATCGAAGGGGCCAAAACCCTGGTGTATTGGGGGGCTCCTGGCACTGCCTTTGCCTATGAAACTGACACGCCAGTCTCTCCAGGGTCCAGAGAATACAGAATCCCCAAGGCCTTCATTGCACCGCACATGAACAAGGTCGTCGAGGTCCACTACCAAGTCCAGGTCGAGGGCGAGAAACCGTCGCAGATCCACCGTACAGCCGTGCAATGGATTACCGGCATGCCCCCCACGCAGTCAGAACAGATCCGAGATGGCGTGTTGGTATTGGATACCCTAATCGGCCATGCCACCTTCACACTCGGCACCTGGTCACACATCGCCACCACGCAGTACATCAGTGCCTGGATAGAAGGCGTGGAGCGAGGCAATGTGGAGAACACAGTGATACTGCCGATCGCCACTGAGATGGAAGTGCCAAGCGAGGATACGACCATTACCCTGGGCTCACTGGACAAAGCCAGCCTCGAGACGCTTGCGCCACTTTATCAGTTCCGGATCCACGTACGCGTGAGCTTCGACAATAAGGTAAGTTGGAGGGTCTTTCCGTTCGTGGACGCGACGTTGGTGGACTCCGAACGTTGAGCATTTTTGCAAAAAAAAACGCCACTCGATTGAGTGGCGTTTTTGTAATCTGGATATTTAAATACAACGAAAAAAGACGCCTAAGCGTCTATTTCCAATGACCCACAGAACAATCATGACTCTGCAAACCAATAAATGGAGCGGGAAACGAGACTCGNNGCCACTAGACGAAGGGGACACGCTGCAAGCATTTACATGCTGCTTTCACTCCCTGCCGCGTTTCGCTGTGTGCTTTACGCTGCAAGTGGCGCGCATTCTATGGATGCTTCGAAGGTGCGTCAACCCCTTTGTAGAAATTTATTTAAATCAATGACTTCCGGGTGTGCCGAGCGCTGTTTCAGGCAGCCCGCAGGGGTTTGGCGTTGATTTTCTGGCGTCAAGTCAGCATTAATGTGCCAGCATCCAGCCATGGCACAGTTTGCCGATAGAAAAGAGAATGCCTGTCAGGGCCTCTTTCGAGCAAGCTCGCTCCTACACTCAATAATGCAAACCTATTCATGAGGCATTAACGGTGACACCACTTCTGATCACTCTGCTCATCGTGGCGGGTATCGCGTTGCTGATCGTGATCGGCTACCTCAACAATGTGGTCGAGAACAGCAAGCTGGAACGTGCACGGTTGAAGATCGAGCTGGCCGACCGCTTGCGCCGCTGCGGCGAAATCACCGAGACCTTCCCCGGCCAGTTCATGACCCCGGCCCTCAAGCTGCTGCTGGCCCGCCTGGAGCTGAACCTCAACCAGCGCCAGCTGACGGTGGACAAACACAATGCTGAACTCAAAGCGCGCATCGCCGAGCTGGAAGGCCAGATCGCCCTGGGCGAAAAGATCCCGGTGAACAACCCGCCTAACCCGATCCAGACCGAGGCCAAGGCCAAGGACGTGCGTTTTCTGCTCGAAGCGCTGCACACGCAGGTTGCCCGCGCCGCACAGGAGGGCTTCCTGCCTGCCAACGAGGCCAAGCAGTGGGTCAAGGAGATCCGTCATATCCTGGTGCTGCTGCACATCGAGTTCTTCAACAACCTTGGCCAGCTGGCCTTGCAGAAAGCTCAGCCGGGCCAGGCACGCCTCGCCTTCGAGCGGGGTGTGCAGTATTTGCGCAAGCAGCCAGAGCCGAAGGTGTATGAAGAGCAGCTGACCTACTTGGAGAAACTGCTGGCACGCGCCAACGCCCAGGTGATGGACCGCATGGCGCCGGCGGAGGACGAGCACAACGAACTGACCGACGGCCTCAAGACCGACGAGGAAGAGACCTGGAAGAAGAAGGCGATGTACGACTGATACGTTAACCTGTGCTGGCCCGCTCCCACAGGGGCCAGTACAGGCAATACAGCAATCAGCAGTCGGTCAATTCCAGGAAGATCGCCGCCAACCGCTCCAACCCCACCTGGTCCGCCTCACTGAACCGCCCCACCTTCGGGCTGTCCAGGTCCAGCACTCCAATCAACCTGCCCGCCTTCACCAACGGAATCACCAGCTCGCTGTTGGACGCGCTGTCACAAGCGATATGCCCCGGGAACGCATGCACGTCTTCCACCCGCTGGGTTTGCCGCGTGGCCGCAGCCGCGCCACACACACCCTTGCTGAACGGGATGCGCACACACGCCACCTGCCCCTGGAACGGCCCGAGCACCAGCTCTTCGTTGCGGTTCAGGTAAAACCCCGCCCAGTTCAGGTCGTCCACCTGGTTATAAAGAAACGCCGAAAACTGCGCGGCGTTGGCGATGAAGTCACGCTCGTCGGCAAACAGCGCCTGCACTTGCGCGGCCAGCAGGTTATAGCCATCGAGGCCGGCGCCACTGGCATTGAGGTCGATCATTTACTTTTGCTCCAGCAATTGCAGCCCGACCCAGTAGCGGGCGAACTGATAGGCACAACGGCCATTACGGTTACCGCGGCCAGTGGCCCAGCGCACGGCGAGGATGTCCAGGGCTTCGTCCCGCTGCCAGTTCAACCCGGCAGGGCGCGCCAACTGGCCGATCCAGTGTTCGACCACATTAAGGAAGTGGTCCTGGGTGAAGGGGTAGAACGACAGCCACAGGCCAAAGCGGTCAGACAGGGCGATCTTGTCTTCCACGGCTTCGCTGGGGTGCAGCTCGCCGTCGACGCGTTTCCAGTTCTCGTTGTCGCTCTCTTTTTCCGGCACCAGGTGGCGACGGTTGGAGGTGGCGTATAGCAAGACATTGTCGGGGGCCTGCTCCAGCGAGCCGTCGAGCACACTCTTGAGCACCCGGTAGTCGCCCTCCCCGGCTTCGAACGACAGGTCGTCGCAGAACAGGATGAAGCGTTGTGGCAGTTTTTGCAGTTGCTCGACCACCCGCGGCAGGTCGGCCAGGTGGTCGCGCTCGATTTCGATCAGGCGCAGGCCGGCACCTTCGTGCTCGGCCAGCAAGGCGCGCACCAGCGACGACTTGCCGGTGCCACGCGAGCCCCACAGCAAGGCGTGGTTGGCGGGCAGGCCATTGATGAACTGGTGGGTGTTGCGGCCCAGCTGGTCACGTTGCTGGTCGACCCCGATCAGGTCGCTCAGGCGGATGTCCAGGCTGACTTCAAGGGGCATCAGGTAACCGGTGCGGCCATCGCGCTGCCAGCGGGCGGCCAGGGTGGTGTGCCAGTCGATGTCCGGGCGTGGTGCGGGCAACAGCGGCTCAAGGCGCGCCAGTACCGATTCGGCGCGGTCTAGGAAAGCAATCAAGCGAGCGTCCATGACGACTCCTACAAATTCAGATTCTGGGATGCAGTGCCGGCCTCTTCGCGGGTAAACCCGCGAAGAGGCCGGCACTGCATACAGGCAATCAAGGTTGAATGTGTGACAGACCCGCCAGCAGCCGGGGCTATTCGGCTATGCTTGCGCAGCGCAAGGGACGTGAAACCGGCTCGGGACTCATGGATATCAAGTTCACCAATCGCCTGTCATACAAGCAAGCCCGGCTGACAGTCCTGGTCGGCTTCATCCTGGGAACATTGCTCAGTCTCATCCAGATCGGCATCGATTATGCCAGCGAAGACGCATCCATCAACCGTGAAGTGCGTGCACTGCTGCAAATCAGCCACAACCCGGCTTCGCGCATCGCCTACAACATCGATGCCGAACTGGCCCTGGAGCTGACCCGCGGCCTGCTGCAATCGCCAGCGGTGATCCGCGCCCGGCTGATCGACAACAATGACACCGTGCTGGCCGACGTCGAGCGCCCACGCCTTGAAGACCGCTACCGCCCGCTCAGCGACTTCCTGTTCGGCGAGCAGCGCCAGCTTCAAGACCGCCTGTTTCTCGCCCATATGCCCAATGAATACCTGGGCACCCTCTACCTGGACGTCGACACCTACGCCTTCGGCAGCCGCTTCCTCGACCGCGCCGGCATTACCTTGTTCAACGGCTTTGCCCGCAGCCTGGTGCTGACCGGGATCCTGCTGGCGCTGTTCTACATGATGCTGACCAAGCCGCTGGTGACCGTGATTGGCGCGCTCAGCGGCAGCGACCCACGCAAGCCGCGGCAAACACGCCTGGAATGCCCCCACGGCCACGAACACGACGAGATCGGCGTGCTGGTCAAAGTCGCCAACCAGCAATTCATCAGCATGGCCACCGAGATCGAGCAGCGGCGTAACGCCGAAAACCGCCTGACCCAGTACCTGAACGAGCTGGAAGACATCGTGTCGGCGCGCACCGACCAGCTCAAGGCCAGCAACAGCAGCTTGAGCCTGTCCAACCAAGAGCTCGAAGAAGCCCGGCGCCGGGCCCTGGACATGGCCCAGGCGCGCGCGGCCTTCTTGGCCAACATGAGCCACGAGATCCGCACCCCGCTCAACGGCATGCTCGGCATGATCGCCCTGGCCTTGGACAGCCCGCTGCCCAGCGAGCAGCGCCAACAGATGACCATCGCCCACGACTCGGGCAAGGTGCTGGTGGAGCTGCTGAACGATATTCTCGACCTGTCAAAGTTCGATGCCGGCCAGCTGGAGCTCGAACGCATTGCCTTCGACATGGGTTCGATGGTCGAGGACACCGCCAACCTGCTGTCGCAGAACACCGCGCAAAGCGTCGAGCTGACCTGCCTGATCGCCCGCGACTTCCCCAGCAGCGTGCTTGGCGACCCGACACGGGTGCGCCAGATCGTCAGCAACCTGTTGTCCAACGCGCTCAAATTCACCCGCTTCGGCCGCGTCGACATCCGCTTGGTGACGATTGTCGGCGGAGTGCGCCTGGAAGTGCGCGATACCGGCATCGGCATCCCCGAGGAGGCGCAGGCGCGGATTTTCCAGCCCTTCACCCAGGCTGGCGCTGGCATCACCCGCCAGTACGGCGGCACCGGCCTGGGCCTGGCACTGACGCGCAACCTGTGCAAGGCGATGCAGGGGCACCTGCATATCCAGTCCGAACCAGGCTTTGGCAGCCGCTTCAGCGCAGAGCTGCCACTGGCCGTGCACACTGAAGCCATCCCGCCGGCGCCGCTGCAGGGCCGCGTGGTGGCCCTGAGCGATGCCAGCAGCGGGCTGCATGAGCTGCTGCAAGACCTGCTGCCCGCCTGGGGCCTGGCGTACCAACGCCACGACAGCAGCACAGGCCTGCACACTGCGACGTTCGACCTGCTGATCACCGACGACCTGGAGCACCTGCTGGCGCTGCGCCCTGCACTGAAAACGCCCATCCTGCTGGTGACGGCCTACGGCAATTTCCTGCCCAATGAGCAATCCATCAACCTTGCGCCGCTGCACCAACTGGCCCGGCCACTGGCGCGCAATGCGCTGTACCAGACGCTACGGCGCATCCTGCAAGGCCACGAGCCCGAGCACCCGCTGGCCAACCCGCACTCCTCCCCGGAACAAGGCCGTGCACGGATTCTGCTGGTGGAGGACAACCCGGTGAACCAACTGGTGGCCAAGGGCATGCTGGCCAAGCTCGGCTGCCAGGTACAGCTGGCTACCCAGGGCGCCGAGGCCCTGGCGTGGCTAGAACAAGAGGATTTCGACCTGGTGCTGATGGACTGCAACATGCCGGTGATGGACGGCTACGAAGCCAGCCGGCGTATCCGCCAGAGCGGCCGCTGGCCAGACTTGCCGATCGTCGCGCTCACCGCCAATGCCATGCCCGAAGAGCGCGAACGCTGCCGGGCGGCGGGCATGAACGACTACCTGGCCAAGCCGTTCCGCCGCGAAGAGCTGCTGGCGTTGGTCGAGCACTGGGTACCGATCAGCGGCTGAGCAGGCGCTCGATGTCTGCTTCCAGTGCCTGCGGCTTGGTGGTCGGCGCATAGCGCGTGACCTGGCCACTGGCAGGGTCGACCAGGAACTTAGTGAAGTTCCACTTGATCTTCTGGCTACCCAGCAGGCCGGGGGCGCGCTGCTTGAGCTCGACGAACAGCGGGTGAGCACCCGGCCCGTTGACCTCGACCTTGCGAAACAGCGGGAAGCTCACGCCGAAATTGCGCTCGCAAAACTGCGCGATGTCCCGCGCTTCGCCCGGCTCTTGCTTGCCAAACTGGTTGCAAGGGAAGCCCAGCACCACCAGGCCGCGCTCGCGGTAGGCCTGCCACAGCTGCTCCAGGCCTTTGTATTGCGGGGTAAAGCCGCACTGGCTGGCGGTGTTGACCACCAACAGGACTTTGCCTGGGAAGTCACCGAGCTTCTTGTGCTCGCCACCCAGGGTCACGCAAGGGATGTCCAGCATCGATCCAGCCATGTTCAGGCTCCGGTCAGTCACGTGGTCGAAGGTCGATGCACACCGAGTTGATGCAATAGCGCAGGCCGGTCGGGGGTGGCCCGTCGGGGAACACGTGGCCCAGGTGCGCATCGCAGCGGGCGCAGGTGACTTCGGTGCGGATCATGCCGTGGGTGGTGTCGCGAATCTCGATCATCGCGCTGTCTTCGATCGGCGCGTAAAAGCTCGGCCAGCCGCAGCCGGAGTCGAACTTGGTTTGCGCATCGAACAGCGGCAGGCTGCAGCAGATGCAATGGTAGATACCATCACGGCGCTCGCTGTTGTACTTGCCGCTGAACGGCCGCTCGGTGCCTTTGAGGCGGCACACCTGGTACTGCTCGGGGTCGAGCATCGACCGCCATTGTTCAAGTGTCTTCTCGATCTTTTGCATGTAGGGACCTCGACAGGCTTAATTTCACCCCGCGCCGTCTTTTCCGTAACGCGGGTGGCACGTATATTAGTTGGCTTCGTGTGCCAGGCGTTCAGTCTGGCACCCGCTTCCTGCCCTTTCAAACCTTTCGAAAGGGCGCGGTGCGTATTCTCAACCGGGACCCCATCATGCAGTTCAGCAAATCGAACAAGCTCGCCAATGTCTGCTACGACATTCGCGGCCCAGTGCTCAAGCACGCCAAACGCCTGGAGGAGGAAGGCCATCGCATCCTCAAGCTGAACATCGGCAACCCGGCGCCGTTTGGCTTCGAGGCGCCGGACGAAATCCTCCAGGATGTGATCCGCAACCTGCCCACCGCGCAGGGCTACAGCGACTCCAAAGGGCTGTTCAGTGCGCGCAAAGCGGTGATGCAGTACTGCCAGCAGAAGGAAATCGAAGGCGTCACCATCGAGGACATCTACCTCGGTAACGGCGTGTCCGAGCTGATCGTCATGTCGATGCAGGCGCTGCTCAACAACGGCGACGAAGTGCTGATCCCGGCCCCCGACTACCCGCTGTGGACCGCCGCAGTGAGCCTGGCTGGCGGCAAGCCGGTGCACTACCTGTGCGACGAACAGGCCGACTGGTTCCCTGACCTTGAAGACATCAAGGCCAAGATCACTCCGAACACCAAGGCCCTGGTGATCATCAACCCGAACAACCCGACCGGCGCGGTGTACTCCAAGGAGCTGCTGCTGGGCATGCTGGAGCTGGCGCGCCAGCACAACCTGGTGGTGTTCTCCGACGAGATCTACGACAAGATCCTCTACGACGAAGCCGTGCACATCAGCACCGCCTCGCTGGCCCCCGACCTGCTGTGCCTGACCTTCAACGGCCTGTCCAAGTCGTACCGAGTGGCGGGTTTCCGTTCCGGCTGGCTGATCATCTCGGGGCCCAAGCACCACGCACAGAGCTACATCGAAGGCATCGACATGCTGGCCAACATGCGCCTGTGCGCCAACGTGCCGGCCCAGCATGCCATCCAGACCGCCCTGGGCGGCTACCAGAGCATCAACGACCTGGTGCTGCCACAAGGCCGCCTGCTGGAGCAGCGCAACCGCACCTACGAGCTGCTCAACGACATCCCGGGCGTGAGCTGCGTAAAGCCGATGGGCGCGCTGTATGCGTTCCCGCGGATTGACCCGAAGGTCTGCCCGATCCTCAATGACGAGAAGTTCGCGCTAGACCTGCTGCTGTCGGAAAAACTGCTGATCGTGCAAGGTACAGCGTTCAACTGGCCATGGCCGGACCACTTCCGCGTGGTGACCTTGCCGCGGGTGGACGACCTGGAAGCGGCAATCGGGCGGATCGGGAATTTCCTGCGGACTTATTCGCAGTAAGTGAAGGCCTCTTCGCAGCACAAGGCTGCTCCTACAGGTGTACGCGTTCTCCTGTAGGAACAGCCTTGCGCTGCGAATGGACTGCAAAGCAGCCCCAAATGTTTCTTACATCCTGCAACGCTCTACCTCACAGCCCCCACCGCATCCTCTGCCATACTCCGCCGTACACAGTTTGAAATAGTCGCCCGATTGAATCGGCACGGCTTGCACCTTATATACCCCGCAGTAAGCAACACACTCATCCGTCAGGAGAACGTAACAACCATGATGCGCATTCTGTTGTTTGTAGCCACCAACCTCGCGGTGGTGCTGGTTGCAAGCATTACCCTGAGCCTGTTCGGTTTCAACGGGTTCATGGCCGCCAACGGGGTCGACCTCAACCTCAGCAGCCTGCTGGTGTTCTGCGCCGTGTTCGGCTTTGCTGGCTCCCTTGTCTCGCTGTTCATCTCCAAGTGGATGGCGAAGATGACCACCGGTACCCAGATCATCTCGCAGCCGCGCACCCGCCACGAACAGTGGCTGCTGCAAACGGTCGAGGAGCTGTCACGCGAGGCCGGCATCAAGATGCCCGAGGTGGGTATCTTCCCGGCCTACGAGGCCAACGCCTTCGCCACCGGCTGGAACCGCAACGACGCCCTGGTAGCGGTGTCCCAGGGCCTGCTGGAGCGTTTCTCGCCCGATGAAGTGCGTGCGGTGCTGGCCCACGAGATCGGCCACGTGGCCAACGGTGACATGGTCACCCTGGCGCTGGTGCAGGGCGTGGTGAACACCTTCGTGATGTTCTTTGCCCGCATCATCGGCAACTTCGTCGACAAGGTCATCTTCAAGAACGAAGAAGGCCAGGGTATTGCCTACTACGTCGCGACCATCGTTGCCGAGCTGATCCTGGGCATCCTGGCCAGCATGATCGTCATGTGGTTCTCGCGCCGCCGCGAGTACCGTGCCGACGAAGCCGGCGCACAACTGGCCGGCACCGCCGCGATGATCGGCGCCCTGCAGCGCCTGCGTGTGGAGCAAGGCCTGCCAGTCCATATGCCGGACACCATGAAGGCCTTCGGCATCAATGGCGGCCTCAAGCACGGCCTGGCCGGGCTGCTGATGAGCCACCCGCCGCTGGAAGACCGTATCGAGGCGCTGCGCCGTCGCGGTTGATCCACCCGGCAAAAACAAGAAAGGGCGACTTCGGTCGCCCTTTTTTGTGGGTATCACCTTCAGAGGCCTATGCGATACACCCGCTCCAGCAGGCTGGTAGCACCGGCCTGAACAAACTTCGGGCTCTGCTCAATGATGTCCAGCACCTCCAGCGGCTCCACCTGCCGACCGGCAAACCCGTGCCGCACCTCATCATCGGCCACCGAAAACGGCGGGCCAGCCAACAGCGCCTGGTCATAATCCAGCGTCACCAACAGCCCTTGGCACCCCGCTGGCAGCACGTCAGCCAACAGCCGCATGTACCGCAGGCGCATCTCGGGCGGTAAAGCAATTAACGCTGCACGGTCATAGAACCCCGCGCAATCGGCTACATCCTGGGCCTGCAAGGCAAAGAAGTCCCCGCACCACAGCTCTACCTCGGCGCTGCGCCAAACCTCGAACGCGCCCTTCTGCGTAACGTCTGCCTCAAGCCCGTGCTCCTGGAAAAAGCCCTCCACTGCCCGTCGCGACAGCTCCACCCCCAGCACCCGATGCCCCTGCCCTGCCAGCCAGGCCAGGTCCAGGCTCTTGCCACACAACGGCACCAGCACACGGCTGCCAGCCGGCAGCGCCAGCGCTGGCCAGTGCGCTTGCAGGTAGGGGTTGACCTGCGCTTGATGGAAGCCGATCTGGTTGTCGGCCCATCGTTTGTGCCAGAACGCTGGCTCCATGGTTGCTCCTGTACTTATCAAGCGCTTCGATACATAGCGCAAAAAACTTGGTTTGGATTTCGATCGGTAACTGATCGAAGATGACTGCATCTTAACCCTCAGGACATCACCATGCTGCCCAGCCTGTTCATTTCCCATGGTTCCCCCATGCTTGCCCTGCAGCCAGGCGCCAGCGGGCCGGCCCTGGCCGGGTTGGCGAACACCCTGCCGCAACCCAAGGCGATCGTGGTGGTGTCGGCGCACTGGGAAAGCCGTGAGCTGCTGGTGACCGGCAGCCAACAGCCCGAGACCTGGCACGACTTCCACGGTTTCCCCCAGGCGCTGTATGCCGTGCAATACCCGGCACCGGGTGCCCCTGCGCTGGCCGAGCAGGTGTGCGCATTGCTGGGCGCTGTCGGCCTGCCGGCGCGCACCGATGCGCACCGGCCGTTCGACCATGGCGCCTGGGTGCCGTTATCGCTGATGTACCCGGGCGCCAACATCCCGGTGCTCCAGGTGTCGCTACCCAGTCAGCTGGGGCCTGCCTTGCAGCTCAAGGTTGGCCAGGCACTGGCAGGGTTGCGCGCGCAGGGGGTACTGCTGGTGGGCTCGGGGAGCATTACCCATAACCTGGGCGAACTGGACTGGCACGCCGGGCCGGACGTGATCGAGCCTTGGGCGCTGGCGTTTCGGGATTGGGTGGTGGCGCGGCTGCAGGAGGATGACCGGGAGGCGTTGGTAGGTTACCGGCAAGCGGCACCGTTTGCGGTGCGTAACCATCCCAGTGATGAGCATTTGCTACCGCTGTTTTTTGCCCTCGGGGCTGGGGGCACGTTCGGCATCGTCCACCAGGGGTTCACCTTGGGCGCACTGGGGATGGATATCTACAGGTTCGACTGAAACACAGATCCCCTGTAGGAGCAGCCTTGTGCTGCGAAGAGGCCGGTGCAAGTACAGTGAATGCTCGCTGCTTGCACTGGCCTCTTCGCAGCGCAAGGCTGCTCCTACAAGGGGCCGTGTGCGCTTCACTCAGGCAAAAAAAATCCCCAGCTCAGGCCGGGGATTTTTTTATTACGCCAGGATCAATCTTCGCGGTAGCGACGCAGCTTCAGCTGCTTGCCAGCCACGCGGGTGTCCTTGAGCTTGGACAGCAGACGCTCCAGGCCATCTTCCGGCAGCTCGACCAGGCTGAAGCTGTCGCGTACCTGGATACGGCCGATAGCGTCACGGGCCAGGCCGCCTTCGTTGAGGATCGCACCCAACAGGTTCTTGGCAGCGATGCCATCACGGGCACCCAGGGCAGTACGGCAACGCACGCGGCCTTCAGCCAGCGGCATTGGCGCACGACGCTCACGGTCACCACGGTCACTGCGCTCGCCACGCTCAGCACGCTCACCAGTACGCTCACGCGGTGCACCAACGCCCGGTACCAGCGGCTGCTCGCGCTCTACGGCAGCCAGGTCCAGCGCCTGACCATTGGTGGCTTTGCGCAGCAAGGCCGAAGCCAGGGCACGCGGGCTGCAACCCAGGTCGGTGGTCAGACGGTCGAGCAGGTCGCCATGGCTGGCTTCCGATTCGGCCACCAGCGGCGCCAGGCTCGAGGTCAGTTTCTTGATGCGAGCATCCAGAACGGCCTGGGCATTCGGCAGGCGTGCTTCGGCAACTTTCTGCCCGGTAACACGCTCGATCACTTGCAGCATGCGGCGCTCACGCGGGGTGACCAGCAGCAGTGCACGGCCTTCGCGACCGGCACGGCCGGTACGGCCGATACGGTGAACGTAGGACTCTGGGTCGTACGGCATGTCAACGTTGAACACGTGCGTGATACGCGGTACGTCCAGACCACGGGCAGCGACGTCGGTGGCGACGACGATGTCCAGGCGGCCATCCTTGAGCGAGTCGATGACGCGCTCACGCTGGTTCTGGGCGATGTCGCCGTTCAGCGCAGCAGCCTTGTAGCCCTTGGCTTCCAGCGCGGCGGCCAGGTCCAGGGTGGCTTGCTTGGTACGCACGAAGGCGATCAGCGCGTCGAACTCTTCAACTTCCAGCAAACGCAGAACAGCCGGGATCTTCTGGTCGGCATGGACCATCAGGTGAGCCTGGTCGATCGCGGTAACGGTCTGGGTCTTGCTCTGGATCTTGACGTGCTTGGGTTCACGCAGGTGACGTTCGGCGATCGAGCGGATCGACGACGGCAGGGTTGCGGAGAACAGAACGGTCTGACGGCTAGCTGGGATTGCGTCGAAGATCACTTCGAGGTCATCCATGAAGCCCAGCTTGAGCATCTCGTCGGCTTCGTCCAGTACCAGGTACTGTACGGTCGACAGGACTTTTTCGTCACGACGCAGGTGGTCGCACAGACGGCCTGGGGTAGCGACGACGATTTGCGCGCCGTTACGGATGGCACGCAGCTGTGGGCCCATCGGGGCACCACCGTAGACAGCGACCACGTTAACGCCCGGCATCTGCTTGGCGTAGGTTTCGAAAGCGGTAGCAACTTGCAGCGCCAACTCACGGGTTGGCGCCAGGATCAGGGCTTGCGGTTCGCGCTTGCTCACGTCGATCTTGTTGAGGATCGGCAGGGCGAAGGCAGCGGTCTTGCCGGTGCCAGTCTGCGCCTGGCCGATCATGTCGTGACCGGCGAGGATGATCGGGATCGACTGATGCTGAATGGCGGACGGCTCTTCATAGCCGGTAGCCAGTACAGCAGCAACAATATTCGGATTGAGATCGAGAGCGGCGAATCCGCCGGTTTCCTGGGTCATGGGTCTGCCTCTAGGTGCATCCGCAAAGACCCATGCTCCAAAGCTGCACATGCCTTGAAAGACCAGAAGGTCACCCAGGCAGCTTTGGCGGCGGGGATTTGCGAAAACGATTGAAAAAGAAAAACTTGGGAAGGTCCGCCTAGCGGACGTGCAGCCGAAGCTGGACTCGGAGGATTTGCACCACCTGATTTTGAGGTCCGCTAAAAGACCGGCGCGTACTATACCCGAATTAACGGGTTACGTGAGGAAAATTTTCGGTAGACCGGAGCCACCACGTAGCCACTAGCGACGACGGGCTGAATCGTTAATTCACATCCCCTTGTAGGAGCAGCCTTGCGCTGCGAAGAGGCCATTGCAGGCAGCGTAAATTCTTGCTGCTTTCACCGGCCTCTTCGCAGCACAAGGCTGCTCCTACAAGGGGATGTCATCTGCTCAGGTAGCAGGCCGAATTTCTTTGATCAGCCCGTCAAGGCTATACCCCAACTGCGGCGCCAGCGCCTCGGCCCGCGCCCGTAGCCCTTGCATGTCCAGCGTTTGCTCAAGGTCCGCCGGCACCAAGAGGATCACGTTGCCCTCCTTCACCGGCAACTCCCAATAATGCCGGTGGTACAAGCCGCGCAGCAGCGCCGCGCCCAGCGGCCTGCCGTCATCGCTGGCCCACTGGTTGATCACCAGCCAACCCCCAGGGTTGAGCTGCTTCTGGCAGTTGTCCAGAAACCCCCAGGCCAAATGCCCGACACCCGGGCCAAAGTCGGTGTACAGGTCGACGAAGACCAGGTCGGCCTTTTCTGCGCTGGGCAGCAACTCGATGGCATCGCCCACCCGCACATACAGGCGCGGGTCATCGTCCAGGCCCAGGTATTCCATGGCCAGGCGCGGCACGTCGGGGCGCAGCTCGATGGCTTCGATATCGTCCAGCGGCAGAAATTTCATGCAGGCCTGGGTCAGCGTGCCGGCGCCCAGGCCCAGAAACAGCGCACTCTCGGGTTGCGCGTGGCACAAGGCGCCGACCAGCATGGCGCGGGTGTAGTCATATTCCAGCCAGCTGGGGTCGGCGGTGAACACGCAGCTCTGCTCGATCGCGTCGCCGAATTCGAGAAAACGGTAGTCGTCCACCTCGTACACGCTGATGACGCCAAAGGCATCTTCGACCCGTGCCAGTAGCCGCTCTTCCCGTTCCGCCGTCATGTTCGCCACTCGCCCGTGCAAAAACGCGCATTGTCCGCCAACACCCCCGATGCAACAAGCGCGGCGGCAACTGTTACCATGACCCAAAGCCTACAACCCACAAGATCGAGCCCGAAATGAACGCACCGTGGAGCCCTGACAGCTGGCGTGCCCTGCCTATCCAGCAGCAACCGACCTACCCCGACGCCGCGCACCTGCTCAAGGTCGAACAGACCTTGGCCAGCTACCCGCCGCTGGTGTTCGCGGGCGAGGCCCGCGAGCTGCGCCGGCAGTTCGCCGAAGTCACCGAAGGCCGCGCGTTCCTGTTGCAGGGCGGCGACTGCGCCGAGAGCTTTGCCGAGTTTTCCGCCGCGAAGATCCGCGACACGTTCAAGGTGCTGCTGCAGATGGCCATCGTCATGACCTTTGCTGCCGGCTGCCCGGTGGTCAAGGTCGGTCGCATGGCCGGGCAATTTGCCAAGCCGCGCTCCGCGGGCGACGAGACCATCGGCAACGTCACCCTGCCCGCCTACCGTGGCGATATCGTCAACGGCATCGGCTTTGATGAAAAAAGCCGCATCCCCGACCCGGACCGCCTGCTGCAGGCCTACCACCAGGCCACCGCCAGCCTCAACCTGCTGCGCGCCTTTGCCCAAGGTGGCTTTGCCGACCTGCACCAGGTGCACAAGTGGAACCTGGACTTCATCGCCAACTCGGCGTTGGCCGACAAGTACCATCAATTGGCCAACCGCATCGACGAGACCCTGGCCTTCATGCGTGCCTGCGGGCTGGACAGCGCGCCGCAACTGCGCGAGACCAGCTTCTTCACCGCACACGAAGCGCTGCTGCTCAACTATGAAGAAGCCTTCGTGCGCCAGGACAGCCTGACCGGCGACTACTACGATTGCTCGGCGCACATGCTGTGGATCGGCGACCGCACGCGCCAGCTCGACGGCGCCCATGTCGAGTTCCTGCGCGGCGTGCACAACCCGATCGGGGTCAAGGTCGGCCCCAGCATGAACCCCGAAGAACTGATCCGCCTGATCGACACCCTCAACCCGAGCAACGACCCCGGCCGCCTCAACCTGATCGTGCGCATGGGCGCCAACAAGGTCGGCGACCACCTGCCAGGGTTGATCCGCACTGTCGAGCGTGAGGGGCGCAAGGTGCTGTGGAGCTCCGACCCCATGCACGGCAACACCATCAAGGCCAGCAGTGGCTACAAGACCCGTGACTTTGCGCAGATCCTCGATGAGGTGAAGCAGTTCTTCCAGGTGCACCAGGCCGAAGGCAGCCATGCCGGCGGGATCCACATCGAGATGACCGGGCAGAACGTCACCGAATGCATCGGCGGCGCCCGCCCGATCACCGAAGACGGCCTGTCGGACCGTTACCACACCCACTGCGACCCGCGCATGAATGCCGATCAGTCGCTGGAACTGGCGTTTCTGATTGCCGAAACCCTCAAGCAGGTGCGTCGCTAAACCGCCGTACCTACAAAAAACGGCCTATTTGCGCAGCGGATCATCCCAGAAGTGCCGCTCGGCCTCTTGCTGGATATCCGCCCGGCTCAAGCCCAGGTCGTGCAATGTCGCATCGCTGAGGCTGGCCAGCTCCTGGCGCTGACGGTACAGCTCCCACCAACGCGCCGGGCGCTGCAGGGCTGCGTGCCACAGGTGGTTCAGGGAAAAGGCAGGTTGCTGGATGCTGCTGACATGACCTTTCATCGTGAAGCCCTCCGTGTTGATGGCTCCAGTCTCGCGCCGGGCTTAAGATCAATCCAACGAATGTTTCTGATGCCATGCATCTCGGAGATTGATGCAATGTCCCAGTATCAAAGCCTTGATGCCGACGTATTGCGCACCTTCGTCGCCATTGCCGAGCAAGGCGGTTTCACCCGCGCCGGCGAGGTGGTCAACCGCACCCAGTCGGCGGTCAGCATGCAAATGAAACGCCTGGAGGAAGACATCCTGCAGCGCCAGCTGTTCGAGCGCGAGGGCCGCCAGGTACGCCTCACCGCTGAAGGGCAGGTACTGCTTGGCTATGCCCGGCGCATCCTCAAGCTGCACGGCGAAGTGTTCAATACCTTGCGCATGCCGCACATGGTCGGGGTTGTACGCATCGGCACACCCGACGATTACGCCATGCGCTTTCTGCCGACCATCCTGTCGAGTTTTGCCCAGGCTTACCCGCTGGTGCAGGTGGAGGTGCATTGCGATTCGTCAAAGCAATTGATGTTGCGCCAGGACCTGGACCTGACCATCGTCACCCGCGAACCGGGCAACGAAGTCGGCCAGCTGTTGCGCCAGGAACGGCTGGTGTGGGCTGCCGCCGAAGGGTTTTGCCCGCAGGAGCAACGGCCCATGCCGGTGGCGCTGTTCAACACTGACTGCTTTTGCCGCGCCTGGACCTGCAATGCGCTAGAAGCGCAAGGCATCGACTACCGCATTGCCTACACCAGCCCAAGCCTGGCGGCGATCTTTGCCATTGTCACTGCCGGGTTGGCGGTGACGGCACAGTTGCAGAGCCTGATCGGCGGCAACATACGGATTTTGGGCGAGAGCGACGGGCTGCCGCAGTTGCCGGTGGCCAATGTGATGCTGGTGCGCAGCACGCAGCACCCGTCACCCATCACCGATTGCATGGCCGATTACATCGTCGAAGGGTTCAAATAGATCAGTGGCAGCCATAGCGTTGTGTAGGAGCAGCCTTGTGCTGCGAAAAGGCCGGTGATTTCAGCGACATTTTGCGCTGCTTGGACGGGCCTCTTCGCAGCGCAAGGCTGCTACAGGGAGATGGCTGCAGCATGTGCGCTAAAGCTCAAACCCCAACATCACCGCACACACCACCAGAAACGCACAAAACATCGCCCGCAATACTTTCTCTGGCAGGGCATGCGCCAACCTCACCCCCCAGCTGATGCTGAGCAGCCCACCGACCGCCAAGGGGATCCCTACCCCCCAGTCAACACTCTGGTGCACGCCATAGGTCAACAAGGTCACCGTCGTACTGGGCGCCGCCAACGCCAGCGACAACCCCTGCGCCACCACCTGGGTGTTCCCGAACACACTGGTCAGAATAGGCGTGGCGACCACCGCGCCCCCTACCCCGAACAACCCACCCATGGTCCCGGCAAAACTGCCCAGCACGCCCAGCCACGGCCAGGCGTAACGCAGTTCAGGGCTAGGCGGCGCGACCTTGAGGAACATCCGCGCCACGTTCCACACCGCCAGCGCCACCAGAAAGCCGACAAAGCCCAGCCGCATGGACTGGGCATCGATGCCCACCGCCCAAATCGACCCCAGCCAGGCGAACAGGAAACTGCACAGTGCCAACGGCAACGCATGGCGCAGCTCGATGCGGTTGCGCTGGTGGTAGCGCCACAGCGCCAGCAACACATTCGGCACCACCATCACCAACGCAGTGCCCTGCGCCAGCTGTTGGTCCAAGCCGAACAACACCCCCAGCGCCGGGATTGCAATCAACCCGCCGCCAATGCCGAACAAACCACCCATGGTGCCCAGGGCAGCGCCCAACGCGATATACAACAACCACTCGATCATCAGGGCCTCTGCGCCTCTCGCTTGCAATGGTGGGCATGCTACCGAGTCGGGGCTGGTGGGGAAACGCACAGCAGCGCACAATGGCTGTGCGTTTTATGCAAAGCCGAGCCACCATGAACCCCGATATCCTCACCGACCAGCTCAGCCTGTTTCTCGACGTGCTGGAAACCGGCAGCTTCTCTGCCGCCGCGCGGCGCCACCCGTTGACGCCCTCGGCCGTGGCCCGGCGCATCGACAACCTCGAAAGCGCCGTGGGCAGCCGGCTGTTCACCCGCAGCACCCACGCAGTGCGCGCCACCCCGGCCGGCAACGCCTTTGCCGAACGCGCACGACGCATCATCGAGGAGCTGCGCCTGGCCCGCGCCGAAGCCGTCTCGTTGAGCAGCGCCCCGGAAGGCCTCATCCGCATCGACGCCCCCGCCGCGTTTGGCCGTCGCCACCTTGCCCCGGCCATCGCCGACTTCCTCGTGGCCTACCCCGGGCTTGACGTGCACCTGCGCCTGATCGACAGCTTCGTCGACTTGCAGGGCAGCCACCTTGGCGAAGTCGACCTGGTATTGCGTGCAGGTCCCCTGGCCGACACGCGCCTGGTCGCCACGCCGCTGGCCTACATGGTCCGCATCGCCTGCGCCAGCCCGGCTTACTTGGCCAGCCGAGGCGTACCGGCGTGCCCCAGCGAGTTGCCTGCGCACGACGGCCTCGACTGGGACGGCCTGGCGCCGCCGTTTGCCTGGCGCTTCAGCGTGGCCGGCCAGGCCCGCCTGTACCGGCCATCGCGCATGCGCATGGCCGCCAATAACGCCGAAACCCTGCTGTTCGGCGCTCTCGCGGGTTTGGGCATTGCCCACCTGCCCACCTGGCTGATCAGCGACTACCTGCTGCGCGGCGAACTGGTCCCGCTGTTTTGCGAAGGTGGCCTGCCAGCCGCCGAGTCCAGTGGCATTTATGCGTTACGCCTGGCACATGAAACGAACTCTCGCAGCCGTTTGCTGCTCGAATTTCTCAAGAGCCGTTTCAGCCCCATTCCACCCTGGGACCTGGCCCTGCGCAGTGAACTGCGCTGGCAATGAACGCACTAATGATCAGCGTGCTAGATTTCCCCATTGATTACTCCAAGGACCTGCATGAACGCCGACACCCAAGCCTCCTGTGACGAGCTGCTGCTGGACAACCAGGTCTGCTTCGCCCTGCATTCGACCTCGTTGCTGATGACCAAGGTCTACAAGCCGCTGCTGCAAGCGCTGGGCCTGACCTACCCGCAGTACCTGGCCATGCTGGTGCTGTGGGAGCGGGATGGCCTGACTGTGGGCGAGATCAGTCAACACCTGCTCACCGACCCTGGCTCGCTGACCCCGCTGCTCAAGCGCCTGGAAAGCGAAGGCCTGCTCAAGCGCACCCGCAGCCGGGAGGACGAACGGGTGGTACTGGTGCAACTGACCGACAAGGGCCGTGATTTGCAACAACAGGCCAAACAGGTGCCCCCGTGCATCCTCAAGGCCAGCGGGCGCAGCCTGGAACGCCTGAAACAGCTGCAAGCCGACCTGCTCGAACTGCGCGACAACCTGCAGAAAAACCTCTGAGCGCTATGCTGTGTGATGGCCGTTCGGATGAGCGGTGATGATTTATCTTGCGCGCAAACTAATTGCGCGCTAATTTAAACCCCACACCTACCCCGCGCCACCGCCACCCGGTAGCGCACAGCACATTAGCGAGGCTCAAGATGCAAAAGGTCACTCCGCTGTACATCGCAGAAGCCACCTCCACTGGCGGGCGCGACGGTAAATCCCGCTCCAGCGACGGCAAGCTGGAAGTCAAGCTGAGCACCCCCAAAGAACTGGGCGGCGCGGGCGGTGACGGCACCAACCCTGAACAGATGTTCGCGGCCGGCTACTCGGCCTGCTTCATCGGCGCGCTGAAATTTGTCGCCGGGCAAGAGAAAAAAGCCCTGCCGGCCGATGCCTCGATCACTGCAAACGTGGGCATTGGCCAGATCCCGGGTGGTTTCGGCCTGGACATCGACCTGCACATCAACCTGCCGGGCCTGGCCCAGGCCGATGCCGAAGGGCTGGTGGAGAAAGCGCACCAGGTCTGCCCTTACTCCAACGCCACCCGCGGCAATGTGGATGTAAGGCTGCACGTGACGGTCTGAATGCAGGCATAAAAAAACCCGGCCGAGGCCGGGTTTTTTTATGCGCATCACAAGAAGAATTACTTCTTGGAACGGCCTTTGAAGCTGTTGTCGCGAGTGTCGATGTCGATCCACTCGTCGATCTGGATGAAGTCGGCAACCTGAATCTCGGTACCGTTCTTCAGTTTGGCAGGCTTCATGACCTTGCCCGAAGTGTCGCCGCGGGCAGCGTTTTCGGTGTAGGAAACTTGACGGCTGATGGTGGTCGGCAGTTCTACCGAGACCAGGCGGCCTTCGAAGAAGACGGCTTCGCAGATGTCATCCATGCCTTCTTCGATGTACGGCAGAACGGCGTCGATGTCTTCGGCGTTCAGTTCGTACATGGTGTAGTCGGTGGTGTCCATGAAGGTGTACGAGTCACCGCTGATGAACGACAGGGTCGCTTCTTTGCGATCCAGGATCACGTCGTCCAGCTTGTCGTCCGCACCGTAGACGGTTTCGGTCTTGTAGCCGGTCAGCAGGTTCTTCAGCTTGGTTTTCATGATCGCGCTGTTACGGCCCGATTTGGTGAACTCAGCTTTTTGAACCAGCCACGGGTCGTTGTCGATCCGCAGTACGGTACCGGGTTTCAGTTCTTTACCAGTTTTCATTACGAAGTATCCGAATCTGGATGGATTTATAAAAATCGAGGCCGCATATCATAGCCAATTTCGGTAAAACTGTACCAGCGTCATGGCAAGGTCCGGCCGAGTGGCCTGCCGGGCCGCCCAATCTCGGGCATGCTGCTGCAGTTCTGGCCAGTGCCGCTGGGCCGCTTGCCACGCTTGGCCGACGTCATGGTCCATGTTCCAGGCACGCCACAACGCAACCAGTGCGTCAGCGGCATCGTCTGACAGGCCTTGTCGATAATGCGCAAGGAACGCTTCGAGTTTTTCCCAGTGGGCGTTCTCGTCCTGCACGTAGATGTGCCACAGCATCGGCCGCCCGGCCCACTGCGCACGCACGAACGAGTCTTCGCCGCGCACGGCATTGAAGTCGCAGGCCCACAGCAGGCGATCATAATCGTCCTGGCTGATGAACGGCAAAATTTGCACCGTCAGCGACCCGCGCAGGCGCACATCGCCCACCGCCAGCCCCGGCTCGCCCAGCCAATGGGCGACGTCAGCCAGGATGCGCCCTTGCGGTACCAGCAGGTGGGACGGCTGGGTATCTGCTGCCAACGCATCCAGCCAGTTGCCCAGCTGGGTGTTCTCATAGGCGAACAGCGAGATCAGCCGCGCTTGCGCCTCGGGGTGTACACCCAGGCGCTGCAAGAATGCCTGCCGGGCTTCGGCAGACTGCGCGAAGGCTTCGCGCCGCGCCAGCAAATCGCCCTCACGCAACAGGCCACCGGTTTTCTCGGTAAAGCCTGGGAAGAAGAACACTTTGCGCAAGCCGTTGGGCTGGGGCGACGGCAAACCGTGGCAGCCCTCAACCCAGTCCTCGGCGCTGAGGTAGTCGAGGTTAAGCCACAGCGGCGGCTTGGGCTGCGCACGCATGGCCTCGACATAGTGCGCCGGCAGCTGGCAGGCGAACGCGCCGATCACCACCTCGGCAGGCTCCACCGGCAGCCACTCGGCAGGCCACTGGCGCACATCGACACCGTGCTGCCATTGTTGCAGCGCCGTGGCATCGGCGCCGGGGCACATCGGCACGAAGGCGCTCAGGTCGTCCACCCACAGGCGCACCGCCAGATCGTGCTCGTCCACCAGTTGCCGCGCCAGGCGCCAGGTGACGCCGATGTCGCCATAATTGTCGACGACGGTGCAAAAGATGTCCCAGGTGGCCTTCATGTGCCCTCCCCCTCATGGTGCCCAAAACCGCGAATTCTGCGGATTAATTGCCGTGGACAAAAGCACCCACGGGTAAAATTCGCCGACAGCGTGCGACAATGCACCTCGAACTGCCCTGCCAGGAGGCTGCCATGCCCCGCCACCGCGAACTGAAAATCACCCTCAAGCCGTTGCAACTGATCCTCTGCGTGGCCTTTGGCCTGTGGCTGGGCGCCGTGGCCATCGCCATGAGCCTGTGGTTGGCGTTGCAGCTGTGGCCAGAGCAGGTGCAGCCGGTCGCCCAGGCCGTGGCCCCTGCCCGCAGCCAACCCGCCGCGCCGCCACCGGCAGATGCCCAGGGCGAAATGTTCGAGCGCTACAAGGACATCCTGCACCAGCAACAACTGCAACAGGCCGCCGAGGCTGCCCAAGGCAACCCTCGCAACCTCAACAGCCCCAAGTGCCAGTTCTGGCTGCAGCAGAACCGCACCGCCCCCACCGAAAAAAGCCAGGCCCATGTGCTGGAGTTCTGTTACTGAAGATGGACAAGCCCCTGCTACTCACGCGCATCGTCGCGACCCTCGAACATGACGTAGACGTGCTGAGCCGCGCCGCGCAGACCGCGTACGAAGCCGCCACCGCGGAAGAGAACATCGCCGAAAACAAGTATGACACCTTGGGCCTTGAAGCTTCGTACTTGGCCACCGGCCAGGCGCGGCGTACTGCCGAGATTCGCCAGGCGTTGCAGATTTACCAGCAACTGCTGTTGCGTGACTACGACCCTGCGCGTGGCGTGCAGGTGAGCAACCTGGTGACCCTTGAGGACGAGGATGGCCAGCAACGTAGGCTGTTCCTCGGGCCTGAGGCGGCGGGGTTGAAAGTGGGTGAAGGGGATGAGCTGGTGACCGTGATCACACCGCGCTCGCCGCTGGGGCAGCAGCTGGTGGGCAAGCGGGTGGATGACGAGGTGAGCTTGGGGGCGCAGGTATTCTTCATTGTTGATGTTGCCTGACCCGGCCTCTTCGCGGGTCAGGCAGCATCAATCTAAAGGCCCTGCAGCGCATCGAACTGCCCCGCCAACCCCTGCTGCGCAAACTGCTCCACGACAAAATCGATAAACGCCCGCGTCTTCCCGGGCAACAATTTGTGCTGGGCGTAATACACGCTGATATGCCCATCGTCCACATACCAATCCGGCAATACCCGCCGCAGCCGCCCGGCCTGCAGGTAAGGCACGGCAAACGGCAGACTCACCAAGGCAACCCCCAACCCCTGCTGCGCCACCGCGCAGGCCGCATCCGAATCGCTCATGGTCATTGCTTGGCGCAGCACCAACGGCTGCTGCTCCTGCCAGCGACTGGTCAGCGGCCAGGAGCGCACCCGGCCGGTCTGCGGTGAGCGAATCAGAATGCCAGCGTGGCGCTGCAGCGCGTGCGGGTCCTCGATCGGCGGCTGTTGGTCCAGGTACGTAGGTGATGCCACCAGCACCCGATGCGCCGGCGTCAGCTTGCGCGCCACCACCCCCGGCGGCAAATCAAAACCGCCACCGATGGCAGCATCGAAGCCTTGGCCAATCAGGTCGACCTGGCGATTGTCAAAATGCCAGTCCGGGGTAATCGCCGGGTAGCGGCGCAAGAACTCACCCAGCAGGGGCAGCACGTACAAGCGCCCGAACACCGTGCCCATGCTGACCCGCAGCAGCCCGGCCGGCTGGCCTTCGGCACTGGCCAGGTTAGCCACGGCGTACTGGATGGTACGAAAACTGTCACTCACCTCACCCAGAAAACGCTGGCCTGCTTCGGTCAAGGTCAGCTTGCGGGTACTACGCTGGAACAGTCGCACGCCCAACCGGGCTTCGAGCTGAGCCACATGCTTGCCCACTGCGGCGGGGGTCAGGCTCAGGCGGCGAGCGGCCTCGGCGAAGCTGCCGACCTCGGCGCTGCGGATAAAGCATTCGAGGGCGTTGAAAGACTCCACGGCCATGATTAACAACCAAAGGTTTACTCTGCTAATAGTGATTGCCATCTTATCAGCAGGTAATTAGCCACCGATACTGCGCCCATCCAAGGCATTCGGCCTTGCTTCCCAGCAGGAGATCAGCATGTCCAAACAACTTCCACTCGACGGTAAGGTAGCCCTGGTCCAGGGCGGCTCACGTGGCATTGGTGCGGCCATCGTGCGCCGCCTGGCCCGCGACGGTGCTCGGGTTGCCTTCACCTACGTCAGCTCCGCAGGCCCAGCAGAACAGCTGGCCCAGGAAATCATCGGCAACGGCGGCCAAGCCCTCGCCCTGCGCGCCGACAGCGCCGACGCCGCAGCCGTGCAATTGGCGGTGGATGACACCGCGAAGGCCTTTGGTGGGCTGGACATTCTGGTGAACAACGCCGGCGTGCTGACGGTGGCGCCGATCGCCGAGTTCGACCTGGGGGACTTCGACCGCATGCTGGCGGTAAACGTGCGCAGTGTGTTCGTCGCCAGCCAAGCGGCCGTGCGCTACATGGGCCAGGGCGGGCGCATCATCAACATCGGCAGCACCAACGCCGAGCGCATGCCCTTTGCCGGTGGCGCCCCCTACGCCATGAGCAAGTCGGCGCTGGTTGGCCTGACCCGCGGCATGGCACGCGACCTCGGCCCCCAGGGCATCACCGTCAACAACGTGCAGCCCGGCCCGGTAGACACCGACATGAACCCGGCCAGCGGTGAGTTTGCCGACAGCCTGATACCGCTGATGGCCATTGGGCGCTATGGGCAGGTGGATGAGATTGCCAGCTTCGTGGCCTACCTGGCGGGGCCGGAGGCGGGGTACATCACTGGGGCCAGTTTGACGGCGGATGGTGGGTTTGCGGCTTGAGGTGGGGGCAGTTCTAGGTGTCTGCCTTGGTATTATTGGCGCCTGTGAGATCGAGCGCCGCGCGAGCGGCGCCTAAAACTCTCCGTCAAACCCTCAACGCCCCTAGAATACAGCTCCCTGCCCGCCCGAGATCCCCATGAACGCCCCGACCCTCAGTCGCGCCCTGATCCTGCTGATGGCCACCGCCACCGGCCTGGCCGTGGCCAGCAACTACTACGCGCAACCGTTGCTGCACAGCATCGCCCTGCAGTTCGGCCTGAGCACCGCCGGCGCCGGCAGCATCGTCATCGCCGCCCAGCTCAGCTATGGCGCCGGCCTGTTGCTGCTGGCGCCCCTGGGCGACCTGTTCGAGCAGCGCCGCCTGATCACGGTAATGACCGCCATTTCGACCCTTGGCCTGGTCATCAGCGCCTGCGCACCGAGCCTGCCGTGGTTGCTGCTCGGCACCGCACTGACCGGCCTGTTCTCGGTGGTGGCGCAGATCCTGGTGCCGATGGCGGCGAACCTGAGTGAGCCGCACCAGCGCGGGCGCGCAGTGGGCACACTGATGAGCGGCCTGTTGCTGGGCATTCTGCTGGCGCGTACGGCGGCCGGTTTCATGGCGGAGCTGGGTGGCTGGCGCAGCATCTATGTGCTGGCTGCGGTACTGATGGCCATCACCGCCCTGGCCCTGTACCGCAGCTTGCCGCAGCACCACAGCCATGCCGGCTTGAAGTACCCGGCCTTGATCGGCTCGGTGTTCCGCCTGTTCATCGAAGAGCCCGTGCTGCGCTTGCGCTCGCTGCTGGGCTTGCTGGCGTTCAGCCTGTTCGCGCTGTTCTGGACACCGCTGGCCTTCCTGCTGGCGCAAGAGCCCTACCACTACTCGGACGCCGTGATCGGCCTGTTCGGCCTGGCAGGCGCGGCGGGGGCGCTGTCGGCCAACTGGGCCGGGCGCCTGGCCGACCGAGGCAAGGGGGCGTTGGGCACCACGGTGGGGCTGATCGTACTGCTGCTGTCGTGGGTGCCGCTGGGCTTTGCCGAGTACTCGCTGCTGGCGTTGCTGCTGGGGGTGTTGATGCTCGACCTGGCCGTGCAGCTGGTACACGTGAGCAACCAGAACGCGGTGATCGCGCTGCGGCCAGAGGCGCGCACACGGCTGAATGCAGGCTATATCACCTGCTACTTCATCGGCGGTGCGCTGGGGTCGCTGCTGGGGACGCAGTTGTTCCAGCGTCAGGGCTGGATGGGCATCGTCGTTGCCGGGTTGGTGATCGGTACACTGGCGCTGCTGGCCTGGGCGCTGGCCGAGCGCAAGCGCATCAGCCGCGACATTGCAACGCACTACCCTCCGTCGCCTGAGCGTTGACTGCCTGCCTCGGGAGGGCTCAAGTAGGCGCTGGACAATGCCCCCTCCCTGAAGGACGACTTTATGACAAGACTCACGGTTCGATCCGGCGATTTCTTGCAAGGTGAAGGCGAGTATCGCAATGGATCGCTCACACTCAAGACCCCGCGCAGCCCCTCGCCTGGCGAGCGGATCTCACTTGCACGCATCAGTGACCTCAAGCTGTCCAGTTTGGAGTCCAGCCGCAGCCTGGGTACCGCCCTTGGCTGGGGTGTAGCTGGGGCCTTGGTGGCCGGGCCGGTGGGGCTGCTGGCCGGGCTCTGGCTCGGTGGCAAGGAAGAAGAAGCCACCTTCCTCGCCACCTTCAAGGACGGGCGCAAACTGCTGGCCGTAACCGATGGCAAGACCTGGTCGAAGATCGACGACAGCTGGCGCCAGCACAAGCGCCCGGCCAGCAACGACTGAATATCGCGCGGGCGTGATCGTCCAATGTTGAAGGCGGCTGTTAAGATGCCGCCTTTTTCATGGCCTGTGCCGGCCTCTTCGCGGGCAAGCCCGCTCCTACAGGATTCTGCGCAACCCTTGTGGGAGCGGGCTTGCCCCGCGAAGAGGCCGGCACCGGTGTCGCGTATCCAGGAGCCTCCGCATGCCCCCGCTTCGCCCCCGCCTGCCCCTGAGCTTGCTCAGCCTGGGCCTGGCCCTGCATTGCCCTCATTTGCTTGCCGAAGACAGCATCGTGCTTGACCCACTGCGGGTCTCCGACAGCTATGGCAACGACGGCTACCAGGTGCACGAAGCCTCGGTGGGTGGTTTCCAGGCCGCGCCGCTGCTCGATACCCCGGCCTCGGTCAGCGTGTTCAGCCAGCAATTGCTGGAGGACCGCCAAGTGCGCAAGCTCAGCGAAGTGCTGCAAAGCGACGCCTCGGTGGGGGAAAGCTATGCGCCCATCGGCTATTACGAGAACTTCAACGTGCGCGGCTTCGAGCTGAATGCCGCCAGCAGCTACCGGATCAATGGCCAGACTATCGCCGGCGAGCAGAACGTGGCCCTGGAAAACAAACAGCAAGTGGAATTGCTCAAGGGCTTGTCCGGGCTGCAAAGCGGCGTTTCGGAACCCGGCGGCCTAATCAATTACGTGACCAAGCGCGCCGAAGACGTGCGCAGCGTGACGGTATCGACCAACGAACAAGGCGAACGTTACCTGGCCACCGACCTGGGCGGCTGGTTCGGCAGCGAGCGGCAGTTCGGCCTGCGCGCCAACCTGGCCCATGAAGACATCCGCAGCTATGTCGACCATGCCGATGGCAAGCGCGACTTCGCCTCGCTGGCCTTCGACTGGCAGATCAACCCGGCTGCCACGCTGCAGCTGGACGCCGAGTACCAGCACCGCGAACAGCGCTCGGTGCCTGGTTACCAGTTGCTCGGCGGCACCGAGGTGCCACACGGTATCGACCCGCATGATCGCCTGGCCTACCAGCAGTGGGCCAAGCCGGTGCAGAACGATTCGCTGAACTTGGGCGGGCGTTTCGAGTACCGCTTCAACGAGGCCTGGACCGGCACGTTGAGTGCGTCGCGTAGCAAGGTGGTGATCGACGATTACAGTGCGTTTGCCTGGGGCTCGAGCGAGGGGGCGTTTTTCGGCAGCAATGGCGACTACGACATCTATGACTACCGCAGCCCGGATGACACCCGCCGCACCGATGAAGCACAGGCCACGCTCAACGGCCGCTTCGATGCCTTGGGCGTAGGGCACGACCTGACAATCGGCAGCAGCGCGCAACGCCGCACGGTGGATCAACGCCCCTATTACAACGAGTGGCTGGGTACCGGCAATATCTACACCGGTGCGCCAGTACTCGACCCGTCTGACAAGCCGATCGGCGCCAGCGAGCGTCGCCTCGACAGCCGCCAGTACGGCGTGTTCGTGAGTGATCACATCAGCTTCAACGAGCAGTGGCAAACCGTGATCGGCGCTCGCGAAGTGCGCCTGGACGAGCAGACCTGGGACGAGACCGGTGTTGCCGGGCGCCACACTCGCCAGTATCAACTGCTGCCCAATGCTGCGCTCATCTACAAGCCACGCCCAGACACCACGCTGTACGCCAGCTATGCCAAAGGCCTGTCGGCTGGCGGTACCGCACCGTGGTTTGCCAGCAACGCGGCTGAAATCCTCGCCCCCACCCTGTCACGCCAGCTGGAGTTGGGCATCAAGCGCGACTGGCAAGGCATCAGCTTCAGTGCCGCACTGTTCCAGATCCGCCAGGCGTATCAATACGCGCGACCCGATGGCCAAGGCACCTTCACCTATGTCCAGCAAGGCCAACAGAAAAACACCGGCCTGGAGCTGGGCGCCAGTGGCTGGGTGACCTCGAACCTGCAAGTGCAGGCGAGTGCCGCAGCCATTCGCGCGCGGGTAAAAAACAGCGGGACCGAGGACTACGAAGGGCATCAGGCGATCAATGTGCCCAAACTGCGTGCGGCGCTGCAGGCCGAATACAGCCTGCCGGTACCTGGCCTGACGCTGCTGGGCGGTGCGCGCTACAGCGCCAGCAAATATGCCAGCCAGGCGGGTAATGTCGAGGTGGGCGGTTATACCGTATTCGACCTCGGCAGCCGCTACCGCACCCGCATTGGGGGGTATGACACGGTGCTGCGGTTGACCGTGGATAACGTGTTCGACAAGCGCTACTGGCGCGATGTGGGGGATTACCTGGGGGACAACTACCTGTTCCAGGGTGCGCCGCGGACGGCACGGTTGTCAGCGTCTGTGAGTTTCTGATGAACCCGGGGCCGCTGCGCGGCCCATCGCCGGCAAGCCGGCTCCCACAGGCGTGGCGCCAACCTTGGAGTCTGCAAAGTTCTTGTGGGAGCTGGCTTGCCGGCGATGGGCTGCACAGCAGCCCCATAAGCACTGCGAAAACAAAAAGCCCCCGGCTTTTCAGCGCGGGGGCTTTTTGTAGAATGTGGCGGTGAAGAAGGGATTTGAACCCTTGATACGATTTCTCGTATACACACTTTCCAGGCGTGCTCCTTCGACCACTCGGACACTTCACCGTTTTCTCTTCAAGCCTTTCAGCCTGTCGAGGCGCGCTAATTTAGTGGAAGGCCTTTCCTTTGGCAAGCATTTTTTTCAAATTTTTCATGCATTTGCATTTGAGGCCCGGTAAACGCTGACCGGCCAGTCAGCCTTGCTGCTTTACCTGGCCCACGGCGCTGGGTAACGTCGTCGCCACGCCAACAAAAGGACTCTGCCATGAGCGAGCTGATTACCTACCACGCCGAAGACGGCATCGCCACCCTGACCCTGAACAACGGCAAGGTCAACGCCATCTCGCCGGATGTCATCACCGCCTTCAACGCCGCCCTCGACCGTGCCGAACAGGAACGTGCCGTGGTGATCATCACCGGGCAGCCGGGCATTCTGTCTGGCGGCTACGACCTCAAGGTCATGACCAGTGGCCCCAAGGAGGCGATAGGCCTGGTTACCGCCGGCTCCACCCTCGCCCGCCGCCTGCTGTCGCACCCGTTCCCGGTGATCGTCGCCTGCCCCGGTAACGCCGTGGCCAAAGGGGCCTTCCTGCTGCTGTCGGCCGACTACCGCATTGGTGTCGACGGGCCCTACAAGGTCTGCCTGAACGAAGTACAGATCGGCATGACCATGCACCATGCCGGCATCGAACTGGCCCGCGACCGCCTGCGCCGCTCGGCCTTCCACCGCTCGGTGATCAACGCCGAGATCTTCGACCCGCAAGGCGCACTGGACGCCGGCTTCCTCGACAAGGTAGTGCCGGCCGAGCAACTGCACGAGGCGGCCCTGGCTGCGGCCCGTGAACTGAAGAAGCTGAACATGCTGGCGCACAAAAACACCAAGCTGAAGGTGCGCAAGGGCCTGCTGGAGGCTCTGGACAAGGCTATCGAGCTGGATCAGAGCCACATGGGCTAACCCTGCAGGTCGACAGACTCACCCCAGGTTTGCCTCTTTGAGTGCACAGTCGTACACTGGAATGCGACTGTCTGGTGTGAGTCATCCCATGCTTTATTCGTTGCGCATGCTACTGCTGGCCCTGCATTTTCTGGTGGTTGGTGCTGTAGGCCTGATTATCGGCCTGTGCCGCCCCTTCAACCCCGACAACAGCCGGGTATTTGCCCGGCTTTACAGCGTGCCGGCCGCCTGGCTGATGCGCGTCAAGGTCAAGGCCGAAGTCGGCCCACTGTTCGATCACCCGCCCGGTTGCGTCATCATCGCCAACCATCAGTCCAATTTCGACCTGTTCCTCATTGGCCAGGCAGTGCCGCCGCGCACCGTGGCCATTGGCAAGAAAAGCCTGGGCTGGATCCCGTTGTTCGGCCAGCTGTTCTGGCTGGGCGGCAACGTGCTGATCGACCGCAAGAATGCCTACCAGGCGCGTAAGGCGCTGCAAAAGACCACGCGGGTGCTGCAGGACGATACATCGATCTGGATTTTCCCCGAGGGCACCCGCAACCCGGCAGACCACCTGCTGGCGTTCAAAAAAGGCGCCTTTCACATGGCCATCGAAGCCGGTGTACCAATCGTGCCGGTGTGCGTCAGCCGCTATGCCCGGCGTTTGAACCTGAACAGCTGGCGGCAGCGGACGGTGATCGTGCGCTCGCTGCCGCCGATTGCTACCGCGGGCTTGAGCCAGCGCGACATCCCCGCCCTGGTCGAACAGTGCCGCAGCCAGATGCAGCAGTGCATCGACCGCATGGAAGATGAACTCGCACGCCGCTAGGTTGCCCTCTGGGCCCTTACAGCCCAAGCTGTAAGGGTGTTCAATCGAATAAGTGGACAACCATGGGTCGAGTCGTGGCGTCGGCGGTGTACAGCGCCGGCAGAAAGGTCACTAACATCAGCATCGACGAAGGCAGCGAATGGGCGCGCAAGCCCGGCCACTTCGTCTGGATCGGCCTCGAAGAGCCCAACGCCGAGGAGTTGGCCAACCTGCAGCGGCAGTTCAACCTGCACGAGCTGGCCATTGAAGACGCGCTGGAAAAGCACAGCCGGCCCAAGCTTGAAACCTTCGGTGATGCGCTGTTCATCGTCACCTATTCGCCGGTACGCCATGAAGGCAAGCTGGAGTTCATCGAAACCCATATCTTTGCTGGCAATGGCTACATCATCACCTGCCGCAACGGCCACTCTAAATCCTACGCCCTGGTGCGCCAACGCTGCGAGGCACGGCCGCTGCTGCTGGAGCATGGCGAGGATTTCGTGCTGTATGCGCTGCTCGACTTCGTGACCGAGAACTACCAGCCGGTCAGCGAAGCGATCCATGGCGAAATCGAAGAGTTGGAGCAGAGCGTGCTGGGCGGTTCGCTGCAAGAGGATGACATCCGCCGGCTGCACAGCCTGCGGCGCGACATCTTGCGCCTGCGCCGGTACGTGGCGCCGATGCTGGAAGTGAGCGAAGAACTGCAGCGCTTGAGCTTTCCGTTCATCGACAAGAACATGCGACCGTATTTTCGCGATGTGCAGATTCATGTCACGCGGCAGATGGAAGACTTGGTCGGCATTCGCGATATCGCCAGCCAGACCATCGAGATCGGCATGTTGCTGGAGTCGTCGCGCCAAAGCATCGTGCAACGCAAGTTCGCGGCCTGGGCGGCGATTCTGGCCTTCCCTACAGCGATTGCCGGGATTTATGGGATGAACTTTCAGAACATGCCGGAGCTGGCGTGGCAGTACGGGTACTTTGGTGTGCTGGGGGTGATTGGGTTGGGGTGTGCGGGGTTGTATGCCAGCTTCAAGAAGTCGGGCTGGCTTTGAGATCGTTGGGGCCGCTGTGCGGCCCCCGGCCATCACGCCACGCTGTCTTTACTCACCGACTGCCCAATGAACCGCAACATCCACTCGCCCACCAGGTCGCCTTGGTGCTCGGTGGCCAGGCTGGCAATGGCCTTGTGGTACACCTCATCCCCCAACGACGTCTGCCGCGCATCCAGCAACGCCCGGGAGTAGTCATGCACGAACTCCGGGTGCCCTTGGAAGCACAGCACCTGGTCACGAATGTGGTAGGCGGCGTTGGGGCAGAAGTCGCTGGAGGCAATTACGGTCGCGCCTTCCGGCAGCTCGGTGACCTGGTCCTGGTGGCTGATCAGCAGGGTCAGCTCGGAAACCTCCGGGTCCATCCAGGGCGCATGCGCCGCCAGTGAATAACGGTGGATGCCCACACCCCAGCCCTTCTCGGCGCGCTCGGCCTTGCCACCCAGGGTCAAGGCCAACAGCTGATGGCCAAAACACACGCCCAACAGCTTCTCGCCCCGTGCGTAGAGTTTTAACAAGTAAGCCTTGAGCGTTTGGATCCAGGGATCGGAACCGAACGAATCGGCCTTGCTGCCCGTCACAAGGTAGGCATCGAACACTTCATCGTCGGCGGGATAGTCGCCGTTCATCACGTTGTACACGCGAAACTCGGCGGCGATCGGCTGACGCGAGAACAGCTGCTCGAACATCCTGCCATAGCCGTGGTACTGCGCCGTCAACTCCGGTCGCAGGACATCGGTTTCCAGGATGCAGATGCGTAACGACATAGAAATAGTCCTGAACGACATGGGTGGGAATCTGCTGTAGAGACTGCCGCGAAAGGCACGTACAAGCAAGTAGGCCGCACTGACGAACGGTCATATTTTGCCGGCGTGTCGTTTGCAGTAACGCCACTGTCTAGCGAGAGCATGCCAGCCAGCTGGCCATTGGCCTCATAACCCAATGAAATTAACCAGCCTTACAATTAGAACAAAGGGTTCTCAAACATGGATGACGCACACCCTACTGTTGGTTGTATATCGACTTTCAAGAGGCAAGCAGAACAGGCGTCAACTTACGCCACTGCGATCGACCCGAAACGCGACAGGGAAGCCAACGGGTATTCAGGAATAACAACAAGAAGGCGGTCCGCCATGTTCAGACAATCGAAAATACGCCAAGCAGGGCTCATTCTCTTCGCCACGACTCTACTGCTGATACTGCCGAACCTGACACGTTTATTCGGCTGACGGTGGCTGTGGCGTCAACAGGCAGCACGCATGTAACCTGCCGGCCTTGAAGGTCGGAGATTCCACATGCGCCACTGCCTTGCCCTACTCGCCCTGCTTTTGAGCCTGCCACTGTCGGCGGCGCAGCTGCACCTTGAGCTGGGCGACACGTCGCGCCAGTGGAGCAGCGCCGAGCTGCTTGCCCACCCGCAGGCGCGCGACATCAGCATCGAGCAGGACGTTTCCTATAAGCGCCCCATGCAGTATCGCGCTGTCCCCTTGGCTGTGCTGCTGCAGGGCGTGGGTGCGAACGACCACCTGCAAGCCGTCGCGCTGGATGGTTTTGCTGCCGAACTGCCTGCCGCGCCGCTGCTGCAGCAAGGGCCGGCGCGTGCCTGGCTGGCCGTCGAAGACCCGGCCAAGCCGTGGCCCGCGTTGGGCAACGGCAAGCCGAGCGCCGGGCCGTTCTACCTGGTCTGGACGGCACCGCAGGCCAGCGGCATCCGCCCGGAGCAGTGGCCGTTCCAGATCGCCAGCATCCGCCGCCTGGCTTCGGTGGAGCAGCGTTTTCCGGCACTGCTGCCAGACCCGAAGCTCCCGGCCGATAACCCGGTGCGCCAGGGGTTTGCGTTGTTCCAGCAGAACTGCCTGGCCTGCCACCGCCTCAATGGCGCGGGTGATGCCCAATTTGGGCCAGACTTGAACCTGCCGCACAACCCTACCGAGTACTTCCAGCCGGCATTTTTGCGCAAGCTGATACGTGACCCGCAAAGCCTTCGAACGTGGCCGCAGGCGAAGATGCCGGGGTTTACAGAGGCGGTGCTCAGCGAGCAGGAGCTGGATGCGCTACTGGCTTATCTGGGGCATATGGCGGGGCGTAAGCCCTGAGAGGTTGGGGCCGCTTGGCGGCCCTTCGCGGCACAAGGCCGCTCCTACAGGGAAGTGCATAAGCCTGTGGAGCGGCAGTGGGTGAGTCAGGGTCAGGCGCACAGTCGCTCTTGCTTGACGCCCCATCCTTCGACCTCGCCACCGTACGGTGAAACGAGTTGCTCGAACGTTTCTTCGAAGTCGCCAATCCCTCCATAAGTGGCATACATGACCTTGCTCAGTTCAAGGTGCCAGGCGCCGTCTTTGCGTTCGCGTACCTGGGCGTTGAGGGACTCGCCACGAAATTGCCCGGCTGCCCGTCGCGCGCCGGCTTCATCAGGGAATACTGCATAGAACTCGATAGGGTGGATGCGGGTGAAGTCAAAACCGCCAGCTTTCATCTGGCGCAGGACATTGCTGCTGATATCGTCGTTCTGGCTGCTCATGAATCGTCCTCCTGCAATGCAATGGATAGACTTTCCGGGCACTACGTACCTGCCGGCGGTGCCGGACAGATCGAGTTGTATAGAGCTGATGCAAGACGCGAATGTTATGGGTGCCGACCCGCAGAATAGGCCGGCACCTGGGTCCAGCGTAGTGCCTGCGTGGGCACCACGTCAACGCAAGCTTCAGGGCGCTTCCTGGATACGGGTGATGGTGACGCCATTTTGCTCTTTGAGCCAGCGCGCCGTGGGGGATGGTGCACGGTCCTGGAAGTCGTTGAGGTCTAATTCATCCATGACCGGAAACAAGTACGAGCGAATGGCACGGGCCGCGTCTTCTTCGCTGGGGCAATGTTCAGCCCGCAGCCGCAATGACGTCGGTTCGCCTTTCTGGTCGGCAAAGATGACTTCCCACTCTTTCATGGAACGAGCCCTCGATCTGAAGAACGCCGGGTGTGTGGCGCCTGTATAGCTTGACCTTGGGCGGGGGGATTTGTTCAGTTGGCAGGGCTTTGCGGTGGCGAAGGGGCCGCGAAGCGGCCCCTATTGCAGCGTTACTTCGGCGTGCCGTGCACGACGCCAGCGGTGTTGTCCAAGAGGCTCTTGGTCGCCGTCTGGATGTACGCTTCAAGTTTTTTCAGCATTTCCGGCTGGTCCGGGCTTTCGATCAGCTCGGCCTTGAACTCGCTGCCCAACTGGTAGCGATACATGCGCGGGCTCATGTCCTTGGACTCGATGAGGATGCGGTCACCCTGCACCAAACCCACGATCTGCTCGCTGCCCGACGGCTTGATCATGCCCACGCCCTGGTCGCCCTCAGGCAGGTTGAGCAGGTCGCGACCCCAGCACTGATGGCGGGTCTGGCCACCCAGGCGGCCCATGATGGTCGGCACGATGTCGACCTGGGTACCGACGGTGTGGTCGACCGCACCGAACTTCTCCTGGATGCCCGGGGCAATCAGTAGCAGCGGTACGTTGAAGCGGCCCAGGTCCAGCTCGGTGACCTGCTGGTGGTTGCCGAAGCCGTGGTCGCCGACGATGACGAACAGGGTCTCCTTGAAGTACGGCTCTTTGCGCGCCTTCTCGAAGAACTGGCCCAACGCCCAGTCGGAATAACGCATGGCCGTCAGGTGCTCGTCCAGGCGGCCCTGGCCGGTCACAGGCGCCACTGGCAGGTCCTTGGGCAACGCGTACGGCGTGTGGTTGGACAAGGTCTGCAGCAGTGCATAGATCGGCTTCTTGCCGTCGTGCTTGGCCAGCTCCTCAGCGCCACGGTCGAACATGTCCTGGTCGGACACACCCCAGGTCGGGTCGGAGAACACCGGGTTGACGAAGTCATTGCGGCCAATGAACGTGGTCATGCCTTGGTTGCCGAAGAAACCGGACTGGTTGTCCCAGGCGAAGTCACCGTTGTAGACGTACACATCGTCGTAATCGCGGGCGCTGAGCAATGCCGGCAGGCCCGACAGCTTGTGCCCGCCTTCCGGGGTCTGCATCAGGTATTCGAAGCCTGGCAGGTTGGGGAAGCAGGCCATGGTGGCGAACATGCCCTGGTGGGTATGGGTGCCGTTGGAGAAGAAGCGGTCGAACAGCAACCCTTCCTTGGCCAGTTTGTCGAAGTACGGGGTGATATTGTTAGGGCTGCCCAGGGCGCCCACCGAGTGGCCGGCGAAGCTCTCCATGAGGATCACCACGACGTTCTTGATCGGCAGGGTACGGTCGGCCGGTGGCACGAAGTCACGGCGGATCGCGGCTTCGTCGGCGTCGACCAGGGTGTCGTGGGCGGTCAGCAGTTGCTCACGCACGGTCTGCGTGGCCAGCGGCTGGTCCAGCACCGGCTTCCAGATGTTGGCGCGGTCTTCGCCGAAGCGGCTCTTGGCAGCATCGATCAACGTCAGGGTGCCGTTCAGGCCCAGCTGGTTGACGAAGTTGGAGTCGGTGGTGAAGGCATCACCCCAACGCATCGGCGGGCCCTGGCGCAGGGTGCCACGGGCGGCGACCACGGCCACCAGCAGGATCACCATGAACACCGCCAGGCGGTTGTACCACGGCGCTACGCTGCGCTGCGGGGTGGCGCCGGCCGGCTGGCCGCCGCGGGTCATGCGATCGACGCCCTTGAACAGCAGGCTCAGCAGCCAGGTGCCAATGACCCAGGCCAACAGGTAACGGACCACCGGGAAGCCGTACCAGAGCATGCTCATGACGGTCTTGGGGTCTTCCTTGATGTACTGGAACACCAGGCCGTTGAGGCGCTGGTGGAATTCGCGGTAGAAGTCCATCTCCATCAGGCCGAGGAACATCACCACGCTGGAGGCGAGGGTCAGCCACAGCCGGAACACGCCACGCCGGGCCATGGCCCAAGGGCTGAGAATGGCCAACAGCAGCGGAATGCTGATGTACACCACCACCCGCAGGTCGAAACGCAACCCGTTCAGGAAGCCTTCGGCGACAGTCGCATAGGGGGTATCGCCGATCATGTCGCTGTTGTAGACCAACAGCGCCAGACGCACGAGGCTGAGCATCAGCATGATGACCAGGCCGCTGAGCAGCGTGTAGGCCAGGTGGGATTTCAGGGTCGGCGCGAACGACGCTCGCGCGCCCTGTTTCAAGGCATCCGTGTTAGCCATGAATGGGAAAGTCCTAGGATTGCGGGTTTGCGGAGATGGCGAAGGTTAATACCAACGCAGCATTGTGCGGGTGCGGATTCTGTTTAAACCAATGTGAAAATTTTGTCACGGCCGCATTTCTGCTTATGTCCGTTATCAGATCCGCACATTGCCCCTAGGCCCGGCAATTGCCCAGATCACCAGCCCTATCACCGGCAGCAGCGCGATCAGCAGAATCCACAGCACCTTGATGCCCACTTCGCTGCCACTCTTGATCACATTGAGGATCGCCCAGATATCCAGGGCCAGAATGATCAGGCCAACCAGGCTATTGAATGTAGACCCCATGCCGCTACTCCCTTGCAAAGACGTTGCAGCACAGCATAGCCAGCTATCACGTCGATAGAAGGGAATCCTTGGCCGATCGTGCAGGTCCTTGCTTAGACTGCCTGTATTCATTGATTCGAGGTTCGCATGCCCCCAGCCCATTCCGAAACCGCCACCCCACCCTCGCTGCTGAGCGCCTGGCGGCAACAGGTGCTGACTACCCCCTGGCTTAGCGCCGGCCTGGGGTTGAGCCTGCTGGCGGTGATCGTGCTGCTGGCGGCAAGCCTGTGGAACGCGGTCAACGGCGACCATGCCGACAACCTGCACCTGGCGCTGCTGGGCGGTTTGTCCGGCTTTGGCGCTACCGCCCTGGGCGCGGTACTGGCGGTGGTGCTGCGTGATGTGAGTGCGCGCACCCAGGATGTGATGCTCGGCTTTGCCGCCGGCATGATGCTGGCCGCCAGTTCGTTTTCGTTGATTCTGCCGGGCCTGGATGCCGCCCGCGAGATCACCGGCAACGGCCCGGCGGCGGCGTTTACCGTGGTGCTGGGCATGGGCCTTGGGGTACTGCTGATGCTGGGCCTGGACCGCTTCACCCCACACGAGCACGAGAGCACTGGCCCTTGCGGCCCGGAGGCAGAGCGCATCAACCGGGTGTGGCTGTTCGTGTTGGCGATTACCCTGCACAACCTGCCCGAAGGCATGGCGATTGGGGTGAGTTTCGCCAATGGCGACATGAACATCGGCCTGCCGCTGACCAGCGCGATCGCCATCCAGGACATCCCTGAAGGCCTGGCCGTGGCCTTGGCGTTACGCGCCACGGGGCTGTCGAACATGAAGGCGGCGTTGGTGGCGGTGGGTTCAGGGCTGATGGAGCCGCTGGGTGCGGTGATCGGCCTGGGGATTTCCACCGGTTTTGCCTTGGCCTACCCGATAAGCATGGGGTTGGCGGCGGGGGCGATGATTTTTGTGGTGTCCCACGAGGTGATTCCCGAGACCCATCGCAATGGCCACCAGACGGCGGCGACCCTGGGGTTGATGGGTGGGTTTGGGGTGATGATGTTTCTGGATACAGCACTGGGCTGAAGACTTTGGTTGCCTGTACCGGCCTCTTCGCGATCCGACTTGCCCCGCGAAGAGGCCGGTACAGCCAACCGACAAATCAGACGTGAACCGCGACCTTCAAAGCCTCCAAAGCCGGCTCGGTCTTGATCCCCACCTCAGCCCCCAGCTCCAGCACCCGTGCCAGGTCATGCTGGCCGACCATCACCATCTGCAATTCATCATCCAGCAACTGGCTGAAGTTCAGCAGCACATAACCCCCCGCCTCCTTGTTCAACGCCCCCATCTGCACCTGGATGCGATTGAGTGCGGTCAGTGGCTCGGTGCGCGCCAGCTGCTTGGGCTTGAGGGTGAACGGCACGCTCTTGTCGAACGAGTCGGCGATGTTCTGGAACAGGTCCTGATAGCTGTCAGCCTGGAACAGCACGGTGTCCGGCAGGCTGCCCAGCACGATCCACTCCCCCAGCGGGATGGGGAAAGTGTCGTCGTAGTTGATGTCCGGGTTGGCCGCCAGGAAGGCGACGGGGTCGGCGTAGGCCTGGGCGGCCTCGTCGGCAATGCGCTCGATGTCTTCATCGCGCATGCAACCGGCGCCGATGAGGGTGATGAGTTCGAGCAATTGGTTTTTCATGAAGGGGGGCCTGCGACCGGTGAAAAGTCGCCAAGGATAGCCGCAAACGCCCCCGAACAGTTAGCCGGCCAGCGCCTGCAGGCGCGCCACGGCATCTGCCGCGCCCATGGTTTGCGCGGCCATCAGCGCGGTGGCGCCGCGGGCATCCTGGTGTGCCGGGTCGGCACCTTGGGCCAGCAGGTAGTCGAGGATCTCGCTGCGGTTGAACATCGCCGCCAGCATCAGCGCGGTGCGCCCGTCCTGCGCGGCGGCATCGACCGGCACCCCATGCTCCAGCAGCAAGCGGATCATGGCCAGGTCGCCTTTGAACGCGGCGCCAGCGATTGGCAGTTGGCCATTGTCATTGGCCATCAATGGGTCGGCGCCGTGCTCCAGCAGCACGCGCACCGCGTCATGGTGGCCGTGGTAGCAGGCCAGCATCAACAAAGTGTCGCCCTTGTGGTTGCGCAGGTTGGCAGGCAGGCCGCTGGCAAGCAACCGCTCAAGCATCGTGGCGTCACCTTGGCGGGCGCGTTCGAACACCTGCTCGGCGAAGGCCGCGGTTTCGTCATCGGTCATGGCGGCAGGCGAGGGTTGGACGGTGGACATGTTGAACCTCCTGGCAAAAATGGTTGCCCAAGTCTTTGTCAGGCAAGGCCATGCGGTCAAAGGTTCAGATTCTATCGGGCCGATAGGTGGCCGGCAGGCCGTGCAAAATGCACTGTGCAAAATGCACGACCTTGCAGGTTGCACGAAAAGATCCTTATAACAGCATCGCAAGCCATTGAATTTAAAGGATTTTTAACTTAATCAGTTTCTGGCACGGTCACTGCAACCATCAACTCACGTCTGCCACACAACAGTCAGGAGTTGATATGGACCTCATCCAGGAAAAGTTCGTCTCGGTGTTTTCGGCCTACCAGGTCGCAACCCAGCCCCGCCCCGATGGTGGTGTCTTGCTCACCCTGCGCGCCGCTGATGGCAAGGTTACCCGCCGCGTGTTGACCTACGGCCAACTGCACAGCGCCGAGCAGCTGTCCTGGGCGATCAGCGCCATCCGCCGTGACCTGGCTGAACAGGCCAGCGAGCTGCCGGTGATTTCGATGCTGCAGAGCCAGCAGCGGTTTGCCTTGCCGACCTATCGTTGATTGCCAGCACCGGCCTTTTCGCGGGCAAGTCGGACCGNNCCGCCCAAGCCTTACAACTCGTCGATCCCTAAAAACGCCCGGGCAGTCTCATCCCCGGTCAACCGCGCCTGCATCCCCTGCTCACTGCCAAATAACCGCAACGCCAGGCAGAACGGAGTCTCGCCCAGCTCAACCCAGCGCCGCGTGCCTGCCGGCACCACCAGCTGATCGCCCTTCTCGCACAGCACCGAATACACGAACTCGCCCAACCGCAAACCCACTTGCGCCCGGCCGCTGACCACCGCAAACACCTCTTCGGCGTCATGCACATGCTCGTCACGTACATCCGACTGTGCCGGGTCCACCCCGTCACGGTTGAGCAGTGTGAAGGCCGCACTGCCGTGGCCGGTCATCAACTGGTCGAGGTGTTCCCGGCAAGCTGCCATCACCTCGTCCTCTGAACTGCCAGGGCGAACCCGCAGCGCAAGCGGGTGATGGGCAAAACGCACGCCCTGCTCGGCCAGTGTCGCGGCAATGTCGTCGTGGTGGGTCAGCAGCTTGTTCGGCAGGCCTGGGCTGGACGGGTGGAAAACGCTGAGGGTACTCATCAGTGGCGGGTCCTGGTCGATTGCGAACAAAGGGCAATGATAACGGCTGCGGCCAAGGCTGCGGCGCTGGCCATACCAAAGGTGAAGGTCGGCCCCAGCAGTTTCCAGCTGTAGCCCGAGTACAAGGCACCCAGCGCACCGCCGGTGCCAGACAACGCCGCGTACAACGCCTGGCCCTGGCCTTGCTGGCGAGCGCCGAAGCTGGCCTGGACGAACGCGATGCAGGCGGCATGGAAGCAGCCAAAGGTGGCCGCGTGCATCACCTGGGCCAGCACCAGCACCGCCGGGTCATCGGCCAGGTTGCCGAGCAGCAGCCAGCGCAAAGACGCCAGCAGAAAACTGGCCAGCAACACCCGCTGCACGGAAAACCGCGCAAAAATGCGGCTCATGGCCATGAACACCAGCACCTCGGCCACCACCCCCAGCGCCCATAAAAGGCCGATGGCGCTGCGGCTGTAGCCCAGGTGTTCCAGGTGCAGGGTGAGGAAGGTGTAGTACGGCCCGTGGCTGAGCTGCATCAGCGCCACGCACACATAGAACGCGATGACGCCAGGGGCCCGCAGTTGCTGTAAAAAGCCGCCCGCTCCGCTGCGCTCGCCCTGCTCCAGCGGCTGGGCATTGGGCACCCACAGGCTGGCGAGGACGATGCCCGCCATGATCGTCACCAGGGCGACCGGGTAGATGTCCAGGCTGAGCCATTCGAACAAGCGCCCCAAGCCCACCACCGTGAGGATGAAACCGATCGAACCCCACAGGCGGACCTGGCTGTAGCGGGCGGTTTGCCCGTGCAGGTGCGCCAGGGTGATGACTTCGAATTGCGGCAGCACCGCGTGCCAGAAGAACGCGTGCAGGGCCATGACCAGCGCCAGCCAGGCGTAGCTCTTGCCGAAGAAGATCAGGGCGAAGCTGGCCAGCGTGCACAACGCGCCCAGGCGCACGATCAGCAGGCGTTGGCCGGTGCGGTCGCCCAACCAACCCCACAGGTTGGGGGCGACACAGCGCATCAGCATGGGGATGGCCACCAGCTCGCCGATGCGCGCCGGGGAAAAACCCAGGTGGTCGAAGTACAGCGCCAGGAAGGGGGCTGTGGAGCCCAGCAGGGCGAAGTAGAAGAGGTAGAAGCTGGACAGGCGCCAGTAGGGGATTGGGGGCATGGAATGGGCCGATGGTGTGTTTAGCGTACCGGCTCGATCCCACTGTGTAGGAGCAGCCTTGTGCTGCGAAAGGGCCGGCGAAACCACTGCACGAATCTGCCAACTGCACCGGCCTCTTCGCAGCACAAGGCTGCCCCTACACAGAGGTGTGCCGGTGCATTCGGCACATCAATCACAAATGGATCAAAGCTGGCCCAGCACCGGCGTACCGACCTTCACGTCGGCATTCTGTGCGCGGTGGCGCAGCAGGTGGTCCATCAGGGCGATGGCCATCATCGCTTCGGCGATCGGCGTGGCACGGATGCCGACACAGGGGTCATGACGGCCTTTGGTGATCACGTCCACCGGGTTGCCCTCCACATCGATGGAACGGCCCGGCGTGGTGATGCTGGAGGTCGGCTTCAGCGCCAGGTGCGCAACGATCGGCTGGCCCGAGGAAATCCCCCCCAGGATGCCGCCGGCGTTGTTGCTGAGGAACCCTTCCGGGGTCAGCTCGTCACGGTGCTCGGTACCGCGCTGGGCGACACTGGCAAAGCCAGCGCCAATCTCGACGCCCTTGACCGCGTTGATGCTCATCAGCGCATGGGCCAGTTCCGCGTCGAGGCGGTCGAAGATCGGCTCGCCCAGGCCTGGCATCACGCCTTCGGCCACGACGGTGATCTTCGCCCCGACCGAATCCTGGTCGCGGCGCAGTTGGTCCATGTAGGCCTCGAGTTCGGGCACCTTGTCCGGGTCGGGGCTGAAGAAGGCGTTGTGCTCGACCGATTCCCAGGTCTTGAACGGAATCTCGATTGGGCCCAGCTGGCTCATGTAGCCACGCACGGTGATGCCCTGGGTGGCCAGGTACTTCTTGGCGATGGCCCCTGCCGCTACACGCATGGCCGTTTCGCGGGCCGAGCTGCGGCCGCCGCCGCGGTAGTCACGCTCACCGTACTTGTGGTGGTAGGTGTAGTCGGCGTGCGCCGGGCGGAACAGGTCCTTGATCGCCGAGTAGTCCTTGGACTTCTGGTCGGTGTTGCGGATCAGCAGGCCGATCGAGCAGCCGGTGGTGCGGCCTTCGAACACACCGGAGAGGATCTCGACCTCGTCCGGCTCCTGGCGCTGGGTGGTGTGCCGGCTGGTGCCAGGCTTGCGCCGGTCGAGGTCATGCTGCAGGTCGGCCAGGGAGATCTCCAGGCCCGGCGGGCATCCATCGACAATGGCGACCAACGCCGGGCCATGGCTTTCGCCTGCGGTGGTGACAGTGAACAGCTTGCCGTAGGTATTGCCGGACATGGACGCTCCGCGAGTCTGCCTGAGGTGAACGAAAGCGGCAGTATACGGAAAAATACCGAGGGATTGGTTGTCTGTGCTGGCCTCTTCGCGGGTTAAACCGCTCCAACAGGGTTACCCCTAGCCTGAAAGCAGTGATGTTCCTGTGGGAGCGGGTTTACCCGCGAAGAGGCCAGCCCAGGCAACTACCCACCGAACCTTCCCACAAACATTGGGTCAAACCGACATCTCCCCACCGTAGTACCCCATGATGCCGCGCCTCGTCGCCTTGTTGTTCATGCTCTGTGCAGGCCTCGCCCAGGCCGCCTCCCCCACCGTCTTGCAGCGCCCCATCGACCTCGACACCGGCCAGGGCGTGCTGCACGGCAGCTTGCTGCTGCCACAACAGGCCACGCCGCCCCCGGTGGTGTTGATCATCGCGGGCTCCGGCCCCACCGACCGAGACGGCAACAACCCAGCCACGGGGCGTATCGACAACCTCAAGCGGCTGGCCCTGGTGCTGGCCAACGACCACATAGCCAGCGTGCGTTATGACAAGCGCGGCGTGGCCGCGAGCCAGCCGGCCACGCCCGATGAGCGCGACCTCAGCGTCGAGCGCTATGTCGCCGATGTGGTTGCCTGGAGCCACAAGCTCAAGGCCGACCCGCGGTTCGGCCCGCTGATTCTGGTGGGCCACAGCGAAGGCGCGCTGATCGCCAGCCTCGCCGCCGAACAGGCAGGTGCCAGCGCGGTGATCACCTTGGCCGGCGTCGGCCGCCCGTTGGCCGACGTATTGCGCGAGCAGCTGGCCCAGCGCCTGCCGCCCGCCCAATTGGCCCGTGGCAGTGACTTGCTCGACCGCCTGCAGGCTGGGCAGACCAGCCTGGATGTGCCCGCGCCGCTGCGCCAAGTGTTCCGCCCCAGCGTACAGCCGTATCTGATTTCGCTGTTCCGGCAGAACCCGGCGGCGGCGTTCGCGCAATTGCCGATGCCGGCGCTGATCGTCCAGGGCCGCAACGACGTGCAGGTCGACGTAACGGATGCCGAGCGCCTCAAGGCTGCGAAACCGGATGCGCAACTGGTGCTGATCGATGGCATGAACCACATGCTGCGCATCAGCCCCAAGGCCATGAGCGAACAGCGTGACAGCTACCTCAACCCCGAGCTGCCACTGGCCCGTGAGCTGGGGGAGCGGATCGTCACGTTCATCCAGCATTTGCCATCGGCCTGACCCTCAGGTCTTGGCCGGGGCTGCCGATAAGGCGGTATTGGCGGTGAATCCGGGGCCGCGTTGGCGGCCCATCGCCGGCAAGCCGGCTCCCACAGGTGCAGCAGTGCCCTTGAGAGCAGCGCGCCCTTGGTGGGAGCTGGCTTGCCAGCGATGGGCTGCGCAGCAGCCCCATTTGCCGCATGCCCGAACCTAAGGACAGCCCCCATGACAATTGCCCCCGCCGCCCTAGAGCCGGCCGACGAGCCACAACCCCAGGACGGCGCCGCGCTGCCTTGGGCCGACCTTGCCGCCGAACACTTCCAGCTGTTGCGCCTGGCCCCCTTGCCCACCGACCGCGCCACCGGCGCCCGCCCCCTGCGCTTTGTGCAGTTCGGCTACGCCGAGCGTCACGACAAAGCCCACAGCCTGCTGCGCATGGAAATCCAGCTGCCAGGGCAAAAGGTGCGCAAAGAGCAGAACCACCTGGATATCCGCGTCGACCACGCCGAACGCCTGGTGCGCATTGGCAGCGACCAGGGCCTGCAGCTGGAACCCCTGAACCGCGGTATCGGCCGCTTCATGCTGGCCCAGGCCGTGCAATGGCTGCAGCGCAGGTGGTCGCATTACCGGGTCGAAGGCATGGCACTGCCGAGCAAGGATGCCCTGAGCGAGGATTCACGCCTGCGCCGGGACCAGTTCTTGCGCGGGGTGGGTATCGAAGTGGAGTACGAAGACCCTCAGCACCTCAAAGGGCGCACCGTTGAAGCCACGGTGGGCCAGCTGAAAGGCGCCTGGAGCAGCGAGCGGCTGCAGCGGGTGGAGATTCTCGATGCAGCCAACTTGCTGCAGCAGGCCGATCAACAGCTGCAGGAAATGGAAGGCCAACTGCGCGAACGGGATGAGCGGGTGGCCAAGTACCGGCGTGAAGATGGCGGGTTGCGCTTTACCATCACCTGCCTGGTGGCGTTTGCGATGTTTCAAGCGGGGCTGCTGATCTGGATTGCTACCCGCTGAGACCGTGGCGCCTGCTTCGCGGGTTTACCCGCGATGGGCTGCAAAGCAGCCCCCCACTCAAACCCGAGCTTTGAACAGCTCTTGATGCTGCCGGCACTGCTCGGCTGTCAGCATGAACACCCCATGCCCGCCCCGCTCGAATTCCAGCCAGGCGAAATCCACCTCGGGGTACAGCGACTCGACATGCACCTGGCTGTTGCCCACCTCGACAATCAGCAACCCTTTGTCGGTCAGGTGGTCAGCCGCCTCGGCCAGCATCCGCCGCACCAGGTCCAGGCCATCGTTACCGCAGGCCAGGCCCAGCTCAGGCTCGTGGTGATACTCGGCCGGCATGTCGCCAAAATCTTCGGCATCGACATACGGCGGGTTGGACAGGATCAGGTCGAAGCGCTGCCCTGGCAGGCCATCGAAGCCATCGCCCTGCACCGTGTAGACGCGCATGTCCAGGCCGTGACGCTCGATGTTCTGGTTCGCCACCTCAAGGGCATCGAACGACAGGTCGCCCAGCACCACTTCGGCCTCGGGGAACACTTCGGCCGCGACGATGCCGATGCAACCAGACCCGGTGCACAGGTCCAGAATGCGCGCAGGCTCTGACGCCAGCCACGGCTCGAAACGTTTTTCGATCAGCTCGCCAATCGGCGAACGGGGCACCAGCACGCGCTCGTCGACAATGAACGACATGCCGCAGAACCACGCCTCGCCCAGCAGGTAGGCGGTGGGCACGCGTTCTTCGATACGCCGCTTGAGCAGGTGCTGCAGGCGCACGCGTTCGTCGTCCTCGAGCATGCAGTCCAGGTAGCTGTCGGCCACCTCCCATGGCAAGTGCACGGCGCCCAGCACCAGCAGGCGGGCTTCGTCCCAGGCGTTGTCGGCACCGTGGCCGAAGAACAGCTCGCGCTCGTGGAAGCGGCTGACCGCCCAGCGAATGTAGTCGCGCAGCGTGCGCAGACGGGATGTGATCACGGGGGTACTCCTAATTCAGACCGTACAAAAGTCTAACAGCCCAACCCGCACAATTGTTCCTTGGCGTTCCCCAAAGGGTAGCCACAGGCCAGTAACCACGCTGTTTGCGATGTCAACCATTCCCATTGACGCCAAGGCAAGGGACAATAGGTATACAAAAGCCCTTCCAAGGAGCCCTTGATGTCCGTTCCAACCACGATGTTCCGCCTCACTGGCCGCGACTACCCGCCGGCCAAGCTGAGCCACGCCAGCCTGATCATCATCGATGCGCAAAAGGAGTACCTCAGTGGTCCCCTGGCACTGTCGGGCATGGACGAGGCCGTGGCCAACATCGCCCGGTTGCTCGATGCCGCGCGCAAGAGCGGCCGTCCGATCATCCACGTCCGTCACCTGGGCACTGTCGGTGGCCGTTTCGACCCACAAGGCAGCGGTGGCCAGTTCATCCCTGGGCTGGAGCCACACGAAGGCGAAATCGTCATCGAAAAGCGCATGCCTAACGCGTTCAAGAACACCAAGCTGCACGACACCCTGCAGGCGCTGGGCCACCTGGACCTGATCGTCTGCGGTTTCATGAGCCACTCCAGCGTCAGCACCACCGTGCGCCGCGCCAAGGACTATGGTTATCGGTGCACCCTGGTGGAAGACGCCTCGGCGACCCGCGACCTGGCGTTCAAGGACGGGGTCATCCCGGCCGCACAGATTCACCAGTGTGAAATGGCCGTGATGGCCGACAACTTCGCCTGTGTCGCCCCTACCGCCAGCCTGATCTGATCCAGGGCGGGTAACGACCGCCCGGCAGCCGGGCGGAACCCAAAGGGCGAGCGCAGGTCGAATTCCGGATATCCACAGAGGAAATCGGAATGAAGCTCAAAGGCAGTTTCGACGCCAAACGCCTGCGCACGCGCGAACCGCGCAATTGGGGCGCACGCCTGGCTGCCGGCCTGTCCGCCTTGCTGGCAACGCTGGGTGTGCTGCTGGCCATGGCCGGCATCGCCGGCCTGCTGGGCAACTACCCGGCCCTGCAAGAACTCAATGCCAACAAACCGCTGGCCAGCATCCTCACCGGGGCTGGCTTGCTGTTGCTGTGGCTGGGCGTGCGTTTCTGGCGGCGCAGCCGTATTCGCCTGCGTCGCGGGCGGGAATTGAACCTGTCGCCGCACTTGATGAAAAAACACGACTGACTCTTTTGTATTGCCTGTGCGGGCCTCTTCGCGGGGCAAGCCCGCTCCCACAGGATAACTTCAGCGCCTAGGGCCAGAGGTAATCCTGTGGGAGCGGGTTTACCCGCGAAGAGGCCCGCACAGGCTGCACACAGCCCCACAGTCGCGTAAACTACGCCGCCCACGTGGAGGCATCATGCAAGACGACGACTTTTCCCTGTTCCATGCCGAAGTGCGCGGCGTCAAGCCGATCAAGCACGACCGTGCCGAGGTCGGCAAACCCAAGGCCGACCGCAAGCAGCTGGCCGGCCTGCGGCAGGCGGCTACCGTGCGCAGCGACAAGGCACTGGTGATCGACGGCATGTCCGACCAGTTCGTCATCGACGTTGGCGCCGAAGACGAGCTGATGTGGCGCCGTGACGGCGTGCAGGAAACCCAGCTGCGCAAACTCAAGCTCGGCCAGATTGCCTTCGAGGGCAGCCTCGACCTGCACGGCATGACCGTCGAGAAAGCCCGTGAAACACTCTGGGACTTCATCGCCGAGGCCACCAAGCTGGAAGTACGCTGTGTCCGCGTCACCCACGGCAAGGCCGCGCGCCTCGACGGCAAGCGCCCGATGATCAAGAGTCACGTCAACACCTGGCTGCGCCAGCACCCGCAAGTGCTCGGTTTTGCCTCGTGCAACCCGCGCCATGGCGGTACCGGCGCGGTGTATGTGATGCTTAAACGAACCATGCTCGAAGGACGCGACGAGTAACGCCGCGCTTGCAGCGCCGCCCTTGCCGCCGTACCCTTCGTTTTTGCGATTTTTCCCACAGGTAGATACATGTCCCTGGAACAGAACTACACCGAGATTCTCAGCCAGATCGGCGAGGACGTCTCCCGTGAGGGCCTGCTCGACACGCCCAAGCGGGCTGCAAAGGCCATGAAGTACCTTTGCCGCGGTTATGAGCAGACGCTGGAAGAAGTCACCAACGGCGCGCTGTTCACCTCCGACAACAGCGAGATGGTACTGGTCCGGGACATCGAGCTGTACTCGATGTGCGAGCACCACATGCTGCCCTTCATCGGCAAGGCGCACGTGGCCTACCTGCCCAAGGGCAAGGTGCTGGGCCTGTCGAAGGTGGCACGCATCGTCGACATGTACGCACGCCGCCTGCAGATTCAGGAAAACCTCAGCCGCCAGATCGCCGAAGCGGTCGAGAAGGTAACGGGCGCTGCTGGCGTGGCCGTGGTCATCGAAGCCAAGCACATGTGCATGATGATGCGCGGTGTCGAGAAGCAGAATTCGAGCATGATCACCTCGGTGATGCTGGGCGAATTCCGCGCCAACGCCGCCACCCGCAGTGAGTTCCTCAGCCTGATCAAGTGATTGGCTGGTTACCCTGAGCCGACCCTGCTGGGTCGGCTTTTTCTTTTCAGGAGTTGCCCATGATCGTCAAAGCCCTGCGGGTTGGCCTCGGCCAGCTCATCGTGTTCGGCGACTGGATCAGCCGCCCGGCCAAGCGCAAGCGCGATGCCGCCGCCCAGGCGCGTGTCGAGCAAGCGGCCAGTGGCCTTGCGCTGTACCAGTTCCATGCCTGCCCGTTCTGCGTCAAGACCCGCCGCACCCTGCACCGCTTGAACGTGCCAGTGGCGCTGCGTGACGCCAAGAACGACCCGGAGCATCGCCAGGCGCTGCTGGAAGGCGGTGGCCGCGTGAAAGTGCCATGCCTGCGCATCGAGGAAGAAGGCAAGGTGAGCTGGATGTATGAGTCCAAGGCCATCATTGCCTACCTGGACAAGCGCTTCGCCTGACCTGGCGCTGTTTCGGCTGACCTTGTACCTCTTCGGCTGACCTTGTACTTCTCTGGCTGACGTTGTACTTCTTCGGCTGACCTTGTACTTGTAGGAGCAGCCTTGTGCTGCGAAGAGGCCGGTGCAGGCTGAGGATATCTCTGTGGCTTGCACCGGCCTCTTCGCAGCACAAGGCTGCTCCTACAATGAATTGTGCCAAGGCAAGAAATTGCGCCCGGGCGGGGAATTGCGCCCGGGCAAGGAATCGCGCCCAGGCGGGAATCGCGCCCGGGCGAGTCGAATAGGCTCAGCCCACCATCGGCACATGCCGCGGATGGCTGGCCACGCGCTCCAGCCAGGCCCTGACCGCCGGGTAATCCGTCAGGTCGAACCCACCCTGCTGCGCCACATGGGTGTAGGCATACAACGCCACATCGGCAATCGAATACTGCTCCCCCACCAGGTACGGCGTCATCTGCAACTGCCGCTCCATTACCTTCAGCGCCTTGTACCCGCCTTTGTGCAGCTTGCGGTACTCCTCCAGCCGATCATCCGGCAGCCCCAGGTAAAACTGGATGAACCGCGCCACGGCAATGTACGGCTCATGGCTGTACTGCTCGAAGAACTGCCACTGCAAGACCTGCGTGCGCAACCGCGGCTCAGTGGGCAAGAACTCGCTGCCGTCGGCCAGGAAGTTGAGGATGGCATTGGATTCCCACAGGTACGTGCCGTCTTCCAGCTCCAGCACCGGCACCTTGCCATTGGGGTTCATCGCCAGAAATTCAGGCGTCTCGGTTTCGCCTTTTAGAATATCCACCGGGTGCCACTCATACGGCCGGCCCAGCAGGCTCAGCATCAGCTTGACCTTGTAGCAGTTGCCCGACTGGTAATCGCCATAGACCTTGTACATCACCCCTCCCCTCCCATGCAGTTGCGCATTCGTGCCCAATAGTTGGCGACTGTACGGCTAAAAGCAATGGCCGCTGTATGGCAAGGATCAACCTTGCTCGCGTTAGTCTGAAAAAACTGCTTACACCTTTACAAGGATTTTGTTCATGACCGATGCCACTTCCGCACGCCTGCGGCCCCTGGCAGACAGCTCCCCGTCGGCGGTGGTCGCCGGCTTCATTGCCATGCTCACCGGCTATACCAGCTCACTGGTGCTGATGTTTCAGGCCGGCCAGGCGGCCGGGCTGACCACTGCGCAGATTTCGTCCTGGATCTGGGCGCTGTCGATCGGCATGGCGGTGTGCAGCATTGGCCTGTCGCTGCGCTACCGCACGCCGATCACCGTGGCCTGGTCGACCCCAGGCGCGGCGCTGCTGATCACCAGCCTGGGCGGCGTCAGCTATGGCGAGGCCATCGGGGCGTACATCACCTGCGCCGTGCTGGTGCTGATCTGCGGCCTGACCGGCAGCTTCGAGCGCCTGGTCAAACGTATTCCGGCCTCGCTGGCTTCGGCGCTGCTGGCGGGTATCTTGTTCAAGATCGGTAGCGAGATCTTTGTCGCCGCGCAGCACCGCACCGTGCTGGTGCTGGGCATGTTCTTCAGCTACCTGCTGGTCAAGCGCCTGTCGCCGCGTTACTGCGTGCTGGCCGCGTTGCTGGTCGGTACGGCGCTGTCTGGCGCCCTTGGCCTGCTGGACTTCAGCGGCTTCCGCCTGGAAGTGGCCACGCCGGTGTGGACCACGCCGAGCTTCTCGCTGGGGGCGACCATCAGCATTGGGATTCCGCTTTTCGTGGTGGCGATGACCTCGCAGAACATGCCCGGCGTGGCCGTGCTGCGGGCCGATGGCTACCAGGTGCCGGCTTCACCGTTGATTTCGGCGACCGGGTTTGCCTCGTTGCTGCTGGCACCGTTTGGCTCGCACGGGGTGAACCTGGCGGCGATCAGCGCAGCGATCTGCACCGGGCCACATGCCCATGAAGACCCGAGTAAGCGCTACACCGCGGCGGTGTGGTGCGGGATTTTCTATGGCATTGCCGGGGTGTTCGGGGCAACGTTGGCGGCGCTGTTTGCGGCGTTGCCGAAAGAGCTGGTGCTGTCGATTGCGGCCTTGGCGTTGTTTGGCTCGATCATGAACGGGCTGACCGTGGCCATGGGGGAGGCGCGCGAGCGTGAGGCGGCGTTGATTACCTTTATGGTGACGGCGTCGGGGTTGACGCTGTTCTCGATCGGGTCGGCGTTCTGGGGGATTGTGGCGGGGGTTTTGACGTTGATGATTTTGAATCCGCGCAAGATCTGAGGTGTTGTAGCCTGTACCGGCCTCTTCGCGGTCCGACTTGCCCCGCGAAGAGGCCGGTGCAGGTAACACAAAGCTCAAAGCCTGAAATGCCCCACCATCCCCTTCAAGTCCGTGCCCAACTGCGCCAGCTCGACACTCGACCTGGCATTGTCCTGCATCGCCAACGCCGCCTGATCGGCACTGCCGCGGATCTGCGTGACGCTGCGGCTGATCTCTTCGGCCACCGAGCTCTGCTGCTCGGCCGCGGCGGCAATCTGCTGGTTCATCTGCTGGATCATTGAAACCGCCGAGGCAATGCTGCCCAGCGCACTTTCAGTCTGCAACACATCCGCCACCGCCAAACGCACCAGCTCGGTACTGCCGCGGATCTGCGCCACCGACTGCTGGGCGTTGCCGCGCAAGCTCCCCACCAGGGTCTCGATCTGCTCGGTCGATTGCCGGGTACGCCGGGCCAAGGCCCGCACCTCATCGGCCACCACCGCAAAGCCACGCCCCTGCTCGCCCGCACGCGCCGCTTCGATCGCGGCATTGAGCGCCAGCAGGTTGGTCTGCTCGGCGACGCTCTTGATCACTTCCAGTACATCGCCAATGGTGTGAATCTCGGCACTGAGGCTGTCGATGCCGGCACTGGCCGTCTCGGCAGCCGACGCCAACTGCTCGATACGCTGCATGCTCTGACGCACCACCACTTGCCCAGACTCGACCTTGTCATCGGCAGACTGGGCCGCCTGCGCCGCTTCCTCGGCATTGCGCGCTACGTCATGCACGGTGGCCGTCATCTGCTGCATGGCGGTAGCCACCTGTTCGGTTTCCTCCTTCTGGCTGCCCACCTCGCGGTTGGTCTGCTCGGTCACCGCCGACAGCGCCTGCGCACTGCCGGCCAGTTGCTCGATACCCTGCTGCAGCCCGCTGACAATGCCCGACAGCCCAGCCGCCATCTGCTGCATGGCCTGCATCAACTGCCCCACCTCGTCGCGGCGCGGCGCTTCTGCTTCCAGGCTCAACTCGCCCGCGGCAATGCGCTGGGCACGGGCGATGACGCGCTTGAGCGGGCCGACCAGCGCACGGGTAATCAGCCAGGCAGCCAGCACACCCACCAACAGCGCCAGCCCCGTGGCCAGGGCGATGGCCAGGGCATTGCGCGACAACTCACCTTGCAGGGCCTGCTCCTGCGCCAGGTAGGCCTGGTCGACCCGGCCGGTGACCTGCTCGGCCCGCGCCTGCAGCTGCGCCTTCAGGCCCTGCTCCTTGGCCAGCAGGTCGGTGTATTCGTTGAGTTTGTCGGAGAAACTGCCGATGTGCCCAGCCACTTCGCCCAGCACACTCTGGTACCCGGCATCACTGACGGCGGCCTTGAGCTGCTCAACCAGGCTTGCGGCTTCGAGGGTCTGGGCGATGCGCGTCTGGCCCGCGCCTTCTTCACCCTTGCGGCTCTTGTCCAGGCGCACGCGGGCTTCGTCCATTGCTTGCAGCATCAGCCGCGACACCTGCGCCACCTGCGCGGCCTGCTCCAGAAACTCGCCGCCCTGCTGGCCCTGGGATTGTTTGAGGGTGTAGGTGCCGTCGTCGGCCAGCCCGGCCTGCAGCACATCCAGGTTGTTGGCCACGCTGGACACCGACCAACTGGCCATGTCCAGCGCCAGCTCCTTGGCCTGCACCGCTTCGACAAAGGCCTCGAACGCCTGGCCATAGGCGCTTAGGTCAGCCTCGGCCGCTGCTAGCGCCGGCAAGCCACGGGCACGTTCGGCCAAGGCCTGCAGGCCCGCGCGCAAGGCCTCGGCCTGCTTGATGTCGGAACTCATGGCAAAGGTTTGTTCGTGCTGGCGCAACCTGAGCAGGTCGGTATTGAATTGGGCCAGCTGGCGCAAGCCGTCGAAGCGTTGGCCCACGCTGTGCAACGCGGCGATGCCGATGGCCGCCACCGCCAGCGTCAACAACAGCACCAAGGTAAAGCCCAGGCCGAGCTTGCGGGCCATGCCCAGGTTGGCCAGAACACCGTGCTTGGTCGCGCCCATCGCCGATTCCCCTTCACCTTGTCAGGTTTTGCCGAAGGCCAAGCGTGGCAACGATACCCGTGCACTCACAAGGGCCTGACGCCAGAATAGTGTCAAATAGCTATGAGCGTGTCGCTTTCAGTGTGCTGGAGGTCGCCCTGCGTGTTTGAAGAAGGCCTGGGCGCGGGAATCCTGCCCGTAAGCGACATTGATGCGCAGCCAATCGCTGGTCGCGCCCTGGTAATCGAAGGCGCTGCCAGGGGTGAGCAGCACCGCATGCTCCAGGGCCAGCCGCTCCAGGCTGGCAACGTCACGCCCGGGTACCCGCGCCCAAACGAACATACCGCCGTAAGGCTCACAGAACACCTCCCACCCCGCCTGCTCCAGCTGCCCGAGCAACTTGGCCATGTGCTGGCCCAGGCGCACCCGCAGGCGTTGCACGCTTTTGCGGTAGCTGCCGTTGGCGAGCATCTGCCCCACTACCTGCTCGGCGAAGCGCGACGTGCCGATGCCACTGACCATCTTCAGCTCGGCCAGCCGCGCCAGCAGGGCCGGGTCGGCGACCAGGTAGCCGACCCGCAGCGAGCTGCTGAGGGTTTTGGAGAAGCTGGCCATGTAGATGACCCGCTGTTCGCTGTCCAGCGTGGCCAGGCGCGTGGCCGGGCCTTCCTGGAAGTCGGCGTAGATATCGTCTTCGATGATGCGCAGGTCGTGCTCGCGGGCCAGTTCCAGCAGGCGGTAGGCAACCTTGGGGGTCAAGCTGGTGCCGGTCGGGTTGTGGTACAGGCTGTTGATGAACAGGCAACGCGGGCGGTGTTCGGCCAGCAAGCGCTCCAGCGCCGCCAGGTCTGGGCCTTCGGCCAGGCGGGGCACGGGCAACATGCGCACCTGGTGCTGGCGCAGCAGGTTGTACAGGTTGTAGTAACCGGGGTTTTCCACCAGCACCGTATCGCCAGGGCGCAGCACGGTGCGCACCAGCAGGTCGAGGCCATGGCTGGCGCCTTGGGTGGTGAGGATGCGTTCGGGGCCGGCGGCGATGCCCTGGCGCGCCAGGCGCTTGTGCAGTTGCTGACGCAGGCTGGCCAGGCCCAGCGGTGGGCAGTAGTCGAACAGGTCTTGCGGGTTGCCGCGGCTGACCTGGCGCACCGCCTGGGCCAGCTCGGTGGCCGCACGCCAGCTGTTGGGCAACCAGCCACAGCCGAGCTTGAGCAGCTCGTCATGGCCCTCGCGAAACTGCCGCCAGCGGCCATCTCCAGCCTCGCCCCAGGGCAAGCCATCGTCCGCCTCGCCCACCGGTTTACGCTCGGCGACGAAAAAGCCGGTGCCATGCCGCGCCTCCAGCCAGCCGCTGGCGACCAGGCGATCATAGGCCTCGATCACACAAGACGCGCTGACCGCCTGGCTGCGCGCCAACGCACGGATCGACGGCAGACGGGCACCGGGGCGCAGGCGTTGGTGGTCGATCCAGGTTTGCAGGTGGTCGGTGAGTTGCTGCACCAAGGGCGTGGTGCTGGTGCGGTCTAGAGGGAAGTGCATGGCAAGTGTTCGCAGGTTTTGAGCGAACAGTTAAGCATAAATGGGGTGGCGGTGTGTCTGGTTGCCGGGGCTGATTGGAATCATTGTTGCCACGCCGGCACAGCCCTAACGTCGCACGCGCTTCGTGTAGGAGCAGCCTTGTGCTGCGAAGAGGCCGGTAAAAACAGCCAAGATTTCCGGTGTTGTCACCGGCCTCTTCGCAGCACAAGGCTGCTCCTACAGGGGTTTTCACAGCCCATTGAACTGCGAAGAGGCCGGCACTGCCCTCTTAAAACCCAGGATCTTACCCATGCCCCGCGCCCCCGCCAGACTGGCCTTCGCCCTGTGCCTGATCACCCTCGCCGTCAACCTCCAAGCCCCGCTCTACATCACCTACGCCGACCTCTCCGGCCAAGGGGCCGCCGCCACCGCCGTGGCCTTCTCCGGCTACGTGCTGGGCGTACTCCCGGTACTCCTGGCCCTCGGCGGGCTGGCCGACCGGGTTGGCCGCCGCCCTATGATCATCGCCGCGCTGATCCTGTCGATGATCGCCACCGTGCTCATGCTACTCGCCCCCAGCCTGCAAACCCTTGGCCTGGCGCGGCTGTTCCTGGGCCTGGGCACCGGCCTTGCCTCGGCCACGGCAACCGCCTACATGGGCGAGCTGATGGGCAGTGACGGCAGCCCCCGTGCCGCCAACTGGGTCACCGCCAGCACCTCACTGGGCTTTGGCCTGGGCGCCGCGCTTACCAGCCTGTTCCTGCTGCGCGGCCCGAGCCTGACCCCAGGCAGCTTCCACCTGCAGCTGCTGCTCGCCGCCGTTGCCCTGGTGCTGGTCTGGCGCCTGCCCGACCCGCGCCCGACACAGCGCAGCGCCATGCTACGGCTGCCGTGCTACCCCCGCGGCAGCGTTGCCTATGGCCTGGCCATCTTGCTGGCCTGGGCCTGCGTTGGCTTGGTCATCGCCCTGCTGCCGGGGATTTTGCGCCAGCATGGCTTGAGTGCCTGGTCGGGGTTCTCGACCTTCTGCGTGATCAGCTGCGGCTTGTTGTTCCAGCCGATGGCACGTCGCCTGTCGAGCCTCAAGGCCACGCTGCTGGGGCTGCTGATTCTGCCGTGCAGTTACGCGGTGCTGGCCTGGGGGGCCGATGCTGGGCAATTGGCGGCCGTGTTGCTGGGCGCGGTGGCGGCCAGCAGTGCGTGTTACGGGTTTATCTACCTGGGCGGGCTGGCGGCGGTGAACCAACTGGCCGGCACAGAAAAAACCCGGGCCAGTGCCGGGTTCTTCCTGCTGGCGTACCTGGGTTTCAGCTTGCCGGTGATCTTTACCGGCTTGCTGAGCGACCGCTTGGGGTCACGGATGGCCTTGCTGGTGTTTGGTGGGGTATTGCTGCTGGGGTGCGTGCTGGTTGGGTTGGCGTTGTGCTTGTCTGCGCGGACTGCTGCAGCGCAAAGCCCGCAGCTACAAGTACGCAACTGACCCTTGTAGGAGCGGCCTTGCGT
>NZ_BNTL01000024.1:0-59054 GCF_022179005.1 Pseudomonas sp. PAGU 2196 | reverse complement strand
AGTGTGGGGTTTCCCCATGTGAGAGTAGGTCATCGTCAAGATTCATTTCGCAAAACCCCTAACTGCGCGAGCAGGTAGGGGCTTTGTCTGTTCCCGGCATCAACACCGGCGGGAACCTGCAGTTGCACACCGGTCAATAGTCGCCTCCCACATTTTGAGCCAGATCACTAGAATAGAGCCCACGCATCCATTCAGAAGCTCGATATGCCCAACCCTGTCGAACCCGAAGCACTGGCCCAATTGCCGCTGGACGAACTCGTTGCTTGCCACGAGTGCGACCTGTTGATGCGCAAACCCGTGCTGCAGCATGACGAAAAAGCCCAGTGCCCGCGCTGCGGCTATGAGCTTTACGCCCACCGGCACAATGTGGTCAACCGTAGCCTAGCCCTGGTGCTCACCGCCCTCTTGCTGTTCGTGCCGGCCAATTTCCTGCCGATCATGCAGCTGCACCTGCTTGGCCAGACGTCCGACGATACGGTATGGAGTGGCGTCTTAGGCCTGTACAACTCCGAAATGCGTGGCGTGGCCGTCGTGGTTTTCCTGTGCAGCATGGCCATTCCCCTGGCAAAACTGCTGTGCCAGCTGGCGGTGCTGCTGAGCATTCGCCTGGATGTAGGGCGTAGCTATGGCTTGTTGTGCTATCGCATCTATCACCATTTGCGCGACTGGGGCATGCTCGAGGTCTACTTCATGGGCGTGCTGGTTGCGATCGTCAAACTGGTGGACCTGGCCGAGTTGACCATCGGGTTGGGCCTATTCTGCTTCATCAGTTTGTTATTGATTCAGGTGTGGCTTGAAGTGGTGATGTCACCGCATCAGATCTGGAGTGCGCTTTCCGGGGAGGATCTCCATGCGGGCGATTGATGCAGGCATCCTTGTCTGCAATGAGTGTCACGAACTGAACAGGCAGGAGGCCGACAGCGCCTCGCAGACATGCACGCGCTGTGGTGCCATCGTGCATGGCCGTCGACCCAACAGCATCGTGCGCACCTGGGCGCTGTTGATTGCGGCTTCCATTCTGTACATCCCTGCCAATCTGTTGCCGATCATGACCGTCAGCACGCTCGGCCAGGGCAGCCCCGATACCATCATGTCGGGCGTCATCACCCTGCTCAAGCACGGCATGGTGCCCATCGCGGCGGTGGTCTTCATTGCCAGTATCCTGGTGCCCACCTTCAAGCTGGTGGGTATCGGCTTACTGTTGTATTCCGTTCAACGCCGACAGCCGCTTTCTGCGCGCCAGCGGATCCTGATGTACCGCTTCATCGAATTCATCGGACGCTGGTCCATGCTTGATATTTTCGTCATCGCCATTCTGGTGGCGGTAGTGAATTTCGGCCGAATAGCCAGTGTCGAAGCCAACCTGGGTGCTGTCGCCTTTGCCACTGTGGTGATCCTGACGATGCTTGCTGCTTTAACTTTCGATCCCCGACTGATTTGGGATAACACGGAGTCGGATGACGACCATGAGTGACCTGCCTACGGCAAAAACCCGCCCAGCCTCGAACTGGTCGGCCATCTGGATTCTGCCGCTGATCGCGTTGATGATCGGCGGCTGGTTGGCATGGCAGGCGTATCGGGATGCGGGTGTAGAAATCGAAGTTCGTTTCACCACCGGTGAAGGGATCGTCGCCAACAAGACCGAAGTTATCTACAAGGGCATGCCGGTCGGGAAGGTGACGTCCCTGGTGCTGGACGCCAAGGGCGACAACCAAGGGGTGATCGCCACCATTGAGATGAACAAGGCGGCAGAACCGCACCTGACAACCGGTACGCGCTTCTGGCTGGTTAAGCCAAGCGTCAGCCTGGCGGGTATTTCTGGCCTGGAAACCTTGGTCTCGGGTAACTACATCGCCGTCAGCCCTGGCGAAGGGGAGAAGGCCAAGCGCTTTACCGCCTTGTCCACGGCGCCGCCCTTGTCCGACAGTGAGCCCGGTTTGCACCTGACGCTCAAGGCCGATCGATTGGGGTCGCTCAACCGCGACAGCCCGGTCTTCTACAAGCAGATTCAGGTCGGCCGGGTGAAGAGCTACCGGCTTTCCGATGATCAGGATACGGTCGAGGTCAAGGTATTCATCCAGCCCGCCTACGCCAGCCTGGTGCGCAAACATACGCGTTTCTGGAATGCCAGCGGCATCAGTATCGATGCCAGCCTGTCGGGCGTGAAGGTGCGCAGCGAGTCGCTCTCGAGCATCGTCGCCGGCGGTATTGCCTTTGCGACACCGGAATACCGCAAGGACAGCCCGCCGACCGACCCAAGCCTGCCGTTCCGCCTGTACGAAGACTTCGATGCTGCCCAGGCCGGTATCCGCATCAAGGTCAAGCTGAGTGACTACGAAGGCCTGCAGGCTGGCCGCACGCCGGTGATGTACAAAGGCATACAGGTCGGCTCGCTGAAAGCACTGAAGATGGAGGATAACCTCGGCAGCGCCATGGCCGAGCTCACCCTCGACCCGCTGACCGAGGACTACCTGGTCGAAGGGACGCAGTTCTGGGTGGTCAAACCGTCCATCTCGCTGGCGGGCATCACAGGCCTGGAGGCTTTGGTAAAAGGTAACTACATTGCCATTCGCCCCGGCGAGAAGGGCGCCAAGCCGCTGCGTGAGTTCGAGGCTCGGCCCAAGGCGCCGCCGTTGGACCTCAAGGCACCGGGCCTGCACATGGTGCTGTTCGCCGATACCCTGGGTTCGTTGGAAGTCGGTAGCCCGGTGATGTATCGCCAGGTGAAAGTGGGTAGCGTGCAGAGCTACCAGTTCGCCCACAACAGCAACCGCATCCTGATCGGTGTGCACATCGAGAAGGAGTACGAGAAGCTGGTCAACGGCTCGTCGCGCTTCTGGAATGTCAGTGGTATTACCCTGACCGGTGGGTTGTCGGGCATCAAGATCAAAAGTGAATCACTGCAAACGCTGATGGCGGGCGGTATCGCCTTCGACACGCCAAGGCCTGATGTGGCGCTCAAGCGTCATATTCCACGCTTCCGCCTGCATGACAGCGAGGAGGCGGTCAATCGTGCGGGTACCTTGATCACCATTCGTGTCGACCGTGCCGATGGCTTGAAGCCAGGCACGCCGATCCGCTTCCGTGGCCTGGACGTTGGCAGTATTGAAAGCGTCGACCTGACCGCGGACTTGCAGGCGGTGCTGTTGCGTGCACGTATTACCGAGGCGGCGGAGCGTATTGCCCGGGTCGGCACCCAGTTCTGGGTGGTAAAGCCTGCGTTGGGCCTGGTGCGCACTGAGAACCTCGACACCTTGATTGGTGGGCAATACCTGGAAGTGCAGCCGGCGGCCAAAGACAGAGGCACGCAGCGTGATTTCATTGCCCTGGCAGATGCCCCAGAGGTAGCTGGCCCTGAGGTCGGTTTGCCGTTGACGCTCAGTGCACCGCGGCGTGGCTCGATCAAGCCGGGTGTGCCGGTGACCTACCGTGAAGTTGCAGTCGGCAAGGTGACAGGCTTCGAGCTGGGCCAGAGCGCCGACCGCGTGCTGATCCATATTCTTATCGAGCCGCGCTATGCCGCATTGGTGCGCAGCGGCAGCCGCTTCTGGAACAGCAGTGGCTTTGGCTTCGATTGGGGGCTGTTGAAGGGCGCTACGGTGCGTACCGAGTCGCTGGAGACACTGATCGATGGCGGTATTGCCTTTGCCACCCCGGATGGTGAGCAGATGGGCAACCCGGCGCGGCCGCAACAAACCTTTGCCCTGTTCGACAAGGCAGAGGATCAATGGCTGCAGTGGGCGCCGAAGATCCAGATAGCCAAGTGATGGATGCCAGGGCCGCCTAATGCGGCCCTGGCTTTGTGTAGGAGTAGCCTTGTGCTGCGAAGAAGCCGGTGCAGGCACCCTTGATGTCAGGTGCTTGCACCGGCCTCTTCGCAGCACAAGGCTGCTCCTACACAAAGCCCGTGTAATGAAAAATCGCAGGCAACAAAAAACCGACCCTAGGGTCGGTTTTTTGACAAGCATGTCGCTTAGGCAGCTGCAGCTTCTTTCAGCGCCTTGATGTGGCCATTCAGACGGCCTTTGTGGCGAGCAGCTTTGTTCTTGTGGATGATGCCTTTATCGGCCATACGGTCGATTACAGGCACAGCCAGAACGTAAGCGGCTTGCGCTTTTTCAGCGTCTTTTGCGTCGATGGCTTTAACTACATTCTTGATGTAGGTGCGGACCATGGAACGCAGGCTGGCGTTGTGGCTGCGACGCTTCTCAGCCTGTTTTGCACGTTTCTTGGCGGAAGGTGTGTTGGCCACCGTCGAGCTCCTCGAAAGACTTTAGGTAAATAGCAAACAAAATAGGCCGCGAATCATGCCGATCAGTCGAACGGATGTCAAGGCCACCTGCAAGGTTCCGCCGAGCGGTGCGCCAACAAGAGGGAAAGATTCCTTTCTGCTGCGCGACCTGTAAACTCGGGAATTTTTGGCTCCCCTGCGAAGGCGCGGGAGTATCGCACATTCGAACGCTGTCTGCAGCGTCCTCTGTCTCTGACGTGAATCTTTTCGATGAATCTGCTCAAATCCCTGGCCGCAGTCAGCTCAATCACCATGATTTCCAGGGTGTTGGGCTTTGTGCGCGACACCATCCTGGCGCGTGTATTTGGTGCCGGCATCGCCACTGATGCCTTTTTCATCGCGTTCAAGCTGCCCAACCTGCTGCGGCGGATTTTTGCCGAGGGGGCGTTTTCGCAAGCGTTCGTGCCGATTCTGGCCGAATACAAGACCCAGCAGGGCGAGGAAGCGACCCGTACCTTTATTGCCTATGTCAGCGGCCTGTTGACCCTGGTCCTGGCCCTGGTCACGGCCGTTGGCATCCTCGCGGCGCCCTGGGTGGTGTGGGCGACAGCGCCTGGGTTCGTCGACAGTGCCGAAAAATACGCGCTCACCACCGACCTGTTGCGGGTGACCTTTCCTTATATATTGCTGATTTCGCTGTCGTCGCTGGCGGGGGCGATCCTCAATACCTGGAACCGATTCTCGGTCCCCGCATTTACCCCGACCCTGCTGAACGTGGCGATGATCTTCTTCGCCGTGGTGCTCACGCCGTATTTCGACCCGCCCATCATGGCGTTGGCCTGGGGTGTACTGGCCGGCGGCCTGGCGCAACTGCTGTACCAGCTGCCGGCACTGAAGAAGATCGGCATGCTCGTACTGCCACGCCTGAACCTGCGCGACACCGGTGTATGGCGCGTGCTCAAGCAGATGCTGCCGGCGATCCTCGGCGTTTCGGTCAGCCAGATATCGCTGATCATCAACACCATCTTCGCCTCGTTCCTGGTGGCCGGCTCGGTGTCGTGGATGTATTACGCCGATCGCCTGATGGAGCTGCCGTCCGGCGTGCTCGGCGTGGCCCTGGGCACCATCCTGCTGCCGACGTTGGCCAAGACCTACGCCAACAAGGACCGCGAAGAATACTCGCGCATCCTCGACTGGGGCCTGCGCCTGTGCTTCCTGCTGGTGTTGCCTTGCACACTGGCCATGGCCATTCTCGCCGAGCCGCTGACGGTGGCGCTGTTCCAGTACGGCAAGTTCAGCGCGTTCGATGCGGCCATGACCCAGCGTGCGTTGATGGCCTATTCTGTGGGCCTGTTGGCGATCATTCTGGTCAAGGTACTGGCACCAGGCTTCTATGCGCAGCAGAATATCCGGACACCCGTGAAGATCGCGGTGTTCACGCTGGTCTGTACTCAGCTGTTGAACCTGGTCCTGGTCGGCCCGCTTGCGCATGCTGGCCTGGCCCTGGCGATCAGCCTGGGTGCCTGCCTCAATGCTGGCCTGCTGTTCTGGAAGCTGCGCAGCCAAGGGCTGTTCGAGCCGCAAGCGGGCTGGGTACGCTTCCTGTTCAAGCTGGTATTGGCCGTTACATTGATGTCGGCGGTTTTGCTGGCGGGCATGCACGTCATGCCGGCCTGGGAGCAGGGCGGCATGCTCGAGCGCTTCGTGCGTCTCGGGGCGCTGATCCTGGCGGGCGTCGTGACGTATTTCGGCTGCCTGTACCTGTGCGGCTTCCGGCCACGGCATTTTGCCCGCAAGGCCCTGCACTGAGGCCTAGCGCACGTCAGGCGTCGGTTTTTCGCATTCCACGCCACCCCTGGGCGCTGCTGCCTGTCACCGGCGCCCGGGTGTGGTTATAATCGGCCACTTTATGAGCAAGAAGCGCGTTATGCAGCTGGTTCGAGGTCTTCACAACCTGCGCCCCGAGCACCGGGGCTGTGTCGCCACCATTGGCAACTTCGACGGGGTTCACCGCGGCCACCAGGCAATCCTGGCGCGTCTGCGCGAGCGCGGCCAAGCACTTGGCCTGCCGACCTGCGTGGTGATCTTCGAGCCACAGCCGCGCGAATACTTTGCCCCCGATACCGCCCCGGCGCGTCTGGCTCGGCTGCGCGACAAGGTCGAGCTGCTGGCCGCCGAAGGCATCGACCGCGTGCTGTGCCTGGCATTCAACCAGCGCCTGAGCAAGCTCAGCGCCGATGAGTTTGTCAAGGCCATCCTGGTCGACGGCCTGGGCGTGCGTCACCTTGAAGTGGGCGACGACTTCCGCTTTGGCTGCGACCGCGCAGGCGATTTTGCCTTCTTGGTCGAGGCCGGCGACAAGTACGGGTTCACCGTCGAAGCCGCCAACACGGTTATCCAGGATGGTTTGCGGGTCAGCAGCACCGAAGTGCGCAAGGCGTTGTCCGAAGGCGACTTCGAACTGGCCGAGCACCTGCTGGGCCGCCCGTACCGCATCACTGGCCGGGTCTTGCACGGCCAAAAACTCGCGCGCCAACTTGGCACGCCCACCGCCAACATCCAGCTCAAGCGCCGCCGCGTGCCGCTGTCCGGGGTTTACCTGGCCAGCATCGAAATCGACGGCAAGGCCTGGCCGGGTGTCGGCAATATCGGCGTGCGCCCCACCGTTGCCGGTGATGGGCGCCCGCACCTGGAGATTCATCTTCTGGATTATGCCGGCGACCTGTATGGCCGGCGTCTGACGGTGGAGTTCCACCACAAGCTGCGTGAAGAGCAGCGATTCGCCTCCCTTGAGGCGCTGAAGTCGGCGATCGACGCGGACATCGCCGCCGCACGTGCACATTGGCACGCTCAACCGCTAACGAAGAGCCTGAAATGACCGACTACAAAGCCACGCTAAACCTTCCGGACACCGCCTTCCCGATGAAGGCCGGCCTGCCTCAGCGCGAACCGCAGATTCTGCAGCGCTGGGACAGCATTGGCCTGTACCAGAAGCTGCGCGAAATTGGCAAGGATCGTCCGAAGTTCGTCCTGCACGACGGCCCGCCCTATGCCAACGGCAAGATCCACATCGGTCATGCGCTGAACAAGATCCTCAAGGACATGATCGTCCGTTCCAAGACCCTGGCGGGCTTTGACGCGCCCTACGTGCCGGGCTGGGACTGCCATGGCCTGCCGATCGAACACAAGGTCGAAGTCACCCACGGTAAGCACCTGTCCGCCGACCGCACCCGCGAGCTGTGCCGCGAGTACGCCGCCGAGCAGATCGAAGGGCAGAAGACCGAGTTCATCCGCCTGGGTGTGCTGGGCGACTGGGACAACCCTTACAAGACCATGAACTTCGCCAACGAGGCCGGTGAAATCCGTGCCCTGGCCGAGATGGTCAAGCAAGGTTTCGTGTTCAAGGGCCTCAAGCCTGTGAACTGGTGCTTCGATTGCGGTTCGGCACTGGCCGAAGCCGAAGTCGAATACGCCGACAAGAAGTCGCAGACCATCGACGTGGCCTTCCCGGTCGCCGACGCCGACAAGCTGGCCGCCGCCTTTGGCCTGGCCTCGCTGGCCAAGCCTGCCGCCATCGTGATCTGGACCACCACCCCGTGGACCATCCCTGCCAACCAGGCGCTGAACATCCACCCGGAGTTCAAGTACGCCCTGGTCGACACTGGCGAGCGCCTGCTGGTGCTGGCTGAAGAGCTGGTGGAGTCGTGCCTCAAGCGTTACAACCTGGAAGGCTCGGTGGTTGCGACTGCCCAAGGCTCGGCCCTGGAGCTGATCAACTTCCGCCACCCGTTCTACGACCGCCTGTCGCCACTCTACCTGGCTGACTACGTCGAGCTGGGCGCCGGTACTGGTGTGGTCCACTCCGCACCTGCCTACGGTGAAGACGACTTCGTCACCTGCAAGCGCTATGGCATGGTCAACGACGACATCCTCACGCCGGTGCAAAGCAACGGCGTGTATGTCGAGTCGCTGGAGTTCTTTGGCGGCCAGTTCATCTGGAAGGCCAACCCGGCCATCGTCGAGAAGCTGGGCGAAGTCGGCGCGCTGATGCACTCCGAAACCATCAGCCACAGCTACATGCACTGCTGGCGCCACAAAACCCCGCTGATCTACCGCGCCACCGCGCAGTGGTTCGTCGGCATGGACAAGCAGCCAACCACCGGCGAGCCGCTGCGTGAGCGCGCGCTCAAGGCCATCGAAGAAACCAAGTTCGTCCCGGCCTGGGGCCAGGCGCGCCTGCACTCGATGATCGCCAACCGCCCGGACTGGTGCATCTCGCGTCAGCGCAACTGGGGTGTGCCGATCCCGTTCTTCCTGCACAAGCAGACCGGCGAGCTGCACCCGCGTACCGTCGAGCTGATGGAAGCCGTGGCCAAGCGCGTCGAGCAAGAAGGCATCGAGGCCTGGTTCAAGCTGGACGCCGCCGAACTGCTCGGTGACGAAGCCGGCCAGTACGACAAGATCACCGACACCCTGGACGTGTGGTTCGACTCTGGCACCACCCACTGGCACGTGCTGCGTGGCTCGCACGACATCGGCCACGCTACCGGCCCGGTCGCCGACCTGTACCTGGAAGGCTCCGACCAGCACCGCGGCTGGTTCCACTCGTCCTTGCTGACCGGTTGCGCCATCGACAACCACGCGCCGTACCGCGAGTTGCTGACCCACGGCTTCACCGTGGACGAGAACGGCCGCAAGATGTCCAAGTCGCTGGGCAACACCATCGAGCCGGAAAAGGTCAACAACACCCTGGGTGCCGACATCCTGCGCCTGTGGGTTTCGGCCACCGACTACTCCGGTGAGATGGCGGTTTCCGAGCAGATCCTGCAGCGTAGCGCCGACGCCTACCGCCGTATCCGCAACACCGCGCGCTTCCTGCTGTCCAACCTGTCGGGCTTCGACCCGTCCCGCGACCTGCTGGCCCCAGAGGACATGCTGGCCCTGGACCGTTGGGCAGTGGACCGCACGCTGCTGCTGCAGCGCGAGCTGGAAGAGCACTACAGCGAGTACCGCTTCTGGAACGTCTACTCGAAGATCCACAACTTCTGCGTGCAGGAGCTGGGTGGCTTCTACCTCGACATCATCAAGGACCGCCAGTACACCACCGGCGCCAACAGTGTCGCGCGCCGTTCGTGCCAGTCTGCGCTGTACCACATCAGCGAAGCGCTGGTGCGCTGGATCGCGCCGATCCTGGCCTTCACCGCCGACGAAATCTGGCAGTACCTGCCGGGCGAGCGCAACGAGTCGGTGATGCTTAACGGCTGGTACCAGGGCCTGAGCGAGCTGCCGGAAGGCACCGAACTGGACCGTGCCTACTGGGACCGCGTCATGGCGGTCAAGGCATCGGTCAACAAGGAGCTGGAAAACCAGCGTACTGCCAAGGTCATTGGTGGCAACCTGCAAGCCGAAGTTACCCTGTACGCCGATGAAGGCCTGAGCGCCGACCTGAGCAAGCTGGGCGACGAGCTGCGCTTCGTGCTGATCACCTCGGCTGCCAGTGTGGTGCCGTTCGTGCAGGCACCGGCGGATGCCGTGGCGACCGAAGTCGAAGGCCTCAAGCTGAAAGTGGTCAAGTCTGGCCACGCCAAGTGCGGCCGCTGCTGGCACTTCCGCGCCGACGTTGGCAGCCACCCGGAGCACCCGGAAATCTGCAGCCGTTGCGTCGACAACCTGAGCGGTTCGGGCGAGGTGCGCCACTATGCCTAACCCTGTTGCGGGGCGCTTCGGGCGCCTTGCCTGGCTCTGGCTGAGCCTGGTGGTCCTGGTCCTTGACCAGGTCACCAAGGTCTATTTCGAAGGCAAGTTGAGCCTGTACCAGCAGATCGTGGTCATTCCTGACTACTTCAGCTGGACCTTGGCCTACAACACCGGCGCGGCGTTCAGCTTCCTCGCCGACAGCTCCGGCTGGCAGCGTTGGCTGTTCGCCCTGATCGCCCTGGTGGTCAGTGCGGTGCTGGTGGTTTGGCTCAAGCGCCTGGGGCGCAGCGAGACCTGGCTGGCCGTCGCCTTGGCATTGGTGCTGGGTGGTGCGCTGGGTAACCTGTACGACCGCATCGTGCTTGGCCACGTGGTCGACTTCATCCTGGTGCACTGGCAGAACCGCCATTATTTCCCGGCCTTCAACCTGGCCGACAGTGCCATTACCGTTGGTGCGGTGATGCTGGCGCTGGATATGTTCAAGAGCAAGAAGTCCGAGGAGCCTGTCCATGACTGACACCCGTATTGGCCAGAACACCGAAGTCACCTTGCACTTCGCCCTGCACCTTGAAAACGGCGACACGGTCGACAGCACATTTGACAAGTCGCCCGCCATGTTCAAGGTCGGTGACGGTAACCTGCTGCCCGGTTTCGAAGCCGCGCTGTTCGGCTTCAAGGCCGGCGACAAGCGCACCGTCACCGTGGCCCCGGAGAACGCCTTCGGCCAACCGAACCCGCAGAATGTGCAAGTGATGCCGCGGTCACAGTTCACCGACATGGAGTTGTCCGAAGGCCTGCTGGTGATCTTCAACGACGCCGCCAACGCCGAGCTGCCGGGCGTGGTCAAAGCCTTCGATGACGCGCAGGTGACCATCGACTTCAATCACCCACTGGCTGGCAAGACCCTGAGCTTCGAGGTGGAGATCCTCGATGTGAAGGCCTTGTAAGCCTGGAGCCGAGCATGCAAATCAAACTCGCCAACCCTCGCGGCTTTTGCGCGGGGGTCGACCGGGCGATCGAGATCGTCAACCGTGCCCTGGAAGTCTTCGGCCCGCCGATTTACGTACGCCACGAAGTGGTGCACAACAAGTTCGTGGTCGAAGACCTGCGCAACCGCGGTGCCATCTTCGTCGAAGAGCTGGAGCAGGTGCCTGACGACGTCATCGTCATCTTCAGCGCCCATGGCGTTTCCCAGGCCGTGCGCCAGGAAGCGGCCGGGCGTGGCCTGAAGGTGTTCGATGCCACGTGCCCCCTGGTCACCAAGGTGCACATCGAGGTGGCCAAGTACAGCCGCGATGGCCGTGAGTGCATTCTCATCGGCCACGCCGGGCACCCGGAAGTGGAAGGCACCATGGGGCAGTATGACGCCAGCAACGGCGGCGCCATCTACCTCGTCGAAGACGAGGAGGATGTTGCCAAGCTGCAGGTGCGCGACCCGGACCACCTGGCCTTCGTGACCCAGACCACGCTGTCGATGGATGACACCAGCCGTGTCATCGATGCCCTGCGTGCGCGCTTCCCGAACATCGGTGGCCCGCGCAAGGATGACATCTGCTACGCCACCCAGAACCGCCAGGATGCAGTCAAGCAACTGGCCGACGAATGTGACGTGGTCCTGGTGGTCGGCAGCCCGAACAGCTCCAACTCCAACCGCCTGCGTGAGCTGGCCGAGCGGATGGGCACCCCGGCCTACCTGATCGATGGTGCCGAGGACCTGCAGCGCAGCTGGTTTGGCGACGCCGCCCGCATCGGCATCACGGCGGGTGCTTCTGCCCCAGAGGTGCTGGTGCGTGGTGTGATCGAGCAGCTCAAGGCGTGGGGCGCTTCTGGCGCCGAAGAGCTCGATGGGCGTGAAGAGAACATCACGTTCTCGATGCCCAAAGAGCTGCGGGTTCGTTCGCTGATCTGATCAAGAGCGTGCGCACAGTGATCCCCGCTCGGGCTCACCTGTGCGCACGCTGATTCTGCCGCTGGTCGACAGCACGACGTGATGCTGGCCGGTGGGGGAGGCGCGCTCGCAGATCTCCAGTGTTGAATTGCTACGCCCCAGCGGAACACCTACTGCACTGAACCTCACCTGCCCCGGGGTGTTGTGGGCAATTCTCAGCGGCCGCGACAAGCGGTGTTCACGCAGCACCTGCTGATTGTGTTCAAGCACCACACGCCAACCCTTACCCCAATCGCTTTCCATCGGCTGCACCCGCACTGTCTGGCCTTGCAGCAAGGCGTGGCTGCGCGCGCTGCGCAGTGCCTGCGCCAGGTCCCGCGCTGCGGCTGCGCTGTGTAAGTCATCTGAAAGCCCGGTGTAGGCCGGCATCCCTAGCTGTGTCAGAACGGCCGCCATGGCCAGCGCCAACATCATTTGTATCAGTGTTGCACCCTGTTGCCGCACCGTGCATTTCTCCCTGGACGTGCTTCGCTTCAGCTTCAACGTCGCAGGGCAATTGATCCAGTCGCCCAGCGAGTAAACAGCTGCAGGAAAAGTCACAGGGGGCGCAGGGATGCGAACGATGGAAGGGGGCATGACGCTTCTCGAGGTACTGCTGGCCATGGTGGTCGTGGCAGTGGGCCTGTTTGCCGCTGCTGCGCTGCAGGTGCGCGCACTGCAGGCAACCGACAGCGCACGGCACGACGCGCAGGCCGCCTTGTTGAAACACACGCAGCTAGAGCGGAGCAGGGCAGCTGACGCGCGGAAGGTACAGCGGTGAAGCGCGCACAAGGCGGCTTCAGCCTGCTTGAAGGGGTGCTGGCGCTCGTCATCGGTTTGGGGCTGCTGGCGGCGGCTAGCCAGCTGTTTGTGTCTGCCCATGAAACCTGGCGGCTGCAAGGTGTGGCCGCACGCCTGCAGGATGATGCCCGGCTGGCCTTGCAGCGCATGGCCCAGGATATTCGCATGGCCGGCATGTTCGGTTGCCTGCGCTTGCAGCCCGGTGATTTCAACGACCCTGAAGCACTTCAGGCCTTCGCCCGACCGCTGCATGTGAGCCCCACCAGCTTGAGCCTGGTGGTCGCCGAGCTGCCAGGGCATAGCGGTGCTCCCGGTTGGACATTGCTGACCAACTGCACCGACGAGGCCCACGTGTACAAGGGGCGAGCTGAAAGCAGCGGTCAGCTGTTGGCGTTCCCTATCAGCCGGCACGTGTATGCGCTGGAAGACGGTACGCTGAAGTTCCGGCGACGAGGTACACCGCAACCGCTGGTCGACCATGTGCGCGAGATGCGCGTGGCGTTCGTCGAAACACCGCAGGGCGGGCGGGTAGATGTGCACCTGACCCTGTACGAGCCCACCCTGCGCATCGAACAGCAGCATGCGCTGAGTGTGGCGCTGCGTAACCCGGTGCCCGAACCGTGAAGCGCCAACGCGGTGTGGTGTTGCTGTTGGCGCTGGTGCTGAGCTTGCTGCTTGGTCTGATCGCGGCCTCGGCGCTGCGAGATGCGCTGGTTGAAACACGCATGGCCGGCTACTGGCGTGATGGGCTCAAGGCACTTGAGGAAGCCGAACAGACACTGCTGCTGGCTGTTGACCAGCTAAAGCTGGTTACGCCACCGCTGTGCAAGCCCTGCCAGCCGCCACAACGCCCGCACGACTTGCAAGGCAGCTGGCAGGGCATCCAAAGCGGCTATTTTCAGGTGCAAAACCTTGGCACAAGCGACCGCGTCGCACACTTGCCCGAGGGCCAACAGGCCACCTTGTTCAGGGTGACTGCCGTCAGCCGACAGGTCGAGTCGCGCCATGTACTTGAAGCGGTGTATGCCCTGTCAGGTGATGAGGTGCGGCGCATCCTCTGGCGACAACGATTGGGGGAACCTTGACATGCAGCAAGGCCTGACCCTGATCGAATTGTTGATTGTCGTGGCCGTGACCGGCATTCTGGCAGCCATTGCCTACCCCAGTTACAGCGACCAGCTTCGGCGAGCCGCACGCAGCGAAGTGGTTGGCCTGCTGCATGACGCTGCCTTGCGCCTGGAGCGCCACCGCGTGCGCACGGGCCAATACGCCGAAGGCGAGCTGGCCTTGCCCACTGCCAACCGTCATTACAGCCTGCAGGCCCAACGCAGCAGCGATACCTTTACGCTGAGCGCAAGGCGGCTGCCGAATGGCCTGATGGCCGATGACCGCTGTGGTGATTTTCAGCTCGACCAAAGCGGCGTGCAGAGCAACCCGGGCAGCCTGGAAGGCCGCGAGCGATGCTGGGGAAGCTGAAGAATGAATGATGCCCGGCGCATCGCGGTTTTACTTCAGGTGTTTGGATCGACAGATGAGCAAGCAAGTAGTGGTGGTCGGTGGCGGGGTTATCGGCCTGCTGACGGCATTCAACCTGGCGGCGAGCGTCGGGCAGGTCGTGGTCTGCGATCAGGGGGAGGTCGGCCGCGAGTCGTCCTGGGCCGGCGGCGGTATCGTCTCGCCGTTGTACCCATGGCGCTACAGCCCGGCGGTAACCGCTTTGGCGCATTGGTCCCAGGATTTTTATCCACAACTGGGCGAGCACCTGTTCGCTACCACGGGCATTGATCCTCAGGTGCATACCACCGGGTTGTATTGGCTGGACCTGGATGATGAACCCGAGGCATTGGCCTGGGCCGAGCGCGAGCGACGCCCGCTCAGTGCTGTGGATATCTCGGCGGCCTATGACGCCGTACCGGTGCTGGGCCCTGGCTTCAAACGCGCCATCTACATGGCGGGTGTGGCCAACGTGCGTAATCCACGCTTGGTGAAGTCGCTCAAGGCAGCATTGCTGGCGCTACCGAACGTGAGCTTGCGTGAGCACTGCCAGGTGACAGGCTTCCGGCATGAGGGTGAGCGCGTTACCGGTGTGCAGACGGCGGACGGCGTGATCGATGCCGATGAAGTGGTACTGAGCGCAGGCGCGTGGAGCGGCGACCTGCTGCGCACGCTGGGCCTGGAACTGCCGGTGGAGCCGGTGAAGGGCCAGATGATCCTGTTCAAGTGTGCCGAGGACTTTTTGCCGAGCATGGTGCTGGCCAAGGGGCGCTACGCCATTCCGCGCCGTGACGGGCATATTCTGGTGGGCAGTACGCTGGAGCATGCTGGATACGACAAGACCCCGACCGAGCAGGCGCTGGAAAGCCTCAAGGCTTCGGCGGTCGAGTTGCTGCCGGAACTGGCAGAGGCCACGGTGGTGGGGCATTGGGCAGGGCTGCGGCCGGGGTCGCCGGAAGGTATCCCGTATATTGGGCCGGTGCCTGGGCATGATGGGCTGTGGCTCAATTGCGGGCATTACCGCAATGGGCTGGTGCTGGCGCCCGCGTCTTGCCAGCTGTTCGTCGATTTGCTGACCGGGGCTGAGCCGATCATCGACCCGGCGCCGTATGCGCCGGCAGGGCGCTTGGGCTGAGAAAGCCGGGCCTGCTTTGCGGGCCTTTCGCTGGCAAGCCAGCTCCCACAGGTACCGCGTTGGCCTTGAGCGCTGCGCAGTCCCTGTGGGAGCCGGCTTGCCGGCGATGGGGCCTATGGGGTTTGAGGCTTATCCCTGCCGCCCAGGCCCCTGCTCAAGGTGCGCCTGGCTGCAATACCACTCCTTGCCCAGCTGCAGCGCCCGGTCATTAGGCAGGTGCACGCCACAATGGGCGCAGCGCACCATCTTCAGCGGGTCGTCGAGTTTGGGCTCAGGGTGGGATTGCTGGCTGATCTTGAACTTGCGCCACAGCCAGAACGCGGCGGCGATCAGGGCGATCCAGAAAAGTAGGCGAACCATGGTGTCCAGCTTGTCGAATGAAGAAGCCGACAGTCTAGGACGCAGCCAATAAAAAAGGGAGGCCCAAGGCCTCCCTTTCTTGTGTTGCGATCAATCAGTCGAACAGACCAAAGGTCATGTAGCTGAACCACGAGCGGTCCTGCTCGGCTTCTTTCGGGCCTGGCGGCAGAATCACGTCGCCGTTTTCGTCTTTCGGCAGCAGCTCTTGCGGCATCTCGGAGCGCGCGTCCTGGAACTGCTTGACCACGTCCTGGTTGGCGCGGGTTTCACCCGGTGGCAGCGGGGCGTCGGTTTCGATCAGGCCCAGGGTCGCCTTGGACAGCCAGCCACGGCCGTCAGACTCGGTCTGCTTGGGCTGGAACTCGCCATCGACCAGGCTCGGGTGGTCAGGGTAGTTGAGCTTGAGGGTTTCCAGGCTGGTGGCAGCCAGCTCGTCCAGGTGCATCTTCTGGTACGCCTCGACCATGATTGCTAGGCCGTCACCGACCGATGGCGTTTCCTGGAAGTTCTCGACCACGTAGCGGCCACGGTTGGCGGCAGCCACATACGCCTGGCGGCCCAGGTAGTAGTCGGCCACGTGGATCTCGTAGGAGGCCAGCAGGTTGCGCAGGTAGATCATGCGCTGCTTGGCGTCCGGCGCGTAGCGGCTGTTCGGGAAGCGGCTGGTCAACTGGGCGAACTCGTTGTACGAGTCACGGGCGGCACCCGGGTCACGCTTGGTCATGTCCAGCGGCAGGAAGCGCGCCAGCAGGCCACGGTCCTGGTCGAACGACGTCAGGCCCTTGAGGTAGTAGGCGTAGTCGACGTTCGGGTGCTGCGGGTGCAGGCGGATGAAACGCTCGGCGGCAGACTTGGCGGCCTCCGGCTCGGTGTTCTTGTAGTTGGCGTAGATCAGTTCGAGCTGCGCCTGGTCGGCATAACGGCCGAACGGGTAACGCGACTCCAGGGCCTTGAGCTTGTTCACGGCGCTGGTGTAGCTGGAATTGTCCAGGTCAGCCTGGGCCTGCTGGTACAGCTCGGCTTCGCTGAGGTTCTCGTCAATGACTTCCTTGTTAGAGGAACAGGCCGCGGTAAGCCCGAGGATGGCGATCAGCAGCAGGTGTTTCACTTGCATGGCGGCTTGCGTCCCTTTGACGGCCGCTGTCTTGGGCGGTGCCGTCCTGTTATGATGAGCGCCCCGGCCAACCCCGGGACAAAAGAAGCCGTATTTAACCACAAGCTCGCAGCCGAAACCAAAGGCTGTGCGCCCGCCGAATCGAGCATGTCCGAGATCATTCAACTTAGCGCAGAGGTACCGTCCGATCTGGGCGGTCAACGCCTCGACCAGGTCGCCGCCCAATTGTTCGCCGAGTACTCGCGTTCGCGGCTTACTACGTGGATCAAAGAGGGCCGCCTGACGGTCGATGGTGCCGTCGTGCGCCCTCGAGACACCGTCTATGGTGGCTCTGTGCTTGTCCTGGAGGCCGAACAAGAGGCCCAGGGCGAGTGGATCGCCGAAGACATCGAGCTGGATATCGTCTACGAAGACGACCATATCATGGTGATCAACAAGCCTGCCGGGCTGGTTGTGCACCCGGCCGCGGGCCATGCCAGCGGTACCCTGCTCAATGCCTTGCTGCACCACGTGCCAGACATCATCAACGTGCCGCGCGCCGGTATCGTCCACCGTCTGGACAAGGACACCACCGGTCTGATGGTGGTGGCCAAGACCCTGCAGGCGCAGACCCGGCTGGTCGAGCAAATGCAAAGCCGCAAGGTCAGCCGCATCTATGAGTGCATCGTGATTGGTGTGGTGACCTCCGGCGGCAAGATCGACGCCCCCATTGGTCGCCACGGCGGCATGCGCCAGCGCATGGCGGTAACCGACGGTGGCAAGCCGGCGGTCAGCCACTACCGTGTGCTCAAGCGCTTCCGCTCCCACACTCACGTGCGGGTCAAGCTGGAAACCGGCCGTACCCACCAGATCCGTGTGCACATGGCCCATGTGGGCTTCCCACTGGTCGGCGACCAGACGTACGGTGGGCGCTTCCGCATTCCGCCGGCTGCCAGCCCAACCATGGTCGAGGCGGTCAAGACCTTCCCGCGTCAGGCGCTGCATGCGCGTTTCCTCGCGCTGGCCCACCCGATTACCGGTGAAATCATGAAGTGGGAATCGCCGTTGCCGGATGATTTCCTCTGGTTGCTGACACTGCTGAACGAAGACCGCGAGAGCTTTATCGGATGAACGGTCTGACGCAGGCGCTGCTGTTTCCTGACTGGCCGGCCCCGGCCTCGGTTCGCGCTTGTGTCACTACGCGTCAGGGCGGCGTCAGCCTGCCGCCCTATGAAGCGTTCAACCTGGGTGATCACGTGGGTGATGACCCTGTCGCAGTCGCCGAAAACCGCCGCCGTCTGAGCGATGAATTTGCTATCCAGCCTGCCTGGCTCAAGCAAGTGCATGGCTTGGTGGTGGCGGATGCCGACCCGGCCGTGGTGTCCGAGGCCGACGCCAGCTGGACTGATCAGCCCGGTATCGCCTGCACCGTAATGACTGCCGATTGCCTGCCCGCACTGTTCTGTGACCGTGCGGGTACCCGCGTGGCTGCAGCCCATGCTGGCTGGCGCGGGTTGGCGGGCGGGGTACTGGAAGCGACCCTCGACCGTTTGGCCCTGCCGCCTGAAGACGTGCTGGTGTGGCTGGGCCCGGCCATTGGCCCGCAGGCGTTCGAAGTGGGGCTGGAAGTGCGTGATGCCTTTACTGCTGTGCACCCGGAGGCTGCCAAGGCCTTTGTCGACGGTGAGCGGCCGGGCAAGCTGATGGCCGACATCTATGCGCTGGCGCGTATTCGCCTGGCGGCGCGTGGCGTGACGGCGGTGTATGGCGGTGGTTTCTGCACGGTCAGCGACTCACGGTTCTTCTCGTATCGCCGCACGCCCCAAGGTGGGCGGTTTGCCTCGTTGGTCTGGCTAGCCCCTCGCTGACGTATCACGCCTCTACTCGGGCAAGCCCGAAACGCAGCCACCACTAATCCATCAGGTTGACCTCGGTCAACCCCGCTACGCTTGAATCTTCCAGAATCACCCATATCTATTGGTCATCTCTGGCAGGTTTCTTCATTAAAGGCGCTGTCCATCGCTCCGACCTGCCCTAACAGGAAGGTACTCCCATGCGAATAGACCGTTTGACCAGCAAGCTTCAATTAGCAATATCCGACGCTCAGTCCCTCGCCGTAGGCATGGACCACCCTGCCATCGAGCCTCTGCACTTGGTGCAGGCCCTGATCGAACAGCAGGGCGGGTCGATCAAGCCGCTGCTGATGCAAGTCGGCTTCGACATCAACAGCCTGCGTCAGGCACTGGTGAAAGAACTCGACCAACTGCCGAAAATCCAGAACCCCACGGGCGACGTGAACATGTCCCAGGACCTGGCGCGCCTGCTCAACCAGGCCGACCGCCTGGCCCAGCAGAAGGGCGACCAGTTCATCTCCAGCGAGCTGGTGCTGTTGGCCGCCATGGACGAGAACAGCAAGCTCGGCAAGCTGCTGTTGAGCCAGGGCGTGACCAAGAAGGCCCTGGAAAACGCCATCAATAACCTGCGTGGCGGTGCGGCAGTCAACGACGCCAACGCCGAAGAGTCGCGCCAGGCCCTGGACAAGTACACGGTCGACCTGACCAAGCGTGCCGAAGAGGGCAAGCTGGACCCGGTGATCGGCCGCGACGACGAAATCCGCCGTACCGTGCAGGTGCTGCAACGGCGTACCAAGAACAACCCGGTGCTGATCGGTGAGCCTGGCGTGGGTAAAACCGCCATCGCCGAAGGCCTGGCCCAGCGCATCATCAACGGCGAAGTGCCCGATGGCCTCAAAGGCAAGCGCCTGCTGGCGCTGGACATGGGGGCGCTGATCGCCGGTGCCAAGTACCGCGGCGAGTTCGAAGAGCGCCTGAAGTCGCTGCTTAACGAGCTGTCCAAACAGGAAGGCCAGATCATCCTGTTCATCGACGAACTGCACACCATGGTCGGCGCCGGTAAAGGCGAGGGCGCCATGGACGCGGGCAACATGCTCAAACCGGCCCTGGCCCGTGGCGAACTGCACTGCGTTGGCGCCACCACGCTCAACGAGTACCGCCAGTTCATCGAAAAGGACGCCGCCCTGGAGCGTCGCTTCCAGAAGGTACTGGTAGAAGAGCCGAGCGAGGAAGACACCATTGCCATCCTGCGCGGCCTGAAAGAACGCTACGAAGTGCACCACAAGGTGGCCATCACCGACGGCGCGATCATTGCGGCGGCCAAGCTCAGCCATCGCTACATCACTGACCGCCAGCTGCCGGACAAAGCCATCGACCTGATTGACGAAGCGGCCAGCCGTATTCGCATGGAGATCGACTCCAAGCCTGAAGTGCTCGACCGTTTGGACCGTCGTCTGATTCAGCTGAAGGTGGAATCCCAGGCGCTGAAGAAAGAAGAAGACGAGGCCGCGAAAAAACGTCTGGAAAAACTGCACGAGGAAATCGAGCGGCTGGAGCGTGAGTATTCCGACCTCGAAGAGATCTGGGCCTCCGAGAAAGCTGAGGTGCAGGGTTCGGCGCAGATCCAGCAAAAGATCGAGCAGGCCCGCCAAGAGCTCGAAAGCGCCCGTCGTAAAGGCGACCTGAGCCGCATGGCCGAGCTGCAGTACGGGGTGATCCCGGACCTGGAGCGCAGCCTGCAGATGGTCGACCAGCATGGCAAGTCGGAAAACCAGCTGCTGCGTAACAAGGTCACCGAGGAAGAAATTGCAGAAGTGGTGTCCAAGTGGACCGGCATCCCGGTTGCCAAGATGCTCGAAGGCGAGCGCGAAAAGCTGCTGAAGATGGAAGAACTGCTGCACCAGCGCGTGATCGGTCAGCACGAAGCCGTTACCGCCGTGGCCAACGCAGTACGCCGCTCCCGCGCCGGGTTGTCCGACCCGAACCGGCCAAGTGGGTCGTTCATGTTCCTCGGCCCGACCGGTGTGGGTAAGACCGAGCTGTGCAAGGCCCTGGCCGAGTTCCTGTTCGACACGGAAGAGGCGATGGTGCGTATCGACATGTCCGAGTTCATGGAGAAACATTCCGTGGCTCGCCTGATCGGCGCTCCACCAGGCTATGTAGGGTACGAGGAGGGCGGTTACCTGACCGAAGCGGTACGGCGCAAGCCTTATTCGGTGGTGCTGCTCGACGAGGTAGAGAAGGCGCACCCGGATGTGTTCAACGTGTTGCTGCAGGTGCTTGAGGATGGCCGGCTGACGGACAGCCACGGCCGTACCGTGGACTTCCGCAACACCGTGATCGTGATGACCTCCAACCTGGGCTCTGCACAGATCCAGGAACTGGTCGGTGACCGTGAGGCGCAGCGTGCTGCGGTGATGGATGCGGTGGGTTCGCACTTCCGTCCGGAGTTCATCAACCGGATCGACGAAGTGGTGGTATTCGAGCCCCTGGGCCGCGACCAGATCGCCGGCATCACCGAAATCCAGCTGGGCCGCCTGCGCAGCCGTCTGCTGGAACGTGAACTGTCGCTCAGCCTGAGCCCTGAGGCGTTGGACAAGCTGATCGCAGTGGGTTACGACCCGGTGTATGGCGCACGGCCACTGAAGCGTGCGATCCAGCGCTGGATCGAAAACCCGCTGGCGCAGTTGATCCTCTCTGGCAAATTCCTGCCGGGGTCGGCGATTACCGCCAAGGTGGAAGGCGACGAAATCGTCTTTGCCTGATCCAGCTGAAAAAAATAGCCCCGCACCTGCGGGGCTTTTTTATGCCCCTGATGCCACTGCAGGCGCGGGCTTGCCCGCGAAGAGGCCCGGCAAACACCGTAAAATCGGGGCCTCGCAGCTTTTTTTGATAACTTGCTGAAAATTTTGAAATTTCTGCTTGCATCTAAAATCGAGTGCCCCTAATATACGCCGCGTTGTCAGGCACTAAGCGAATCACCAGGAACATCGGTGTTAGCAAAACAACTTAGAAATCAGTAAGTTGAATGAAAAAAAGTGGTTGACAAGAAAAACGAAGAATGTAGAATAGCCGGCCTCAGCAGCGACAAAGCGAAAGCAGAGAAGCTGAAGAGATCGAAGCTAACACAGACCTCGAAGTAGTAAAGATGTACCGAAGTTCAGTTCCGCGATAGCTCAGTCGGTAGAGCAAATGACTGTTAATCATTGGGTCCCTGGTTCGAGTCCAGGTCGCGGAGCCAATCTCGGGGTGTAGCGCAGTCCGGTAGCGCGCCTGCTTTGGGAGCAGGATGTCAGGAGTTCGAATCCCCTCACCCCGACCATTTTCAGGGTCGTTAGCTCAGTTGGTAGAGCAGTTGGCTTTTAACCAATTGGTCGTAGGTTCGAATCCTACACGACCCACCATGTAAAAAGGGCATCTCGACTGAGATGCCCTTTTTCTTTTGCCTCGGTTTTTATCTCAGATCATTGGGCCTGCTGCGCAGGCCTTTCGCGACACAAGGCCGCTCCCACAAGAGCCCACCATTTCAGATGCTATGCCGTTCCTGTGGGAGCGGCCTTGTGTCGCGAAAGGGGCGCATGGCGCCCCCCAGCATTCTTCAGTGCAGCTTCAACCGCGGCTCTGTCCCACGCCCAATCTTGCTACCCAACATCATCATCGCCGTGCGGAAGAACCCATACAGCGCCATCTGGTGCATGCGGTACAGCGACACATAGAACATCCGCGCCAGCCAGCCCTCCAGCTTCACGCTGCCCATCAGGTTGCCCATCAGGTTACCCACCGCCGAGAAGCGCGACAGCGATACCAACGAACCGTAGTCCTTGTACTCATAAGTCGGCAGCGCCTTGTTCTCCAATCGCGCCTTCAGGCTTTGCGCCAGCATCGAAGCCTGCTGGTGTGCGGCCTGGGCCCGTGGCGGCACATTGCGGTCGCTGCCCGGTTGTGGGCACGCGGCGCAGTCACCGAAGGCGAAGATGTTGTCATCACGCGTGGTCTGCAGGGTAGGGCGCACCACCAGCTGGTTGATGCGGTTGGTTTCCAGCCCATCGATGTCCTTGAGGAACCCCGGCGCACGGATACCCGCCGCCCACACCTTGAGGCTGGCCTGGATCACTTCGCCGTCCTTGGTTTTCAGGCCATCCGCGGTCACTTCGCTGACCGCGGCATTGGTCATCACCTTCACCCCCAGTTTTTCCAGGGTCTTGTGCACCGGCACACTGATGCGCTCGGGCAACGCAGGCAAAACCCGTGGGCCAGCTTCAATCAGGGTGATGTGCATGTCCTTGGGCTGGATGCGGTCCAGGCCATAGGCTGCCAGCTCGTGCGCCGCGTGGTGCAGCTCGGCCGCCAGCTCTACGCCAGTGGCACCGGCACCGACGATGGCCACGCTGATTTGTTCGCTGGCCACATCACCGGCATGGGCGCGCAGGTAGTGGTTGAGCAGTTGCTGGTGGAAACGCTCGGCCTGCTTGCGGGTGTCCAGGAACAGGCAGTGCTGCGCCGCGCCCAAGGTGCCGAAGTCGTTGGTGTTGCTGCCCACGGCGATGACCAGCGTGTCGTAGCTCAGCGTGCGCGCAGGCACCAGCTCGCGGCCCTCTTCATCGAGGGTGGCGGCCAGTTGGATCTGCTTGCCTTCACGGTCCAGGCCGCTCATGCGCCCCAGCTGGAAGTTGAAGTGGTTCCACTTGGCCTGGGCCACGTAGTTCAGTTCATCTTCCGAGGAGTTCAGCGAGCCGGCTGCCACTTCGTGCAGCAGCGGCTTCCAGATGTGCGTCAGGTTGGCGTCGACCAGGGTGATGTCGGCTTGCTTGCGCTTGCCCAGGCTTTTACCCAGGCGGGTCGCCAGTTCCAGGCCGCCGGCGCCGCCGCCGACAATCACGATGCGATGAGTCATGGGGATATCTCATAAGGTTTACGGAATTCGTGGCCCGGGGGGCCGGCCGCAAACTGCACGAGGGGAGGGCGAGCGCGAGGCAGCTCATAGCACCAGTCCACTCAACAGGCGGCTTATGAGGCCCAGACCAATGGTCACGGCCACCACCAGTACAAGGAGCAGCCACGGCCGGAAGGGCCTGCGCTCGACTTGGTGCTGGGGGGCGCGTAGATACTCATCGACACGACGCTGATCTTCTGGATTCAGGCGGCTGGTCATGGTGGGCCTCGTCAGATAGACGTTTGTGACTGCGCAAACGCTACAGCGTTCAGGCAAGCGCTTGAAACAAATGATAATGCTTTCTATCTCTGGCGCCGAGTGTACGCCATCGCAAAGACTCTCGGCACTGGATCAAAGACTGATCCCCACATCGAACACAATGCTGCGCCCCAGGTTGCCGCGCAAGAAGTCTGGCGCATCCGGGTGGGCGAACAACACCCGGGCGAACGTCGGCCCGACTAGCGACAGCGAGCGCCAACCCTGGCGCAGGTATTCGGTGGGCGGCGGGAAGTGGGTGTTGAGGTCGAGCACTTCGCGCTTGAGGCTGGCGAAGGCGATGATGTCCAGCTCGTTCAGCTCCAGCCCACGTTCACGGTAGTTGTGCGCCTTCTTGCGCAAGGTCGGGGCCAGGCGCCCCAGCAGTTCGGTGGCGCTGATACGCCGGGGGCGTGCTTCACGGCGCACCAGTTGCGCCAGGGAAAACGCACTGCGCCGGCGTTGCAGTTCTTCGCGCCACTCATCGTTGAGGCGGCGGCCTTCGTCCAGCACGAAAAACACCTCGAATGCCGCATCGCGGAACAGCACGTCTGGCGGCTCCTGGCCGGCTGGGGTGAAGTCCTCGCTGCGGTAGGGAATGTTCAACCCTTGCAGCAGGCGTTGGCATACCCAACGCTCACGCTCCCATTTGCGTGCATTGGAGAGAAAGGCATTGGCTTGTTCGGCCTGGATGGTAAGCAGGCGCAGGTAGTCTGAGTCATCCATGCAGACAAGCTTAGTCGCTAATCGATGACGGTAAGATGCTGTTTGTGCGTAGAAATCAGCTCAGCACCGGCCACTGCTGCACGATACCTAGCAGATGCACCACGCCAAACCCCAGGCAGAAGCATCCGCATGCAGAAAGGGCGGCCGCCAGATCAGGCCAGGTTAAGCGCGGGGAGGCGCCCGCCTACAGCAGCCGGAAGAAACGGAGAATGGGTGTAGACTCACCTTTATCCACAAGGGAGAGAGGGGTATTCGTCTGGTGATCAGTGCACAGGTGTTGTCGGGCACCAGCCTCACGTTGGGCTGGCTGGGTTACGTGCCACTGTTGCTCTGGGCCGCCAGCCGCGCCCGCTGGGTGGAGCTGTTCACCGACCGGCGCCGCCAGCACCTGCTGTTTGGCACGGTGTTCTGCCTGTTTGCCCTGTGGCTGGTCAGGCGCGATTTCGATACGGGCGTGTCGTATCACTTCATTGGCATGACGGCTGTGACCCTGCTGCTGGACTGGCCGCTGGCTGTGCTGGGGGGCTTTATGGCTCAGTTGGGGTTGCTGGCGCTGGGGCGTCAGGACCTGGCGGCACTCGGCGTCAACGGCCTGCTGTTGATTGGCTTGCCGGTGCTGATTACCGAGCTGTGCGCCATCGCGGTCGAACGCGCGCAACCGCGTAACCTGTTTGTGTATATCTTTTGTTCAGGGTTCTTTCCGGCGGCGCTGACGGTGCTGGTGTGCCTGTTGGCCGGGCTGGGTATCTTGTGGCTGGACGGGCGTTTTGCCATGCCGGAGTGGCTCAGTGACTTTGTGGGCTACCTGTGGCTGATGATGTTCCCCGAGGCGTTCATCAACGGGATGGTGATCAGTGCGCTGGTGGTGTTTTGCCCGGAGTGGCTGGAAACGTTCAACCGCACGCGGTACCTGCAGGCGCCGTGGAAGGATGACCAGTGAGTGGTGGTGGGCCCCCTGTGGCAGTAACTGGCTTTCTGTTGCTTGTTCCGGCCTCATCGCCGGCAAGCCAGCTCCCACTGGTGTGGCGCTAACTTTTGAGTCTGCGCAAATCATGTGGGAGCGGGCTTGCCCGCGAAAGGGCCTCACAGCAACCCAGGGATGAGCTTAGTGCCGCGGCTCCAGGTCCCCGGAATACAGCTCATCTTCGGACTCTTCCGAACCCGCGATCTTGTGCTCCTCAGCCGCCCAAGCCCCCAGGTCGATCAGCTTGCAACGGTCAGAGCAAAACGGCCGGAACGCGCTTTTCTCGTTCCATTCCACAGGTGCGCCACAGGTCGGGCAATCGACGGTCAATGGCTGGCTCATGGCTGGCCTCCTCGTAAAGTCAGGTAAAAGTGGTGCAGACGGTCGATCTGCTCGTGCAGCGCCGCGAGGTCGCGGTCATTGACCACCACATCGTCGGCATGGCGCAGGCGCTCTTCGCGGGCCAGCTGGGCCTGCAAAATGGCCTGCACCTGCTCAGGGTTGGTGTTGTCCCGCTGCAGGGTGCGTTGCACCTGCAACGCCTGCGGGGCATCGATCACCAACACGCGTTGGGTCTTGCGATGTTGGCCAGACTCGATCAGCAAGGGTGACACATACACCGCATACGGCGACTGCGCCTTGGCCAGGTAGCTGAAAATCTCCTGCCCGATCAGCGGGTGCAGCAGGGCTTCCAGCCATTGGCGCTGGGCCGGGTCGGCGAAAATCAGCTGGCGCAAGGCGCCGCGGTCGAGCTGGCCGTCGTCCAGCAGCACGCCTGGGCCGAAGCGCTCGACGATACTGGCCAGCGCCGGGCGGCCAGGCTCAACCACCCAGCGCGCGGCCTGATCGGCATCGACCAGGTGCACGCCAAGCTCGATGAAGCGCTCGGCGGCGGCACTCTTGCCGCTGCCGATGCCACCGGTCAGTCCGAGAATCCAGGGGGTGAAAGCTGCAGTGGTCATCAGAATCCAAGCAGTTGCAGGTAAGAGGCGTATATTTCATCACCCCAGAGCACAGCAATCCACCCCGCAATTGCCAGATAGGGGCCAAACGGCATGGCCATGCCGATGGAATGCTTGCGCATCCGCAGCAGGAACACGCCCACCAACGCCCCCACCACCGACGACAGCAGCAAGGTCAGCGGCAGCACCTGCCACCCACCCCAGGCACCGATCAGTGCCAGCAGCTTGAAGTCGCCATAGCCCATGCCTTCCTTGCCGGTCACCAGTTTGAACAGCCAGTACACCGTCCACAGGGTGAGGTACCCGGCCACGGCACCGCACACCGCATCGGGCAAGGGCACCAATACGCCGAAGTAATTAACGATCAACCCAAGCCACAGCCCCGGCAGCACGATGGCGTCAGGCAGCAATTGTTGGTCATGGTCGATCAAGCTCAGGGCCAGTAAACCCCACGTCAGCGGCAGAAGCGCCAGTGCCTCGACACTGGCCCCGCAGCGCCAGGCCACCGCCATCGACAGCAGCGCACAGCCCAGCTCGACCAACGGATAACGCACGCTGATGCGCTGCTTGCAGGCAGAGCAACGCCCACGCAACGCCAGGTAACTGAGGATGGGGACGTTTTCCCACGCCCGAATCCGATGCCCACACTGGGTGCACTGCGAGGCCGGGAGGCACAGGTCGAAACGCGCATGCTCGGCCACCGGCAACCCCAGCACCTCCTGTGCTTCACGCTGCCATTGGCGGTCCAGCATGATCGGCAGGCGGTACACCACCACATTGATAAAACTGCCCACCAACAGCCCCAGCACGGTCGCCAAGATGATGAAGTAAGCCGGCTGCAAAGCCAGGAAGGTCCATAAAGTCATGTTCAGATCAAGCTACCCAGCTGGAAGATCGGCAAGTACATCGCCACCACCAGGCCGCCAACCAGCAGGCCCAGGACCAGCACGATGGCGGGCTCCAGCAGGCTGGTCAACTGCTCCAGCGCCTGGCTGACCTGTTCCTCGTAGTGGCTGGCGGCTTTTTCCAGCATCGTGTCCAGCGTGCCACTGGATTCACCAATGGCCACCAACTGCACCAGCAGGGGCGGGAACAGCGGCTCGGTGGCCATCGCCTGGTTCAGCCCCTGCCCATTGGCCATGCCCTGGCGTAACCGCAAAATCGCATGTTCATGCAACTCACCACCACTCACCTTGGCCACCGTCCCCATGGCATCCAGCAGCGGCACCCCAGCGGCGTACGACGTTGCCAAGCTACGCGCAAAGCGCGCCATCGCCGCCTGCCTCAGCAGTGCGCCGAACACCGGCAGGCCCAGCACCCGCTGAGATATCCACAGGCGCGCCGGCGCATGCTGCCGGTAAACCTGGCGCCCAGCCAAACCCAACATCGCCATTCCGATTAGCAACAGCGGCGCATAACGCCCCAGCCCTGTGGACAAGTCGATCACCCACTGCGTAAAAGCCGGCAGCGCAGTATCAAACCCCGCGAACAGGCTCTGAAACTGCGGGATCACTTCCAGCAACAAAACCGCCGACACCCCCAACCCCGTCAGCAGCAGCAACAGCGGGTAAATCATCGCCTTGCGCACCTTCTTGTGCAGGGCCAGGCGCTGTTCCAGCATGCCCGCCAGTTGCTCGAGCTGCCGGTCCAGCGTGCCAGATTGCTCACCCACCCGCACCAGGTTGCAGTACAACGTATCGAACCACCCCGGGTGGCGCTGCAGCGCATCCGCCAGCCCCAGCCCCGACGCCACATCCTGTTTCAATCGCACCAGCAACGCCGCCTGCGCCGCATCACACCCACTGCGCCCCATCACCTCGAACGCCTGCAGCAGCGGCACCCCGGCTTTCAGCAAGGTCGCCAGCTGCCGGCTGAATCCCGCCGGGTCAGCTTTTTCCGGCCGCTTCGGCCACCGCCACGCCAGCCCAGCGGCCGGCCGCAAACTGGCCACCAGAATGCCCTGGCGCAGCAACCCCGCGCGCACATAAGCCGGGCTGCGCCCAGGTGTTTGCCCGCTGACGGCCAGGCCATTGGCGTCGCTGCCCTGCCAGGCGTAGAGGCGTATCGAATGGTTCATGCAAAGGTCCTTTTTTGCCCGAGCGACAAGCTTGGAAACAGCTTGCCGTGTCCATGAGAGGGCGTGCTTCCCTGATGCTCACTAGAGTAGTTCAGCGAAGGTGACGCCCAGGCGGGCAGGGGTGACAAAAGGTGTCTGTTCAGGCCTACTGCGCCGCTGCCGGCCTGGGGTCGAGAGTGACCCCAAATGTGTATGCGTATAAACAAGGAAAACGTTCATGAAAGGGCAACGCGGTATCACCCTGATCGAACTGATGATCGTCGTCGCGATCATCGGCATTCTGGCGACCATCGCCATCCCGATGTACACCAACCACCAGTCCCGCGCCAAGGCGGCGGCCGGGCTGTTGGAGATCACCTCACTCAAGCCCCCCATGGACCTGCGCTTGAACGAAGGCAAGGACGTGCTGGATGTAGGGTCGCTAGGCGGCCAGCCAGCGACGGCGCATTGCGCGATCAAAGCTGAAGGCAAGGCTGCTGACGGCACCGGGATCATCGAATGCACCCTGGTCGATGCCCCGGCCACCGTGGTTGGCAAGGCCATCACCCTGACCCGCTCCGCGACCGGATGGACCTGCACCACCAACATCGAGGCAGACCTGGCGCCGAAGGGTTGCAAAGGGGCGTGAGGGTAGGGCAATAAACGAAGGGAAACAGGGGTTTGCGTAACGGCTGCGGCAGTGGTACGTTGCGCTACACGCCGGTGTAGCTCAGTCGGTAGAGCAGCGCACTCGTAACGCGAAGGTCGCAGGTTCGATTCCTGTCTCCGGCACCATCCAGCTGTTCCGATACGTCTCTCCTTGTACACGGAATCCCCTGAAAAGCCCTCCAAGTGCGGGCTTTCTTGTTTCTGCCTGTCTCGTTCTATCTCTAGGCATATACCGATTTTAGGTATACGTTAGGGTATACGCCGGTTCGACGAGAAAACGTATACCTATGGCACGCACCGTTACGCCCCTGTCAGACCCCAAATGCGAGGCTGCCAAGCCGCGGGACAAGGACTACACCCTGTTCGACGGCCAGGGCCTGTTTCTGCTGGTCAAGAAGAACGGCAGCAAGATCTGGCGCATGAAGTTCAAGCGCCCGGATGGCAGGGAGGGGCTGGCCACCTTCGGCAACTACCCCGCATTGACGCTCAAAGCCGCCCGTGAGCGCCGGGCCGAAGCGCTGGAGTTGTTGGCGCATGGCAAAGACCCGATCGAGAGCGCCAGGCAGGGGAAGGTCGACGCGGCGAATGCGAGGGCCAACACCTTCGGCGTGCTGGCCAAGGACTGGCATGAGGCCTGTTCCAAGAAATGGTCACCAGGTCATGCCGCGACGGTGTGGCGCAGGATCGAAACTTACCTGCTACCGGCCTTGGGGCAGCGCCCGGTGGCCGGCCTGAAGACCCGCGATCTGCTGGCGCCGCTCAAGGCGGTGGAGAAGCGCGAAGTTCTGGATACTGCTGGACGGCTACGGCAGTACATGACCGGAATCATGCGTATGGCCGTACAGCATGGGCACATCGACACCAACCCAGCAGTGGACTTACAGGGCGCAACCGCCACCCGTAAGACCGTTCACCGGCCTGCGCTGGCGCTGGATCGTCTGCCTGAGCTGCTGCAAAGAATCGACAGCGACACCGGCCGGCCGCTGACGCGATTGGCCACCCAACTCACCCTGCTGGTCTTTATCCGGTCCAGCGAGCTGCGGTTTGCTCGCTGGCCAGAGATCGACGCCGGCCGCTCCATGTGGGAGATCCCGGGCGAGCGTCAGCAGATCGAAGGCGTGAAGAACTCGCATCGTGGCTCCAAGATGAGCACGCCCCACCTGGTGCCGCTGAGTCGCCAGGCCCTGGCCACGCTTGAGCAGGTGCGCCAGCTCACCGGGCGCTTCGACCTGGTGTTTGCTGGCGACAGCAACCATTGGAAGCCCATGAGCGAAAATACCGTGAACAAGGCTCTTCGGCGCATGGGCTACGACACCAAAACCGAGGTGTGCGGGCACGGGTTCAGGGCCATGGCCTGTTCCGCGCTGGTCGAGTCGGGGCTGTGGAGCAAGGACGCGGTGGAGCGTCAAATGAGCCACCAGGAGCGCAACAGCGTGCGAGCCGCCTACATCCACAAGGCCGAGTACATCGAGGAGCGCCGGCTGATGGTTCAGTGGTGGGCGGACTACCTCGATGCGAACCGCGAGAGGCCCGTCACCCCATACGACTATGCGCATCGTGCTGAGCAGAACGCCAATGTGGTCCCGATCAAGAGGGCCTGATGTGGACCTTCCAATTCCCGCATAGACAGATATAGACTGAAGTACTGGTTGGATAACCAGTTTCGAGCAAGCGGCGTCTTTATCTAACGGGGCAGAGTGAACAGCGGACTTGCACCCGCTTGGCTGGCCTACCTATTTAGGATTAGAGAGCCTGGGAGGGCGAAGCGTGAGCAAAATTCTGAAGCTCAGAGAGTGGCTGACCGTCGAGGAGGCGGCAAGACGCTTGTCGATCAGCTGCCGCGAGGACGTGTCGGAAGCGGACTTGCTGAGACTTGCCCTTGATGGTCATCTGACGTTGTCCGTTCATTTTGTGAACCACGCACAAGGTCGACCCGTAAAAATCGAATCTCTCGACAGCGAGGCAAGCAGCTCCAAAATCAATGAACACTTGCAGGATTTCCTCAGAGAGAATCCGCAGTTCCAGAGTTCGGAAGAACAACTGGCTGATTTCCAGAATTTTGTCAGGCTGTACCGCGGTGATCTGCTGCCTGACGGGGAGAGGGTGCTGATATACGAGGGTGATGGGCAGCGTCCGGTCACGTTGGAGGGTGTTTGGGATCTGTTAATGCTCGGAGCCGAAGCGTTGGATGTCGAGCACGCTTATCAGCATCTGACTGGCGGTGTCCCGGTTGAATTGGTTTGCTTGGGTGGCCCCCTGGTGGCAAGTCCAGACAAGAGTCATTGCTTTCAGCTTCTGGATAGCTACAAACGCGATGTGCGCCCTAACAAGAATGCAATCACGGGTAGGCCTGCTCTATCCAAGGAGGGCAGGCAAGCGATCAACCGGATGAATCAGATCCTCGGTCCCTCATCCGGTGAGGTCAGTCCAGAGCACGAGTTTGATTGGGACTATGAGACGGTATGGTATCCAGCCGCGGGTTTACCGAAGGGGCATGCGCTTGTGGTGCGAAGCGCTGCTTTAAGGGAACTCGAGCGCAAGCTTCTTGAGCCTGATGCTGAACCAGAGAAACCAATGCACCCAACAGAGCGGAGAAGCGTGTCGCAGATCATCGCGGCTCTTGCCGCAGCATCAGACCTCGATTTGTCAGCGCCATATGCCGCTGACGAAACCCTTAGAGCGCTGGCCGCCTCACACGGTATTGAATTACCAGGTAGCCCGGAAACTGTTGTGAAGTACCTCAAGCTGGCCGCTCATCATCTGACTAAGCGCTAATCCCATTGGGGTTTTGCTCAACCCCAATAGGACACAAGTCATAGCGCAATTAGCATCCTGTCTCCCGTCGTCATCAACAACGGGATACAGACATGAGCAGCATCCGCTCGATTAACGTAGGTACAGCCCCTCAGTTCGACCCTGCCAACACCATCATCCGCTTCCCTGAGGTGGAGGCCATCACCGGCTTGGCTCGCGCCACCGTCTACAAGCGCCTCAAGGATGATCCGACCTTTCCCCGACCTGTATCGCTGAGCAACAGCAAGTCGCGGGGCTCGCCCGTGGGGTTTGTTCTGGCTGAGATTCAGGCCTGGGTACGCCAGCGCATCGCGTTGCGCGAGGTGGCTGCCTAATGAGCAAAAGAAAGGCCGACCAACAGGCCAGCCCCAAAGATATGCACATCAATGATACCAGCGGCAGCGCGCAACGCACCCGTCTTCTTGCGCACCTGCGCCAGCATGGTTCGATCAACACCTTCCAAGCGATCACGCTATTGAACATTCTGCGTCCTGGGGCACGGATTTCAGAACTTCGAGATCAGGGCCATAACATCGTCACTCACCTGGGTACGCTGAAGGATGATCAAGGTCGAGAGCATCAGAAAGTGGCCACCTATTTCCTGAGCGCCGGTCCGGCGCAGAAGGTGGCAGCATGAGGCTGGCGCTCAAGATCCTTGATGAACGGTCGATATTTCTGGTTGCAGGCAATCGTGATGCTCGGTATGGTTCGCCCAAATCCACGGTAAATCCCGTGGTCGGGTTTGGTCGCCCGAGCAGATACAGGCGCAACAGCGCCCCATGTACGATTGCAGGCGCTTTTTTTGTGCCCGTAGTCACGCTTTATGGTGGCTGTGTGCAGGACACCTTCGGGTGTGCCGGGTTCCTGTATCTCCGGTCGACCAACCTGTACACAGCTGCCACCCATTCGTTTGGTCGCGAACGTGGCAGCTCTCAATCTGATACGGGAGCTCCACCTATGCACACCCTCAATCCGTCCGAAATATCCCGCGAGCACCAGCGCGCCTACTGTTCAAAGCTGCTGAAGACTCTCCTGCGCTACTCCACCCCATCTGAGCTTTCCCGCATCACTGCCACCCTTGAAGGTGAGGTGGCGAAGACTTTGGCGACTCGCTTCGTCCCCGGTCTCAATGATGCGAGCTATGAGGTCTACCGCAGCTTCTGGCTGAAGGGTGGTCCCCAGTGATGAAGAACTTCAGCCTTCGCGCATACGCCCACTGCCGCTTGGCCCTGGCCGCACTTCGCGCCGATTCCAGCCTTGCCACGCGCCTCAATCGCTACAACGCCGCCATGGCGAAAGCCCGCGCCCTAGAAGCGCAAGGTGGTGCCCAATGAACCACTTCCCAAGCGTCGTGACCCTTGAAGGCGAGGTGCTATCAGAGGCGGTGCTCGACGCACGCGCCATGTGCTCGATGAACTTTGCCAGGGATGAATTCAACAAGCTTTACGAACTGCTCTACCCCATGTGCTCGAGCCATACGGAAGGGCCGATGTGCGACATTGCACGGCATCTAGAGCAGGTCCGAATCTTCAGCCGTAATTTCTGCTGGGCTCATCGCCACCTAGGAGCCTCGTATGGCGTTGTAGGCGAGCGGGCAGGCATGGATGACGAGGTGATCGTATGACCTCCATCATCCACATGCCTGACCACACCCAAGACGATCTGCGCGAAGTACAAGGCGTGCTGGTGCTGCTGAGCATGGCCTTGGCGGTGATCGCCGCACCGACCACGCCCCTCATTGTCGCCCGTGTCACCGCCGTGATGGCGCAGCACACCGCCATGGCCTGGGCTGAAATGCTGGACGGCGTGATTGCTGAGCAAAGGGGTGAGCTATGAGTGCCGTAAACAAAGCGGCCATTACTTGCCGGGACGATCTCACTTTCACTAGCCGCGACGATTGTGGGCGGATGGTCAACTGGCCACGCAATAAGCCTGGCGTGGCGGCTGACTGGGGAAAGGGCATCGCCTTTTTCGATTGTGAAATTGTCGAGCTGTCGGCCACCAGTGAAACCGCAGCGTATGAAGCCATCAGATTTGCCATTGCCGACATGGGCGGTCGTACCACCAACCTAGAGCTGGGCTTTGCAGACGCCGTGGCTAAGGCCGCCGCCCTCGGTCTGCGAGCAATGCGTAACGGCGCCGAACGCTTCACGCCTATCGACTTCGACGGGGAGTAACCCATGCACAATCAAAACAGTGCGCAAGCGCTGACGGGATCGGCTTGCCCGAAGAAAGCTACCGAGCTGTTTTACGTCAGCCATCCGAAGGCCGAACGGACCTTGCTGGGGCCGTTCTTGAGCCAGGCCGACGCCGAGTGCGGGCGCGTAGTTTTGCGTAGTGCTGAGGCGATGGTGACGGCCTGCCTCGTCGAATCGCTGGACGAGCTGACCTATTGGCACGCGGTCAACAACGGTCACGTCTGCCGGGCCTTCGCTGGCGCTGATCGGGTGGGGGTGGCCAATGAGTAAGGTCACGCCCATTCGCCGTAAGGGCGCCGGTGGTCCGCCTGCTGCTGGCGCCCACATCGACAGCGCCAGCTATGCGCTGCTGGCGGAGATCCTGGTGGGGTTCCTGGAACTGCGCATTGCCGAGGGTGACACTGGGATTCACTGCCCCAAGTTGGAGCGCCTGACCAATCAACTGGAACGGCTGGCCAAGCGCTTCACGCCAACACACGGGGCAGCATGACCGACGCGACGATCCTTTTCCGTGGTGCGCTCCAGTCGGCCTACGGGCTGCTCGACTGGCTCCCCATGGATGATGGCGAAATTCACCGCTTCCACGTTCCCGGCGACAAGCCTGGCACGCTCAATGGTTGGTACTGCCTGTTTGCTGATGGCATTGCTTCGGGAGCGTTCGGGAGCTGGAAGACAGGCGGCACCAGCACTTGGTGTAGCCGTGAGCCGGTCGACGCCCGCGAGGCCGAGCAGGTGCGTCAGCGCGTCGAGCAGGCCCGGCGCCAGCGGGAGGCAGAACTTCAGCGGCGTCAGCTCAGAGCGGCCGGCATTGCGCAGCGCTGGTGGCGTGATGCTCGTCGTGCTGATCCGGCCCACGCTTACCTGGTCGCCAAGGGCATTCGTGCCCACGGCCTGCGCCAGCGTGGTGACGACCTGCTGATCCCGCTGTACGCCGGTGGTGTGCTGGTGAACCTGCAACGGATCGCCCCGGACGGCGACAAGCGCTTCCTGTATGGCGGGCGCATCAAGGGCGCCTATTCGCCACTGGGGCGCATTACGCCGGGCAGGCCGCTGTGCATCTGCGAAGGCTGGGCGACGGGCGCAACGCTTCACGAAAGCGGCTACACGGTCGCCTGCGCGATGAATGCCGGGAACCTGAAACCGGTGGCGCTGGCGCTACGGGCCGACCACCCCGGCACCGAAATCATCATCGCCGGCGACGACGACCGCGAAACCGAGGCCGAAGGCAAGGGCAACCCGGGGCGCACAGCCGCTCATGACGCCGCAGCCGCATGTGGCGGCCTGGTGACCTTCCCCGAGTGGCCAGCCGACGCACCGCTGACCCTTTCCGACTTCAACGACCTCGCCGCTTGGAGGTGCCGCCATGCGCCCGCCTGATACCAACGTCATCAACCTGCGCCCCGAAGCGCCCAAGGTCGAGCCTGATCGCCCGTGCTGGGGCGTATACGAGCACTGGGTAACCAATGAGAAGGGCCGCAGGCTCAAGCCCGGCGTGTACTGGCACGGCTTCAAGCGCAGCGCCGGCGACGATGACAGCGACGACGACAAGGCCGACCGCCCGATCACTGACGAGTGGATCGCCACGCCCGTGACCGTCGCCGCTCGCACCACCAACAGCGACGACGGCAGCGAAGGCCGGTTTCTGCGCCTGCTCACCGACAGCGGCCCCAAGGAATGGATCATTCCCATGGAAGTGTTCGGCGGGAGCGGGGAGGACGCCAGGCGGACGCTGTTCGGCATGGGCGTCATCATCGCCTTGAAGAAGCGCGGCCAGTTCATGGAGTACCTGCTGGACCAGCGCCCTGCAGAGGTGTTCTCGACCACCTGCCGGCCCGGCTGGCATGAGTCAGGTGCCTTTGTGCTGCCTGGGCGCACCATTGGCAGCGACAAAGTGCGCTACCAGGCCAGCGCCAAGGGGCAGAACCTGTTCAGCGTGCGGGGGAGCTTGGACGGCTGGAAGACCGAAGTGGCGGCCAAGTGCGAGGGCAACCCGGTACTGACCCTGGCCATTGGCTGCGCCCTCGCTGGCCCGCTGCTGAGCTTGGTGGGCGTGCTGGGTGGTGGTGTTCACCTGGTGGGCGACAGTTCCAGCGGCAAGTCGCTGGCGCAACTGATCGGCTCGTCCGTATGGGGCGACCCAGGCATCTTCGCGGCGTCCTGGGACATGACCAAGGGCGGACTGGAGATCGAGGCGTCCAGCCGCAACGACACCATGTTGCCCCTGGACGAGATCAAGCGGGCCGACCCCAAGCGCGTACAGGAAATGGCCTATTCGCTCGCCAACGGCCAAGGCAAGGGCACCATGACCCGCGACCGGGAAGCCCGCGGAAAACTGAGCTGGCGCCTGCTGGCACTTTCCAGTGGCGAGCGCTCCCTATCCGAGCACGCAGCTATCAGCGGTAACGCCGCCCATGCTGGCGCTGAGCTGCGCATGGTGGATGTGAACGCCGGTACCCGCACGCACCGAGCCTTCGATGAATTGCACGGCCTGGAGGGCGCCGACTTCCATCGCCAGCTCACGGTGGCCGTAGGAGCGAACCATGGCCATATCGGGCCAGCCTTCGTGGAGAAGCTGCTGGCCAGCGATGACCGCCCCGGCCTGCTCGAGGACTTCGCCGGTATCCGCGCCCAGTTCGTCGAGGACAACGCTCAGGCCGGGCGGGTGGCGGATCGCTTCGCGGTGATCGCGCTGGCGGGGGAGATGGCCATTGCCTACGACCTGTTGCCCTGGACACCGGGCACCGCTCTGGCCGACTGCCAGTTGCTGTACGGCGAGTGGCTGAGTCGGGTGGGCGGTGGCAATGCCGAAGACCGCCAGATCCTGGCCGGCATCCTCGACTTCATCGACAAGCACGGCAGCAGCCGGTTTTCGGACGTAGAAGACCAGACGCCGGACACCAAGGTGTTCAACCGCGCCGGGTACTGGGAGGTGGTTGGCACCAAGCGGCTGTACCTGTTCAACAAGTCCGCACTGACCGAGGCCGCCCATGGTCACGGGCTGGCGCGGGTCGTGAAAGCGCTGGAAGGCGCTGGTGCTCTCGCCAAGCACGATACCGACCGGGACAGCCGCAGGACCAAGAAGTACCGCCTGCCTGCTGGTGGGTCTGCCCGCCTGTACGTGATCGACCCCGACGCCATGGATAGCGAAGGCGGTGGCCTATGACCGTAATCACCACCCAACGCCAATGCCCGAATCCACAGGAACCTAAAAACGTGGGGAACAGGGGGAACGGGGGAACAGCCAGTAAATACGCGGCCTGTAGCCGTTCCCCCTTATTGAAGTGTTGGGGAGCAGGGGGAACACAAACATGTTTTTGAATATAAGCGCCGGTGGTGCTTCTTCTGTTTGGTTATCACTGTTCCCCAATTTTTCAGATGGGGAACACGTACCCCCGCTGGAAACCCCGAAAACACTGGGTGTTCCCCGCGTTCCCCCGTTCCCCCGATTTTTTTTCACAGACACATTTGGGCGTTATGGGAATCCGGGTGGGGTGACGCCATGAGCCTCCTATCCGACCTGCTCAATCACATGCCGCCGAACGTTGCTGGCGCAGGCAAACCACCCATGGCGAAACGCGCCCCGGATCGTCCGCGCCTGGTGCTGGTCGAGCCTGCGCCATTGTCATCCAGTCCCTACGCCAACGCCGCCAATGCCACGGCTGAATGGCGCCAGGCCCGCGACCAGTACATCAGCCATGTCATGGCCTGCCGGGGCTGCTATGCGCCTGCCGGCCGCCATTGCCTGATCGGTACCGGGTTGCGCACCACCTACGACAACACACCCATGGAGGCCCACCCATGATGCCCACACCGACCATGCGCCTGTGCGATATCGCCTTGAAGCCCGGTATCAGCGCCAGCACGCAACTCATCACCACACGGCGCATCTGCCGCAACATTAGCCGCAATCTGGATTCGATCCACGCTGAGCGGCGTGCTCTGCGTCGGCAGGCGGGCAAGCTGAAAGCGTTCCTGCCGTTCACCCGCCAGGCGATTGCGGATCTGGAGGAGCGGGCGCAGACGCACCGATCGGTTGAGCGCGCCAAGGCGCTGGTGGCGCTGGCTGGGTTCGGCCAATCGCTGTTGCTCGACCATGACGGGCTGGCCCAGGTCCTGGGGTTCGAGCGCCTGTGCGACCTGCTGAACGTGAACACCGTGGAGCGCGAACAAGCCAGGCGGGAGGGCGTCACCAGTCTGAACGACCTGGTGTTTATCCATGCGCTGGAGGACAGCGTAGAGCGCCGGGAACAAGACTGGAATGACGCGCCGCTGTTCAACGCCTGCCATGCGGCCATGGCGGACTTCATCAGGGATTGCCCCGATGGAGTGTTGCCTGACCCGTTCGCCCCTGGGGCGCCACTCGGGCCGAAGCTGCCGCCCACTCTGAGGGTGGTGTAAGCCATGGTCATGCTGAAACAGGCTGATTCAGCCGAAAAGATGAGACACCGGGTTTCAGACGATCAGCGCCGCCTGGTGCTGGAGCTACGCCGCCGTCATTCGCTGCGTGAGGTGGCCGAAATCACCGGCCTGCCGCTGGGAACGGTGAAGACCCTGGTTTCACGCTCCGGGGCGTTCCGCGAAAACGAGCAGCACCGCGCCATGTTCACCCTGCCGCCGATCAGCGCCAGCACCGAGACCCTGCCGAGCGTGCCTGAGTTGCCGCCGCAGGAGGTGGTTACCGGGGATAAGGAGGTTGATGCGGTGCTGTGGCTGCGCTCAATCATCAGCACCGGTCAGGTCGCCCTGATTGAGCGGGCCATGGAGGGCGCTAAGAAGATCAGGACGCCGCTCGATGTGCTGGAGAAGCGGTACCGGGATCACCTGGTGGCCACCAACCCCGGCCACCCATTCGCCGCCATATCGTCGTTCGGTTTCGCTGACCTGAAGGCGCTGGCCACACGCGCCGTCGAGCGGCACCGGCTGGGGCTGGAAGGCGCGGCCCGCTTCGGTGACGCCCTTCTGGCTGACACCGAGGCGGAGGCGTTCTGCATTGGCGCGCTGGCAGGCCTGGAGCGTAGCGGCCCCTTGCTGGACTTCGACAAAGGCCAGGTAGCCGCCCGGTTCAACGCCCACTCTGAGCTGCTGCCGCACACCTTGGCGGACTGCCTGTACGAGCTGGGCTACTGGGACCACCTCTACCGGCTGCGCAACGCCGTCGACCAGGACGCCAGCGACGGGCCGCCCGAGGCAACGGCACGGGATTGGTTTGTGTTCGGCCTGCTGGCGCAGATCCGGCCCCGCGACAGGAGCGAGGCGCTGACGGTGTTCCGCTACCTAATCGCCAGCCAGCGCGACGACATGGCGGAGTCAGAGGCAATTCTTTGCAACCTGATCGGGTAACCAGCCCGATTAATCACCATCGGGCACCTGCCCACAATAAGCGCCAGCGGCGCATCAAGGAGTTCACTCATGGCAGCTACAGCAGCTCACTACACCCCTAGGACGACGGTGCGTCTTGGGGGCTTCCTGCGGAAAAAATATTTCAAGGAGCAAAGTTTTCTGTTGGACCGGGGAGACCCTAGGGAGGCAGTCAAAGCGATCGACGTGAACTATCCGGGCTTTGCCCAGGACGTTGCCGATGCTGAAAGCCGAGGGTTGCGCTTCGCAGTTTTCAAAAACGGCAGAAACATCGGTGAGGAAGAACTTGGCATGGGCGGAGCTCGGGAGCTGCGCTTCGTGCCTGTGGTCCATGGGAGCAAGCGCGCAGGTCTTCTCCAGACAGTGATAGGCGTAGCGTTGATCGTCGTAGCTTCATTCATGACCGCAGGTGCAGCCGCAACGGCAGTCATGGGGGCCGGCATTGCAAATACCGCTGGAGGCGTGATTCAGATGCTTAGTCCGCAGGCCGGTGGCCTATCACAGAGCGGGGCACCGGAAAACCTTCCTAGTTACGCCTTCGGCGGCGCCAAAAACACTGTGGCGAGCGGCAACCCCGTGCCGATCTGCATTGGCCATCGACGCTGGGGCGGAGCGATCATTTCGGCATCAATTGTTGCGGAGGATAAGGTGTGAACGTGCGAGAAAGGATCGGTCTCACAATCAAGGCCATCGCTCAGAAAGATTACGCCCAAGTCCGCCAATTGATAGACAGTTGCCCCACTGAGCATGTGGAGGTTGCAAGCCTGGAGTTTCTCAATACGACAAGGATGCTGTGTCGTGTAGCCCAGCTGTTCGAATGCGAAATGCGCGGGTTAGCCCTGAACTTCGCAAGTACCGCTATGGGGAATAACGCTGGAGGGATCACGGATTGCCTTGACCAAGTGGCCGCGGCGAATCAGGCCTTTGCTGAGTTCTGCGATGATTTCAATGTGTGTGCAGACGACCTGCTCGGAACCATGGGTGGCCATCATCCTGCTGTGGCCTATCTGACCGGTATGACTCCAAGGCCAAAAGGAGAGTTGGTGGACTACTGGCGGCAAGCGTTCTCCATAGCGGCCAGTGGAGAGGTGCTAGGCGAACGACGCCACTGATTGGGCTTTGCTCAGGCGCATGGTAGGTTTTCAGTTTTCTTCGTAATGGATGACCGCCCATGCGCTGTGCCAGCCTCGCTTTGACCGCAGCCGTTACCCTTTCGATTACCGGGTGCTATTCGCCCGGTGAGCTGATCCAGAAGGGGCCCACCTATGCTGCTCAGACCCACAAGTCTCCCAAGCAATATGCCTTGTGTGTTTTCCCTCAATGGCAGGAATCGAGGCCGGATGCGACCTTGAGCGAGACCGAGAACGGATACAGGTTGTTGAGCGGGAACGACATGAATACCAATGAAGTTCTGCAGGTCAGCAAAACCGCAAAGGGGAGCGATGTGAAGTTCTATCAGCGCTCGTATCTCGATTTTGGGGCTGGCAAGGCGACCGCGTTGGAATCGACAAAGAACTGCCTGTGACTCTTAGTGCGCCACGAAATGCGACCTCACCAAATCGTGGCGCGAGACAGACCAAACCGTCTCACTGGGACCATATCGTCAGTCTCAGCGGTTAGCGATCGATCGTATGATTTGCCTTCAGGATCAGTAAACGCAGGAATACGGGCGCAGCTATGAGTAAGCAGAAAATCCCTCCAGTACTTTTTCGGTATCGACCGCTTGAGGATGACCTCTTAGAGCGGGAGCTTGATGCGCTTAACAAGGCTTATCTCTTCGCACCTCCATTCGGGAAGATGAATGATCCAATGGAAGCTTTTTACGAAACGGGTAACGTTAGTGACCAGTTCGTTGACGAAATTCTTAGGCCAAGTGGGGTGAGCGTCCAGCATTTCTACAAGCCTCTGAAGGAAATGACTGACCGCTTCGCCTTGATCTCATTATCAACGACTCATGAGTACCTCCCTATGTGGGCGTACTACGCCAGTAACTTCACAGGGATGTGCTTGGAGTTCCGTACCCCAGAACTGTCCACCGGCGACTTAAAGGGCGAGCCCCTTCTGGAAGTTCAGTATGTGACCTCTCCAGCCTCTCCGATCAATCTCACAGATGTTCTTGCAAAGGACCATGACGCTAGAGTCGTGAGGCGACTAGCGCAGAAACGTATAGAGTGGTGCCATGAGGCAGAATGGCGCTTCGTGACCGGAGAAGTTGGGCCAAAGCATTATCTCGATGATGCGTTGAGCCGAGTGTATGTAGGGCCTCGAGCCAATCCAAGGCATGTTGCCGCAATCTGCAAGACGCTGTCTGGAAGACCTGTTGAAATTTTGCAAGGAAAAATTGATGGGTACTCAATGACCTTTCAGACTATTCAAGTCGCTACTTCATGGTCTCAGGCTGAGAAGCAGGTCGACTCCAAATTCAAGGTTGAAGGCTTACCAGATCGATCAGAGCTTGAAGGATTTCTCTCAGTACCCTACGAAACTTTCGTCGATACCTGTAGCGCGTTGGCAGAGCATCCCAACATGGAGGAGTTTGGCGGGATTGGTCTGAGCGGCACAAGTGACTCTCTGTTCATCTGGACCTCATACCTGCTGCGCAGTGGCAGACGAGTCAATGTGCGTCGCTACTATGGCCATGATATGGAGCTGTTAGAAAATTCCGCTGAGTAATAAATACAGGTTGGCCAGCTTGGCCTAGAGCTGAGAAGGCTGGGGCTCTGACTACGGGGCCAGGCTGCTGGCGATGTCAACATTTGTCAACGTCTGGCCGGGTCGCTGGCGCGGAACAGATCAGTCGGTATCCACCCTGGTATCCACGATATGGGCAGCTCCAGCAGGCAGTGCCGAGCCTGGTTCGCGCAGCGCTTCACGCGCGATCGTCACGCGTCGGAGTGCGCGATCCTGCCAGAGTGCGCAGCCTGGTACGCGCCTACGGTACGCATGCTGGCGTGCGTACCTGGCAGTTCGCACCCGTGGTTCGCACGCTCGGTTCGCAACCCCCATGGCGCGAACCTGGGCGCCAGTCATAACCGGCTGGCGTCAGATCTCTACCCCAGTGTGCTCGGCAATTTTCTTCCGAATAAAACCTTTGGCTAAATCTTTCAGTAAGTCGACGCTGAACCCGCCCGCAGCTTTGGCGCCTTGGCGTGTCTTGCCCCATATCTCGTCATCTCGGACGGCATCCACAAAGTCGTGACCAGACCAAGTGAGCTGACGGAACTGGAATCCATTCAAAGGCCCCTTGCCACCTTGATCGATCAGGCCAGCCTGTACTGCTAGGTTGAGATGGTACCGAACCTCATCGTCTGTATATCCTTGGATGGCCGGCTCCCCGTTGCGAAACACCAAAATCGAATTGGCTTTGGTACTTGCTCCCTCTAGGTAGAGCAAAAGCAAGCGCAGTAAGTCCATATCGCGTTGCATCAGATATCTCCTCGGATTGAAGGCTAGGGTCACGACTCGGGTTGTCTATTGGTCCTTGTAGGCGTCATTTAGCTTGCACACAGGTTTCAAGGTGGCCAGGGGGCGATTCACCATGCTGGGAATATTTAATTGCGCTAAATTCCCGCCAAGCTGAGCCGTTCGACCTTTGTGGACGCGTCGTGAAGTCGAGCCGCGACCAATGCCAAGTAGTTGTTGAATCTGGGCCTTGCGCCTGGAGAGACACTAGCTATCACCGTTTCATCTACCACGCCTACGCCTCGCAGAGTGTTCTGCAGGTTAGTAATCCACTCACTCATGAAGCCCTCATAGAGGCTGGGCACCGCTTCGAAGACCGATTGAATGGCTCCAGAGATAGCAGTGTCGTTGAGACTGTTTACAACCTCATGTGCAAAGGTATTTCTTGCATCGCGCAGGCTATGCAGCAGTGTCAGCATTTCCTGTGAAATCAAGCCTAGTGAGAAAGCCATGTCGATCTTGGCTGCATACTGGAATCTGAGTTTCCCTTTTCGGGTTGCGGGTAAGCCTATGAGGCGCGCTCTGATCATCTCGTCCAGAATTCCGTCGGTTATCACTCCGCTGAGCAGTACCGCACCTCGGTCATTCTCCTCAGACAGCAGCTCAAAGGTTTTCTTATAAACCTCACCAGCTGTAGCTCCTGCGAACATAGTTTTCTCCATCGAGCCTGGGGCAGCCTACCCGACATGGCAGCCTGTATTTTTCCATACTATGGCATGAGCACCGTCAGTGCGCACAGGCGGGGTGAGCATCAGGCTCGTGACCGCTATCCGGGCGGTATGCCTGTTTAGAAATCTTGAGGTTTTCAGGAAGTGGTTTCCAGAGAAGTTTCCACCGTTTCGGTTTGAGCCAGAACCGTATCGAGTACTATTCGGGCAAGCACCCACTGCCGTGACCCGGTAGTCGTTTCAAATCAGTGAACGAGGATAGGATGAGCACCCAGGAGTACGCATCGGTACGCTTAACGCTTTTCAAGCACAGCGCAGAGTCGTTCTTAGCTGCATTAGATGAGGCAGCTATTTCGCACGGCCCGGTCCACACTTATTCCATTGCCCCTCAAGGCTCGGGACTTGTTGAGGCAATAACGGCTCTCTCCGATGCGATGCCTTGGAATGCTATCGCGAGGGTGATTGTTGCTTGGATTGAGGCGAGAAAAAGCCGAGAAATCATCATTTACTCAGAGGAGGGTAAAGCCTTCCATGCCAAAGGTTATTCAGCATCCGAGGTTAAAAAGCTACTCCAGGTATCGACGAACGTTGCCGTCATCGATACCAAACCTGTTGATGAACGTTGATGAGTTGCCCTACCTGTACCTTTACCGGGGCTTTACGAAATGTGAGACAGGCATGATACGGAATCAGCACCGGGTGGGCGTCTGAGGCCAGTCCCGTGCGGGAGGCCGTCAAACAAGCGGCCCTGGCCGTCTCATACCCCTGATAGACCCCTGACGGATTTTGTACCGCTTAGGGCGGATCGGCGCAGGTGTTGCGCGATGGTGCTGGCGCTATGGCGCGTGATGGCTAGGCTGCCGATCTGGTGGTGGTCTGCTCCGGCCGCACGCTTGTCCATAATCGCCTGGTGAAACTAGACCAGCACTAGACCCTATTAGACGGTGAGCGGTGGCCCCCTGGGCTGGATCACTTGCCGGGCTTGGCCTGGACCTATGCGTGATGGGCTGGCGAGGACAGTCCCGTCTAATGCCGAAGCTCGAATTCTGGACAGGCTCTGGACGGATCGGGACCAGAGCCAGCAGATGGAATGCCGCGGGAGCGGCGATTTACTTGGGGCGCGGGAGGCTGACCATCGTCGACCGGCGTGTACCCGTCCAGAATGGCGGGGGATGGCGAAACTATTGACAGGCCTTGACGGAATCCTTGACAGACCCCTGACGGATTCAGCCGCTGGCGTTTGAGTAGGATCGGCTGTAGGCCTTGCTGTACAAGGGCTGGCGCTAGGTCAGGCTGATCTGTGGGAGCGGAGGTCGTCAAGAATTTCCGTGGGTGCTCGTCAAGGGAAACTGGGTAGTCCAGAGCCTGACAAAACCTGACATGCCGGGCCCGAAAAGGGGGGCGGCCAAAGTGACTCGCCCCTGCGCCGCGGGCCATGGTCGCCACCACAGCTAGGGAATGGTGGATATCACCACGCCCTTACGGCAAAGGTGTCTCCGAGACGGAGATGCCCTGTGCATTTGCCAGCCGTTGCCGATCAACTATGGTTCCTCCACAACCCAGTGGAGTGCCATGGATGAAAGAATTACGCACCGTCGCCGAGGTGCTCGAGCGCCTCAGTCACAACCAGGACGCGTTGAGGGCTTCAGTGGAGGAACTGGCCATGTGGGTCGGCGAGCGGGGATCGGATGCGGTAGTGGGTAACGTCAACGGCGCGTTGGCGACGATGGATGACAATATCGATGCCGTGCGCCAGGGCATCGCAGAGCTGGTAGCGGCGAGCGTCGGATATAGACGTTGAGCTGTAGGGCGGGGCTTGCGGGTCGGTACCGTCTAGCATCGAGTGAGCGCATGTCCAGAACGACGCCAGCCTTGACCAGCGTTCAGAAGCCATTTCGCGGGGATACTCGAATGTCACCATCGCAAGCAGTATGCTTTGAGGGCAAGTGGAAAAGCTGGGGGCAACCTGCAGCTCGTGGCGTCCCGCTTTCGTCAGTATAGGGCAGAATCCGGGGAGGGGCTCTGGGGCGAGCCCAGAATAGTGCGTTACAAGTCTTGCTCGCAGCCTAAATGGTGTGGTGGGCTAAGCAGCTTTATGACTAAAAAACAGACAGGGATGCGAAATGAAAGCCTTTTTATCACACTCTTCGAATGATAAGCCTTTTGTTGAGGAAGTAGGCAGGTTGCTAGGGCGACAGCACTATTTTCTGGATAAGCATGAATTTGAAATAGGCCAGGGTTTTAAGGAAGAAATTGCGAGGTGTCTGGCTTCGGCGGAGACGTTCGTTTTATTTGCTAGCCGTGATGCCCTAAAATCATCTTGGGTTTCCTATGAGATTGACATTGCTGAAGATAAACGCATATCTGGCTTGCTGAGTGATGCATTGGTTTTTCTGATGGGCGACGTAACTCATAAAGATCTACCGCCGTGGCTCACTAAAGGATTAGTGGTTAGCGCCACATCACCCAGTTCTGTTTCAAGAAGTATAGCCAGAATCTTAGACAAAAGACTTGGTGCATCCCGATCCAAATATTTTTTTGGGCGTGGAACAGAAAGGGATCGCATAAGTAAGGCACTTAATCCTATTGCGAGTGAGTTGCCGCGATTGGTGACTCTATGGGGACTGCCTGGTATAGGTCGTAAGACACTGCTGGAGGATGTTGCGAGAAGTTATTTGCAATATAAGGACTTCGTCTCTCTTGAAGTGGAAAGTGGGGACGAGCTATCAGACTTGCTCTTTAAGTTGGCGGAGGAGAAAGAGTTTTGGGCTGATATTACGTCTTTGAAAGCTTTAGGAGATCAGATTCGCTCTGAATCAATTCCTGAGCAGGAGGCTCGGCTAGAGAAATATTTGGCGAGCTCAAGCGATAGGTCGTTTTTGACATTGGTAGATGCTGGTGGACTGCTTACAGAAGACGGAGATGCGACGGGAGTGTGTCGGTCTCTAGTAGAGGCTGTGTCCAAGGATCGTGGTCTTTACATCGGTATGATATTCAGGCGTATGCCTGGAGGGCTTGTGGGCCCTCAATCTGCTTACGCCGGGGTAGTGTGCGAATCTGTTAGAGCATTGCCGTCAGATGATATTGAGCGGTTGTTAGTTAAAGTTCTGAGTGAGCGCCAAATAAAATTTGATGCGCCCCAGATAAAGAGCTTGGCCGAATTTGTCCGGGGCTACCCGCCTGCGGCATATTACGCCGGGGAGCTTGCAGCTAGAGAGGGCCTGGACCTGCTGCTCGGTGAGCCACGCCCAATGATTGACTTTCGATCCAGGGTGCTCGCGGCTCAATTAAATGGAGTTGAGAACAAAGCTCCCAAAGGTTCTGTGCTCGAGATTTTGGCATTCTACAGCCCTCTCCCTTACGCAGTCATTGGTGAGTGTACAGGCTTAAGTTCTTCTGTATTAGCTGCCGCTATCGCGGAACTCATACACTGCTCTGTGCTGGAAGTGAATGACGACGGCTTCTATCGTGTATCGGAACCGTTAGTAGAGTCTTCTCAGAATCTGTTTGATCGATGGAAAACACCGCATGTAAAAGTCGCAAAAGCGTTACAGACGTACGTTGAGGAGGCAGGGATAGAAAGAGGAGGTATAGACCTATTAAGGAGTTTGTACCGGGCGAAGCAAATGGCACGATTAGGTTCGGATGGAGACGAACTGAGCTTTCCGGCAGACTTGGTCAAGCTGACCCAAGACTTTTATCATCAGAGGGAATACGATAGGTCTATCGAAATTGGTGAGCAAGCAACCGCATTACGTCCAGATAACGTTGATGCTTTGAGCTTTCTAGTTAGAGCTTACGCGCAAATGGGAGATTTTAAAACCGCAGTAGAGAAGGCCCAGAAGGTTAGAGAGCTCGGTTCTATTAAAGAGTTCTATTTTCTTCACGGGTTTATTGCTAGGCTTAAATCTGACATCCCTGAGGCTATTCGTAATTATGAAGAGGCCTTGGCGCGTGGTCGAAAAGGAGTTGCGATAAATCGCGAATTGGCAAGCTGTTACTTCCACTCTGCTAATTTTCCTAAGGCGAAAGAATATTTAATTGCTGCTCAAGGTAGTAGTGAGCGTAAAAATAGATATGTTGTGGATCTTTTAGTTATAATTGCGACTGCGGATGGTGATGAAGAAACTGCAAGGAAGGCGTTGGCTGACTTGGAGTTGGTTGATAAAAAAGGTTTTTATCTGCATCGGGCGTCATCTGTAGAGTTCAAGTTTGGTAGTAAGGTGGAAGCTACGTCGCTCGCTAGAGAGGCTGTTGAGCACACTACTCGGCCTCCGTTCGCCATGCTTTCTCAACGTATAAAGTGTGAGATAGCGATCAATGATTTGGAGCCGGCAGCGCTTCACCTTCGTGAGGCTGAACAGAGGTTCAATTCAACTCAACGAGACTCTTTGCTCGCACTTCGATGCAAGTGGGAACTAGCAAGTGGTGAGGTGGAAAACGCGGATGCTTATTGGAGACAGATTCATAACAAGGAAAAACCAGCGATTAAGGCGCTGCGGCGTGAAGTGGTTCAAGGCTTGATTGATCAGGAGCGGGAAGGCTCGGAGGAGCATCAGAAACTGGTGGCCGAGTTTCTGGACTTAACTAACGCTATCGGTCAAGTAGATTGGTCCACTTTCACAGATGCAATGGATTGACCAGTTTTCCATTATTGGACTGCTGGAGATCGGTGTGCATTGAGATATGTGTAGATTGTGTTTTAGGTATACGTTTAGGTATACACCAGAAGCTTGGCGAAGCAGTTCGTCAAGTTTTCTGGGGGCTGAAGGGGTCTTATTCGATTCCTGTCTCCGCACCACATCCAGCTCCACTGCATTCCGCTGAATGCTTTGGAAGCCCTCTAAACCGGCCTTCTGGCCGGTTTTTCATTTCCACGACCCTCCGTCGGGAACCAACAAAATCCCCAATAACCGGGGGTATTTTTGGGGTACAGCGTCTTTCCTGAATGGAGAACGTACCCCTATGCCTCGTCTAGCCATTCCGCTCAGCGACCTCAAATGCCGCACGGCCAAACCGCGTGGTCGTGCCTACAAACTGTTCGACGGCGGGGGCATGTACCTGTACGTCGCACCCAGTGGCTCGAAGACTTGGCGGCTGCGGTATTTCAAACCCAGCGGCAAGGAAGGCACGCTGATCATCGGCAAATACCCCATCGTTTCGTTGGCCGTTGCGAGGACCAAGCGCGATGAGGCCAAGGCACTGTTGCTCGATAACCTTGATCCGATGGAAGAAAAGCAGAAGGCCAAGATTGCTGCCCAGCGGGCGAGTCTTCTCTTTGAAACTGTCGCCTTGGAGTGGCATGTCGAAATGTCCCGGCGCTGGACTGAGGGGCACGCCAAGACGGTGCTGAGCAGGTTGCGCACCCATGTGTTTCCACTGATAGGCCAGCGGCCTATCGCTGAACTCGACACCCACGATCTGCTTGAGGTCACCCAGCGGATCAAGGATCGCGGCACGATGGATGTTGCGCTGCGTGTGCAAAATTACCTATCCACGATCATGCGGGGCGCGAAGCGGGCGCGACAGATCACCCAGAATCCGGCGCTCGATCTGGCCGGCTCGATTCAAGCGCCACGTACCGTGCACCGTCCTGCGCTCTCGCTGAACCGCCTTCCTGAATTGTTGAGCCGAATCGACAATTACACCGGTCGCGAGCTGACTCGGCTCGCAGTGCTGCTGACGCTGCATGTGTTCGTGCGCTCCAGTGAACTGCGCTTTGCGCGATGGGATGAATTCGACCTGCAACGGGCGATGTGGGAGATCCCCGATACCCGTAAGCCGATTGAAGGCGTCCGCTATTCCACTCGCGGGACCAAGATGAGTGGGGACATTCAGATAGTACCGCTGTCGCCTCAAATCATCGAAATCCTTGAACGGCTTCGCAGCTTGAATCGCTTCTCTGAACTGGTTTTGCCCGGTGACCACAGGTATTGGAAACCTTTGTCGGAGAATACGGTTAACCAGGTGCTGCGCAATATGGGGTACGACACCACCAAGGACGTGTGCGGGCATGGATTCAGGACCATGGCTTGTAGTGCCTTGCTCGAATCAGGGCTGTGGACGGACGCGGCGATTGAGCGGCAGATGAGTCATCAGGAGCGTAACCGCGTACGCGCCGCTTACATCCATAAGGCCCAATTTCTGGAGCAGCGTCGGTTGATCATGGCTTGGTGGAGTAATTACATCGATGCCAACAGATCGGGCCATGTCAGTCCGCATGAGTTTGCCCATCCGGTAGGCGACAACGTCACAGCCTTGCCAAATGGTCATGGCGCATTCAATCGCGGGTGAGCCTGTAAGATCGGCGCTGGCTGCTTTTTCACGCAGGTCCATCCAAACAGGGCTGCAAAGCCGCCCTGTTTGGATGGACCTCACTTTGAAGAGCTAAAAGCCACGACGTTGTCCGGGATTTACCACGGAATTCCACCGGTGGATAACCGCTTTTCACGTCCCCAAGAGCGCTGAATTTCTGCCCTTGACCGGGTTTATCCACAGGCGTAGAACTGGCCGTGCAAAGGCTGTCGATGACAGCATCCCAGGTGGCCCGAACCTTCAAAGTCACGCCGCTCCCGCGTTGGTTCTCCCCAAGGGTGATTCGCATCCGGCAGCTCGCCCGGTCACCTCCCAGGTGATGGATGCTCTTACACATATGGCCCTCGTGCGCCAGACACACCGTACCTCGCTGCCCTGCAGCAACCTATCCGCTTGGCCGAATATTGCGCCAACCTGTGCCCGTCTCTTTCTGTGGAAAGAGACAGGCACTTCTACCACTGCTGCAGCCCTGATTGCACAAGGCTTTGCGGCATTCCCCCTCGTGACAATCGGCGTGACAAACGCCGATGTCACCAGCAACAGCGCTGTAGATGATGGTGCCGCAGACCAAGGAATGGACTGCACCTGACTGACAGTCAGGCATGCCCCGGTCATCGCATTGCTGCTTGCACCTGGCTCAGGATCTCGCGGCACTGGTCTCGTCAGCCAATGCAGCCTCCACCCGCCCACTGGTAACGGTGCTCAGGAGGCCGGATCATGAGATGCCCTTGCTCTTGGTCGTAAAGAGCCGCCAGTCCCGCGCTATAGGACATCCCCACAGGTCGCAGGGGCCTTGATCCCTGATAACACTCAACATTCTTGGCGGGATGACGTGGGGCGAAGATTGGAGATCGGGAGATGAGATGACTGACTTAGCATTGCTTGGCCGCCGCTCTCGCCACGCTGCTGAAATTTACGCGAAAATGCCTCTTGGGGCCGGACTTGTGAGGATAGTCTCTACGTTCAAGCACACCCGACGATTTTGCCGGCGATGAAATGAGACTTCTCTATTCAGATATCTAGAAATCAGGCAGACTGATGGCACAATGGCACTGCCTAGTAACTCAAGGAATGAGCGATGCTGAAAGTAGGCTGGATTAATGAGGCTATCATGCCGCAAGTGCAAGCCTGGTCAGGCCGCTTTTCAACTACGCATCTCTTAACAATATTATTAATTTCTTTCCGGCGCGAAGGTTTTAATTCATCCGGAAATCTTAAACTGAAGTGTATATTTTTATTTGCTCATAGGCTGGGTTTGAAAAATCCGTCATTGAGTGATTGATGATGTAGTGGTTTGACTTTTCTAATTCAATGTTAACGATCGTCTCGTGACTGCTGGTGGTTTTAAATGCTAATGGTTAAAGTTTGGATGGTAAGGAGGCAAAGCTATAAAATCTATTGGGTTAATTAATGAGTTCTTGTAAATAATATTGATGAGAAAATTAAATGATCAAATCAGAAAGTCTTGTGGCCTACAAGGATCGAGTTGTAGGTGACGATCGTGGAGTGGTGAAGCCAGTTCTAATTGCAAGTGAAGATGGTCGCTATGAAGCTTTAGATAGATTTAGGTTTCCATCTGGGATTTATATATCAAAAGGCTACTCTGCCATAGATACATCCTATGAGGATGGCGAACTTTTCCTAATTAAAGAATATCACAAGGACGAGCAAAAAACTGAAGATCATGGGATTGATCGATATTGGGCTATGGGAAAAGACATTCTTCCCCTCTCTGCAAATAGTTTCCTACCTATTGTGCAATGCAAACTACCTCCAATCGAAACGGGCATTCTTCCGGAGTCAGTTAAAGCCCCGTCAGGCCTTTTCTTTATTCTAGATGAGTCAGAGCAAAAAGTTTACGGTCCTGTTCAGGCATCAACAGTCCCTGGTGATTCAGTACAAGTTGTTGAGGCTGCAGCTACACCCAAATTATCGTTTGGGGCTGATTGCTTAGGGGTATTTGATGTTCGAGAACTTTCAGAGAATCTTATTCATATAAGTATAAATAACCAAGCTTGTGCATATATAAGCTCCCCTAATGAACTGGCAAATCGCCGTCATTCCACTCACGATTTTATGAGTGATCGAAAGTTAATTCGACACTTCAATAAGCTGCAGTTCGGAAAAAATGCTAAGACTCTTTCAAGAAAAGAAGCGGAAAAGCTGTCAACTTCGATCTCAGACTTTGAGCGGCTCCGTCGAGCAGCTCATGTTAAAGATGAGCGTCTTGAACGACTTAAGGGAATACTTGATCGTTATCTAAATGAATCCGATATTGGGTATCAAATTGTAAAGGACTACTTTGACTCCACAACTGGCTCTCGTTTTCTTACTCAATATGTGGAGGAAAACCAAAAAAGTCTACTTGGGACGCAAATTCAAAAAATAACTGCTGACGTTGATCGGATGGAGACGGAATTAAAGCAGAAGCTCAATACAATTGAAAATCAGATAAAAACTAAGCAGGATGAATTGACAAGTGTCCATGGTAGAGTCGAAAAAGCCAAGATTGAAACCGAAAAGAAAATTGCTGAAGTAAACGCAGAGGCTGATGAGCAAATCCAACAATTAATGCGCGCTCGGGAGCAATCGCTTCAGGATGAGATTAGCGCAAAAGAAAAGTCATTGGATCAAAAAGGTATAGAGTTAGAGGAAATTTGCAGTCGCTTGGCAATTGCTAATAATATCGCCGAGATGGAGCGTCGAGACATCTTCCTTCAAGAAAACAACAAGCGTCTAGAGGCTGCAGCAAAATCTTATCAAGACCAATTGCAAAATACAGACGAGCTCTCTAAGAGAATTAGTGAATATCATGTGATAGGGAGAGTATTGAAGGGGGGGAATATCACTCAAGGTCCCAATATCGAATTTGCCCCGGTTGATTTTGCCTCAAGCATACCAGCCAATGCAGCGGACTTGGTTGATAAAATCAGAAGTCATCTGGATTGGGATAATGGAAAGACATTTTCAAGTGCAGAGCTAAGTAATCTTCTAATTAGCACTACTCAGTCTTTCCTCACTGTTCTTGCTGGTCCTCCTGGTGTTGGAAAAACCTCTACTGTAGTTCGCCTGGCAAAAGCTTTGCAGCTAGGGTCTCCTGAGGATCATAAGAACTTTCTGTATATGCCAGTATCACGTGGGTGGGTATCCGGACGTGATATTCTCGGTTTTTATAATAGTCTAAATAGCACATATCAACGTGCTCGAACCGGATTGTATGATTTCCTCAATCGAAACGATGGGGGGGCGCGTACGCTCCAGATGGTCTTACTCGATGAAGCAAACCTCTCTCCAATGGAACATTATTGGTCTGATTTCCTCGGCATGTGCGATGCCGAAGGGCGTGCCCGCCCAATTGATACCGGCATACCTGATCCTGACAAACGCTACCTCCAAGTTTCTAAGAACGTGCGTTTCATTGCCACAATTAACCACGACTCAACCACTGAACGCCTCTCATCAAGGTTGATAGATCGAGTTCCGGTAATATCTATAGACCATGAAGTAGATATTGATTATGGATTCGAGACCGAGGACCTAATGCTCGACGGAGCAATTGATTACTCGCTATTTGAAAAATTTTTCAAATGTCAGGGGGATGAAGCTGAGTTATCCACAATTCATAAGGACATGCTTGATGCGTTAGTTAGCATATTAAGTCGGCGTGATTCTGAGTTGGGTCAACCGATAAGCATCTCTCACCGTAAGCGATCGGCCATCACTAACTATTGCGCTGCTGCAGTGACCAATGAGTTGATGGATCCAGACACGGCATTCGATTTTGCTGTATCACAACATATTCTCCCGCACATTGAAGGGTATGGCTCTAAATTTAAGAATCGGATAATAAAAATCCAAGAAACACTTGGTAAGAACCACCCCCGCTCTAATAAGCACCTTGAGCGGATTCTAACAAGTGGAAACGATTTTAGCGGCACCTATTCATTCTTCTAGGAAGGATTATGGAGCTTATATTAACTATAATGACCGGCTCCCGCAAAGGGCAGGTAATAACGCTTCAGGAAAAGTCTGAAGCGAAAGTCGGTGATATTCCCTGGCTGCTAGAGGATGAAGAAGTACAATTTGATGTTATGGTTTCTAGCGTTTACCATTCCTCCATATTGGAGTTATATCAGCATAGTATTCCCGCATCTTTTGTATCGTATCTTCCGGGCGATCCAGATCTTGTCAAGTTCTCCTGGACGCCCAGCGGCAGCTCCAATGTAACCGCCAGCAAGCTTTTCTGGAATTATTTTGGTGTGGCTGAGCTTAATTTGCTGTTCAGCAATGAAAATGGTGAGGTGTCAGAGCTAGTAAACTTTCAGCCAATTCAAGTCGTGGCCACGAAAAGCTCGGCTGATAAGGTTGAAAAGATGTTTGAATATTTGGCAAGCATTTCTAGTGAAGCCTTACACTCAGTATTTAGTGCTACACGACACACTGTGGGGTTCGAAGAGGGGGCAGTTTCACCAAACTACACATTTGAGCGGTTAGAACATGCAATTGCAGCACTGAAAGAGCTCCTTCCACACGTATTAAGTTCACCTCTCACACGGCTGGTTCCAGAGCAGAAGCTAGTGGCCCTTACCGGTCGTGAAGAGCTAGATGACTCATCCATCGGCTGGCTAGTTGAAAACCTATCGGTGCTCCAACCCACGGATCATCTCGAAGATGCCCACGTGTTCTACGATGGTGACTATTTCAAAGCATCAGGCCTACTTCTACCGGTGCTCGAGGAGCAAACTGATATATATGAGAATCGCGTCATTCATGGATTCATAGATCTTTTGATTCGAACGGCTCAAGGTCTAGGAAACAGAATGGACTCAGAATTAAATAGACACGGATCTCTTATCGCAATTCCCAATGGCTACATTTCTTTTTTTGAAAAAGTAACTCGCTTTAAGGCCCAATTAATAGGATCTCAGATCAATAAGGTCGAAGCAATACTATCGGTACTTAACCAGTACAAGGTCGTCGTGAGTAGGCAGCTTTTTGTTAAGCATCCTATACATGAGCGGCCAATCATGACTCCAAAGACGCAATGCAAACCGGCGTATCGCGACCTTTTCACCGAAATAATTAAGTGGCATGAGAAAGGAAAGGTTGACTGGACCGCATACGAAAACCTGTTTGCAATTGAGAGTATCCCCATGCTCTTTGAAGCATACTGCTATTTCCGAGTCCTAGAAGCTACTAATAAATTTTTGCATCCTTCATTCCGTGATAGCCTGAAAACCAGGGAGCGTGCGCTTAGAACTTCCTTTGCGGATAAAGATAATAATGAAATTGAAGTGATAAGGGAGCCTGAGTACTGGGCGTTAAATCACCATAATCGGCACCCGGAGTATATCGTAAATGGAGAGGCATTTACAGTAAATAAGGATACTCGTTCTGTTAGGAATAGAAGCCAAAGTGGAACAAATAGCAAGCGAGTTCCAGATATTGTAATACAGATAAAAAATTCGCAGGGAAGAGTTAGGCTTATAGTGCTGGATGCTAAATATAGTTATGCGAACAAAGCTTTTATTGACTATCTGCCAGACCTAACCATGAAGTATGTACATGGTATACATAGGTTTGGTCAGAATGAGCCACTAGTCTCTTCGATGTCTATTCTCCATCCTGATGATAGAGCTAGCTTTAGGGGGTTTCATTACGGTCCGCTGGGGGTTTTTGGAGAGTCGCCTGTAAGCCCTTCCCTGCAGGCGTGCGGTATTGTATTGGGGAGTGACAGACAGTTTGATCAGCTCGATAAACTAATTTGTCGTACATTGGAGCTTGAGGGGATCTCGCCTATAAGCACCCAGCTAATAGAGACTGAGAGAGAGGTGGCCTAAAATATGTAGTTTCTAGGTTTAAAGGCTCAGCTCCACGTACGGCCCGGCTCTTCGATAATTGGAGAGCTGGGTTCTATATTTTTCCATATTTTTTACTCATTGAACTCAAAGCTTTAGACTACCCTCAGAAACCTCCACGCGTTGTCGGCCGATACGATGCTCGTGAGCGATCAGGTGAAGGCTTCATCTTCCCAGTTTTTAGGAGTGATTGAAGCCACTTGCCCGAACACTGATGTACTGTAGGGCAGACCAATACTTAGCTTGAGTGAGTAATTAGCAGTTTTCATTTGCGGTCGTACGGTGGTCGATATAATGGCCATGCTTCTAGTTGACGGTTTTAGAGAGTCTCGTGAGTTCCTAGCTAGCCTTCAATGAAAGCCGTAATTAACCCATTTTCTTTTTGGTTTCGCCTCGCTGCTAATCTCTTCTTGCAAAATCAGAGGGCTATGTTAGTTTTTTATCTAAATTAATCAGTGGTTCTGTTGTCTTGCTGACGTAGGTCTGAACGATATGAAGAAAATACTAGATTATAGTGAGACAGTTACTCAAAGAGGTCATCAGGATAGAGGGAAGACACCAGATCAAAACGAAGATTTATTTTTCGATCGAGAAAAGGATGGTGTTTGTCCTTTCTGCAAAATTCAAACTCAAATAGTTCATTGTGATTATCAGTTAACTTATCCTGAGTGGCTTGAGGGAGGCGAGTTTGACATTCAAGAGGACGTAAAGCAGTGTGGTAATTGCGGGTGGTGGCGACTTAGATGCGATAAGGTAACAACTGTGGGTATCGAAGCAAGGTCCTTCGTTATGGAAAGCGCCATATTGAAAAGCTATGATCTATCTTCCAGGTATGTGCCAATCGAGGCTATTAGAAAGTATTTGGTTGAAAATTTTGGCGATGTAATACATATACATGATCGCAATATGGAGAGGCTTGTTCAATCAGTGTTTCGAGAGTATTTTACATGTGATGTCGAACATGTCGGGCGGTCACATGATGGTGGTATAGATCTGATTCTTGTGAACTCAGATAGCCCTACGGTAGTCCAGGTTAAGCGCCGAAAAAGTCTTGATCATGTTGAAGGGGTTTCCGGTGTTAGAGAATTCCTTGGGGCAGCAGTTCTTAAGAAAAGTAGGAGTTGTATATATGTTTCAACCTCAAGAAAATTTTCGGATCCCGCCATCGAGGCGGCTCAGCAAGCGATAAAGGTTGGATCGGTTCAAAGTTATGAGCTTTACGACTTCGATAGATTTTGCGATATTTTAAAGTTAACAACTTCTATTGATCATGCTCCTTGGAAAGCCTATATGCGAAAAGAGTGGTAGGTTTTACGTGTCTGGGTTCGAAAAAATGGGGTGAAGTGGAAGCTGATTTAAATTGTTGCCGGTAATTAGTAACATAAAGCTGTGTCCTATTTTTACTTTTCCTATATATTACGTACTCTAAGCAGAGGCTACTTCCTCTGGTACTTATTCGGAATCCTTGGCGCTAGTTTCAAAAATCCCAATTCGAGTCCACGGGAAGCCATAGCTAGCTGATTTGTTTGTAGATGCTCTATGAGGTAAGCCAGAGAGTCCACCAAATCCCAGTCCCGCGAAAACCGGGCCCTCACGGCCAACAACCGTCCGTCTGTCTCCGGCACCACATTCAGATTGGCCAGTGGCGATTTTTCGCTTGTTGGCCGCACTAAGAAACCCGCCTTGTGCGGGTTTTTTTGTGCCTGCTTATTACTCTGCTGATTTGCTTGTTTTTGACTTAATGGGGCGCGGTTTTTCACTTAGCGTCGCACGGCTTTCTAGATAGTGGTTATCTGTTGATTCGGTGTTGACCAACGTTTACGGGGGGAAAGGCCGAATTTTTCTAGATAATGTTTTTTCGTCTAGAGAGAATTTTCAGATGCCCCAGTTTTGTCACTACGACCTGCAGCAAAGCTGAGAGCACCGACCAGTTGCTGGAAATTGCCAATATCGAAAAGGCAATGGACTACATCGAAGAAGCCCGGTGAAGACCTGACAGAGCATAAGATTCGAGAGCTACACGCCATGACCCTGCTGGGGTTGCAGCGCGAAGGCGATAAAACGCCTGGCGGCTACCGGGAAGGCACCGTCAGGATCGCTCAGACGGAGCATCTACCGCCGGACGGTGTGTTAGTGCCGCAGTATATGCAAGAGTTGGTCAGCTTCATCAACCGTGACGACTCGCCTAAATACGCCCTGATGAAGGTCGCCCTGGCGCAACACCACTTCGGTTGGATTCACCCATTCGGCAATGGCAATGGGCGGGTGGTGTCTACGAGACCAGGGGCGATTCAGGGCGATTCATTCATCCTGCTTCATCTACATTCGAGCCGCACATGTGTCTCAGGTGATCTCATGCTGACTGGCTTCAATCATCTCACCCTCGCCGTAGGCAGCTTGCCACGCAGCATTGCCTTTTATACGGAAACGCTGGGCTTCAAGTTGTCAGCGCGTTGGAAAACGGGGGCGTATCTTAGCTTGGGCGACCTCTGGCTTTGTCTTTCTAGTAACACTGTGCGCGCCGAAGACATGCAGCGCAATTACACGCACTATGCCTTTTCGATTGATCAGAAAAACTTCGCCGAATTCTCCCGTCGTCTGCGTGAGCTGAAAGTTCCGCTTTGGCGGCAAGACAAGAGTGAAGGTGACTCTCACTACTTCCTAGATCCTGATGAGCATCAATTGGAATCTCATGTGGGTGATTTGAAATCACGATTGGCTGCATGCCGACGTCACCCTTATAGCGACCTCGAGATTTTCGACTGACAGTCCCCCGCGAATGCTACTGAATGCCTATATTCTGCGTCAGCACTAGTAGGCGGCATGTCGGAAGCCTACGCCAATCGGCGAACATTCACACAGCCCCAAACCTTGCAATAGCCCCCTCACAGGGATAAATTGCCCCAGTCGCCGAAGCATCGGCGACGCGACCTTGGCCGGTCGGAATCGAAAGGCGCATCAGCGCCCAGTCTTCATCGCAGGCGCTTTTTTTGTGCCCGCGATGTCGCGTTATGGCGGTGGTGCGCGGGACACCTTCGGGTGTGCCGGGCTCCTTTCGTCCCGGTCGGCCAACCCGCGTACTGCTGCCACCCCAACTTGCTTGGCCGCGAGCGGTGGCAGTTCCATAACGAAAGGAACGCATGCATGACCACCAGAAGTCAGTTAAGGATCCTCGCATCCGCTCTCCGCCGCCGCCCTTCACCGGCTGCCACCCCCCACCGTTTCTACCCCCTCAACACCCAATCC
>NZ_BNTL01000023.1:0-93726 GCF_022179005.1 Pseudomonas sp. PAGU 2196 | reverse complement strand
GCGCGGGCGGCGCTCGGTCTCCCAAACGCCACACCTCTCAAGCCATACCCCGCTAATTTCTTCCCCCGCCCATCCGTTCCCCTGTGTACATCCGGCCGCCGAGTGCTGCCCGCCTACGTGCGCGGCGCAGCCGGCCCGACTTCACCAGACACTGGCAGGAACACCCCATGACGGACGCCTTCGAACTCCCGCTCTCGCTGGTCCAGGCCCTGGCGCAACGCGCCGCGCAGACCCCGGACAAGATAGCCCTGCGCTTTCTCGCCGACGCTCCTGGCGAGCAGGCCGTGCTCAGCTACCGGGACCTGGACCGCCGCGCGCGCACCATCGCCGCCGCCCTGCAGGCCCGGGCCGGGTTCGGTGACCGTGCGGTGCTGCTGTTCCCCAGTGGCCCGGACTATGTGGCGGCGTTCTTTGGTTGCCTCTACGCTGGCGTCATCGCCGTGCCAGCGTACCCACCGGAATCTACCCGTCACCATCACCAGGAGCGCCTGCTGTCGATCATCGACGACGCCGAACCGCGCCTGCTGCTGACCGTCGCGGCGCTGCACGACAGCTTGCAGGGCCTGGACGCGCTGGCGGCCCACAACGCCCCTGAACTGCTGGCCGTGGATGGCCTTGACCCGGGCCTGGCCGATGCCTGGCAGGCACCTGCCCTGGCCAGCGATGACATCGCCTTCCTGCAGTACACCTCGGGCTCCACCGCGCTGCCCAAGGGCGTGCAGGTCAGCCACGGCAACCTGGTGGCCAACGAGCAGTTGATCCGTCACGGTTTCGGCATCGATGTGAACCCCGACGATGTCATCGTCAGCTGGTTGCCGCTGTACCACGACATGGGGCTGATCGGCGGCTTGCTGCAGCCGATCTTCAGCGGCGTGCCGTGCGTGCTGATGTCGCCGGGCTACTTCCTCGCCCGGCCGCTGCGCTGGTTGCAGGCGATCAGCGAATACGGCGGCACCATCAGCGGTGGCCCCGACTTCGCCTACCGTTTGTGCAGCGAACGGGTCAGCGAAGCGTCCTTGGCCGGGCTCGACCTGAGCCGTTGGCGCGTGGCCTATTCCGGCTCCGAACCAATTCGCCAGGACAGCCTGGCAACCTTCGCCGACAAGTTCCAGGCCTGTGGCTTTGACCCGCAGAGCTTCTTTGCCAGCTATGGCCTGGCCGAAGCGACCCTGTTCGTCAGCGGCAGCCGCCGTGGTCAGGGCATCGGCGCCCTCGCGCTGGACGCCGAAGCCTTCGCCGCCAACCGCGCCGAAAACGGCAGCGGCGGCGTGCTGATGAGCTGTGGCTACCCGCAACCCGGGCATGCGGTGCGCATCGTCGAGCCGCAGCGCCTCGAAGCGCTGGGCGACAACCAGGTGGGTGAAATCTGGGCCGGTGGCCCGAGCATCGCCCTGGGCTACTGGCGCAACCCTGAGGCCAGCGCGCGCACGTTCGTCGAGCGCGATGGCCAGACCTGGCTGCGCACCGGCGACCTGGGCTTTATGCGCGAGGGTGAAGTCTTTGTCACCGGGCGCTTGAAAGACATGCTCATCGTCCGCGGCCAAAACCTTTACCCGCAAGACCTGGAAAAAACCCTGGAGCGCGAAGTCGACGTGCTGCGCAAAGGCCGCGTGGCGGTGTTTGCCGTGGACCACCAGGGCGAGGAGGGCATCGGCGTGGCGGTGGAGATCAGCCGCAACGTGCAAAAAGCCCTCGAGCCCCAGGCATTGATCAAGACCCTGCGCCAGGTCATCGCCGACGCCTGCCGCCAGGCGCCGGCCGTGGTGCTGTTGCTCAACCCGGGCGCGCTGCCCAAGACTTCCAGCGGCAAGCTGCAACGCTCGGCCTGCCGCCAGCGCATGGACGATGGCAGCCTCGACTGTTACGCGCGCTTCCCGCAGGCCAGCGAGCAACCCGCAAGCGGCGCGGTGGCAGATGATCTGCAGGCCCGTATCGCCGCCGTGTGGCGCGATGTGCTCAAGGTCGAAGCCGTGGCGGCGGACGACCACTTCCTGTTGCTGGGCGGCAACTCCATTGCAGCCACCCAGGCCACCGCGCGCCTGGCGGATGAGCTGGGCATCAACCTGAGCCTACGTACCTTGTTCGAAGCCCCGCTGTTGGGCGAGTACAGCGCTGCGGTCGCCGCGATCCTCGCTGAGGGTGGCGCCCAAGCGCAGGCCATCACCACCCTGGCACGCGACCAGTCGCTGCCGCAATCGCTGGCACAGAACCGCCTGTGGCTGCTGTGGCAACTGGAGCCACAATCGGCGGCCTACAACATTCCGGCCGGCCTGCGCCTGCGCGGTGAGCTGGACGTCGCCGCACTGGAGGCTGCGTTCCAGGCCCTGGTGGCGCGCCATGAATCGCTGCGCACAGTGTTCAGCGAAGTGGATGGCCAAGCCCTGCAGCGAATTCAGGCCCAGCAGCCGTTCAGCCTGCGTCGCCTGGACCTCGAAGGCCAGGCCCCCGAGCAAGTTGCCGCGCGCCGCGAGGAAGAGGCCCAGCAGCCGTTCGACTTGTGCCAAGGCCCACTGCTGCGCGTGACCCTGGCGCGCCTGGACGATGAAGACCACCAGCTGTGGGTGACGCTGCACCACATCGTTGCCGATGGCTGGTCGCTGAACATTTTGCTCGAAGAGTTCGCCAAACTGTACGCCGCGCACTGCCAGGGCCAAACGGCCACGCTGGCGCCGCTGCCCCTGGGTTACGCCGACTACGGCACCTGGCAACGGCAATGGCTGGCCGACGGCGAGGCCGAACGCCAGTTGCAGTACTGGAAAGCCAAGCTGGGTGATGAACTGCCGGTGCTCGACCTGTGCACCGACCAGCCGCGCGCCAGCCAGCGTGACAAACGCGCGGCGCGCTACACCCTGAAGGTGCCGGCCAAGCTGACCGAAGCGCTCAACGCCCTGGCCCGCGAGCAGCAGGCGAGCCTGTTCATGGTGCTGCTGGCCGGCTGGCAAGCGGTGCTGCACCGCTACAGCGGCCAGGCAGACCTGCGCATCGGCGTGCCCAATGCCAACCGCCCGCGCCTGGAAACCCAGGGCCTGGTCGGCTTCTTCATCAACAGCCAGGTGCTGCGTGCGCAACTGCATGGCCGCTTGCCCTTCGATCACCTGCTGGCCCAGGCCCGCCAGGCCACCCTTGAGGCCCAGGCCCACCAGGACCTGCCGTTCGAACAGCTGCTCGAAGCCCTGCCCGAGGCGCGCGAGCAGGGCCTGTTCCAGGTCATGTTCAACCACCAGCAGCGTGACCTTTCGGCGCTGCGCCGCTTGCCAGGTTTACTTGCCGAAGAGTTGCCGTGGCACAGCCGCGAAGCCAAGTTCGACCTGCAGCTGCACAGTGAAGAGGACCATCAAGGCCGCCTGACCTTGGCCTTCGACTATGCCGCCGAACTGTTCGAGGCCAGCACGGTAAAACGCCTGGCCGCGCACCTGTTGGCCTTGCTCGAGCAGGTTTGCGCCCGGCCGCAGCTGGCGCTGGGCGAGGTGCAGTTGCTCGATGAACAGCACCGCGCACAGCTGCTCGGCTGGGGCCAGGCACCGGCGGCGGCGCCCCAGCGCCTGCTGGTCGAACAGCTCAACGAGCAGGCCCGGCTGACCCCACAGCGAACCGCGCTGGCCTGGCAGGGCGGCAGCCTGGATTATGCCGAGTTGCACCAGCAAGCCAACCGCCTGGCCCATTACCTGCGTGACAAAGGCGTCGGTCCCGATACCTGCGTGGCCATCGCCGTCGAGCGTTCGCCGCAGTTGCTGGTTGGCCTGCTGGCCATCCTCAAGGCCGGCGGCGCCTACGTGCCGCTGGACGTGGACTACCCGGCCGAGCGCCTGGCCTACATGCTCGGCGACTGCAATGCCAGCCTGCTGCTGAGCCACAGCGGCCTGCTGGGCAAGCTGCCGCAGGTCGAAGGCGTCAGCGCCATCGCCCTCGACCAGTTGCACCTGGACAGCTGGCCCAGCCATGCCCCCGGCCTGCACCTGCACGGCGACAACCTGGCCTATGTGATCTACACCTCGGGCTCCACTGGCCAGCCCAAGGGCGTGGGCAACACCCATGCGGCCCTGGCCGAACGCCTGCAGTGGATGCAGGCCACCTATGCGCTGAACGACAGCGACGTGCTGATGCAAAAAGCGCCCATCAGTTTCGACGTTTCGGTGTGGGAGTGCTTCTGGCCGCTGGTCACCGGCTGCAAGTTGGTGCTGGCAGGCCCTGGCGAGCATCGCGACCCGCAGCGTATCGCTGCGCTGGTGCAAGCGCATGGCGTGACTACGCTGCACTTCGTGCCGCCGCTGTTGCAGGTGTTCGTGCAAGAGCCGCAGGCCGCCGCCTGCACCAGCCTGCGCCGGTTGTTCTCCGGCGGCGAAGCGTTGTCGGCCAACCTGCGTGACCGTGTGCTGCAACTGCTGCCCCAGGTGCAACTGCACAACCGTTATGGCCCGACCGAAACCGCGATCAACGTCACCCACTGGCACTGCCAGGCCGAAGACGGCGAGCGCTCGCCGATCGGCCGCCCGTTGGGCAACGTGCTGTGCCGCGTGCTGGACGATGAACTGGAACTCACCGCGCCCGGTGTGCCGGGTGAGCTGTACCTGGGCGGCGCAGGCTTGGCCCGAGGTTACCTGGGCCGCCCGGGCCTGACGGCCGAGCGTTTCGTGCCCCAGGCCGACGGCGACGGCCAGCGCCTGTACCGCAGTGGCGACCGTGCCCGCTGGCAAGTCCAGCTGGAAGCGCTGGAATACCTGGGGCGCCTCGACCAGCAGGTGAAGGTGCGCGGCTTCCGCGTCGAACCCGAAGAAGTGCAGGCCTGCCTGTTGGCGCAAGCGGGTGTCGAGCAGGCCCTGGTGCTGATCCACAAGGACGCTGTGGGCGCGCAATTGGTCGGCTACTACAGCGGTGCGGCCGAGCCGGCTGCACTGCTGGCCGCCTTGGCCGAGCAACTGCCGGCGTACATGGTGCCGGCGCAGTTGATCCCACTGGCACACCTGCCGTTGGGCCCAAGTGGCAAGGTCGATCGCAAGGCGCTGCCCGCCCCGGTGTGGCAACAGCGCGAGCATGTCGAGCCGCAAAGTGCCGTGCAGCAGCAGGTCGCGGCGATCTGGCGTGAAGTGCTCAACCTGCCGCGTGTCGGCCTGCAGGACGACTTCTTTGCCCTGGGTGGTCACTCGCTGCTCGCCACCCAGATCGTCTCGCGGGCCCGTCAGGCGTGCGATGTCGAGCTGCCGCTGAAAGTGCTGTTCGACGCCAGCGAGCTGGGCGCGTTCTGTGCCGAGATCACGCGCCTGCGGGAGGCCGGCGCGCATAACCTGCAAGGCGAAATCGCCCGCGTCGACCGCCGCCAGGCCGTGCCGTTGTCGTATTCGCAACAGCGCATGTGGTTCCTCTGGCAGATGGAGCCCGACAGCCCTGCCTACAACGTCGGCGGCATGGCCCGCTTGCGTGGCGCGCTGCACGTGGACGCGTTCGAGCGGGCGCTGCAGGCGCTGATCGTGCGTCACGAAACCCTGCGCACCACGTTCCCCAGCATCGACGGCGTGGCGTACCAGTGCGTGGCCGAAGACAGCGGCGTGCACCTCGACTGGCAAGACTTCAGCACCTTGCCCGCCGAGGCCCGCCAGCAACGCCTGCAACAGCTCGCCGACGACCAGGCGCACCAGCCGTTCGACCTCGAGCGTGGCCCACTGCTGCGCGCCTGCCTGGTCAAGGCCGAGGAACGTGAGCATTACTTCGTCCTGACCTTGCACCACATCGTCACCGAAGGCTGGGCCATGGACATCTTCGCCCGCGAGTTGGGCGAGCTGTACGAAGCCTTTGTCGATGATCGCGAATCACCACTGACGCCGCTGCCGGTGCAATACCTGGACTACAGCGTGTGGCAGCGGCAATGGCTGGAAAGCGGCGAAGGCGCGCGGCAGCTGGCCTACTGGAAAGCCCGCCTGGGCGATGAGCACCCGGTCTTGGCATTGCCGTCCGATCGCCCACGCCCAGCGGTGCAGAGCCACCGTGGCGAGTTGCACCGGTTCGAGCTCGCCCCGGCGTTGGTGGCGCGCGTGCATGCGTTCAACAGCCAGCGCGGGCTGACCCTGTTCATGACCATGACGGCAACCCTGGCGGCCTTGCTGCACCGCTACAGCGGCCAGCGTGACCTGCGCATCGGCGCACCGGTGGCCAACCGCATCCGCCCGGAAAGCGAGGGGCTGATTGGCGCCTTCCTCAACACCCAGGTACTGCGCTGCGAACTGGACGGCCAGATGACCGCCGCCGAGCTGCTGGAGCAGATGCGCCAGGCCGCCATCGAAGGCCAGTCGCACCAGGACCTGCCGTTCGACCAGCTGGTCGAAGCCCTGCAGCCACCGCGCAGCAGCGCCTATAACCCGCTGTTCCAAGTGATGTGCAACGTCCAGCGCTGGGCGTTCCAGCAAAGCCGTGAGCTGGTGGGCATGCAGGTCGACTACCTGGTCAACGACGCCAGCGCCACCAAGTTCGACCTGTACCTCGAAGTCACTGACCTAGATGGCCGCCTGGGCTGCTGCCTGACCTACAGCCGCGACCTGTTCGACGCGCCGCGCATTGCGCGCATGGCCGAACACTGGCAGCAGTTGCTGATCGGCCTGCTGGACGACCCACAACAGCGCCTGTGCGAGCTGCCGATGCTGAGCCCGGGCGAGCAGCACGTGCTGGTTGGGCAATTACAAGGCGAGCAGGATTTTGCACTCGACCAGACCTTGCACGGCCTGTTTGCCGCCCAAGCTTCGCGCACACCACAGGCCCCTGCGCTGACCTTCGCGGGCCAGCACCTGAGCTACGCCGAACTGGACCAGCAGGCCAACCGCCTGGCCCGCGCCCTGCGCGAGCGCGGTGTCGGCCCGCAGGTACGCGTCGGCCTGGCCCTGGAGCGTTCGCTGGAAATGGTCGTCGGCCTGCTGGCCATCCTCAAGGCGGGCGGTGCCTATGTGCCGCTCGATCCCGAGTACCCCCTCGACCGCTTGCGCTACATGATCGAAGACAGCCGCATCGGCTTGCTGCTCAGCCAACGTGCGCTGCTGGAAACCCTTGGCGAACTGCCAGACGGCGTGGCCCGCTGGAGCCTGGAAGACGATGCCGCAGGCTTGTCCGCCTTCAGCGATGCCCCGCTGGATAACCTCAACCTGCCGCAGCACCAGGCTTACCTGATCTACACCTCGGGCTCCACCGGCAAGCCCAAGGGCGTGGTGGTCAGCCATGGTGAAATCGCCATGCATTGCCAGGCTGTGATCGAGGCCTTCGGCATGCGCAGCGACGACTGCGAACTGCACTTCTACTCGATCAACTTCGACGCGGCCAGCGAGCGACTGCTGACCCCGCTGCTGTGTGGTGCCCGCGTGGTGATCCGTGCCCAAGGCCAGTGGGGCGCTGAAGAGATCTGCCAACTGGTGCGCGAGCAACAGGTAAGCATCCTTGGCTTCACCCCAAGCTATGGCAGCCAGTTGGCCCAGTACCTGGCCGGGCAGGGCGAGCAGTTGCCGGTGCGCCTGGTGATCACCGGCGGCGAGGCGCTGACCGGTGAGCACCTGCAGCGCATTCGCCAGGCGTTCACGCCGCAACAGTTCTTCAACGCCTACGGCCCGACCGAAACCGTGGTCATGCCGCTGGCCTGCCTGGCGCCACCCACGCTGCCGGCCGACCTGGGCAGTGTGCCGATCGGCCGCGTGATTGGCGCCCGCAGTGCGTACATCCTCGATGAGGACCTGGCCTTGCTGCCACAAGGCGGCATCGGCGAGCTGTACATCGGCGGTGCCGGCCTGGCCCAGGGGTATCACGACCGCCCGGGGCTGAGCGCCGAGCGCTTCGTTGCCGACCCGTTCAGCACACAGGGCGGGCGCCTGTACCGCACCGGTGACCTGGTGCGCCTGGGCGTCGATGGTTTGGTCGAGTACGTGGGCCGTGCCGACCAGCAGGTGAAAATTCGCGGCTTCCGTATCGAGTTGGGCGAAATCGAAAGCCGCCTGCAGGCGCATGCCGATGTCGACGAGGCGGTGGTCCTGGCCCTCGACTTGCCGGGCGGCAAACAACTGGTGGGTTACCTGGTGTGCAAGCAGGCCGGTGCCAACAGCGAGGCCCAGGCCGCGCTACGCGAATCAGTCAAGGCCGATGCCCGCCAGCATCTGCCGGACTACATGGTGCCCGCGCACCTGGTGCTGCTCGACAGCCTGCCGCTGATGGGCAACGGCAAGCTCGACCGCAAGGCGCTGCCGCTGCCGGACCTGGAGCAGGCGCACCAGCATTACCAGGCCCCAGGCAACGAAGTGGAAGCGCAGCTGGCGCAGATCTGGCGCGACGTGCTCAACGTTGCCCGCGTTGGCGTGCAGGACAACTTCTTCGAACTCGGTGGCGACTCGATTTTGTCGATCCAGGTGGTCAGCCGGGCCCGTCAGGTGGGCCTGCAGTTCACCCCGCGTGACCTGTTCCAGCACCAGACCATCCAGACCCTGGCCACGGTGGTCAGCCTGAGCGCCGCGCCAAGCGGTATCGAGCAGGGCCTGCGCGAGGGGCAAACCGGGCTGACGCCAATCCAGCACTGGTTCTTCGACAGCGAAGTGGCCCAGCCACAGCACTGGAACCAGGCTGTACTGTTGGCGGCGCGCCAGCCGCTGGACAGCGCGGCACTGGAGCAGGCCCTGGCTGCACTGGTGCAGCACCACGACAGCCTGCGCCTGCGTTTCCGCCAGGCCAATGGTCGCTGGCAGGCCGAGTATGCCCAGCCTGCGCCTCAGCAGTTGCTGTGGGCGGCCACGGTTGCCGACTTCGATGAGTGCCAGGCGCTGTACACCGACCTGCAGCGCAGCCTCGACCTGGAGCAAGGCCCGCTGCTACGCGCCTTGTTGGTGACGGACGGGCAGGGCAGCCAACGCCTGCTGCTGGCGATTCACCACCTGGTGGTCGATGGCGTGTCCTGGCGCGTGCTGCTCGAAGACTTGCAGGCGCTGTACCGTGGCCTGCCGCTGGCGGCCAAGACCCACACCCTGGGCGACTGGGCCGCACGCCTGGCCAGTTACGCCGGCAGCGACTCGCTGCGCGACGAGCTGGACTGGTGGCACGCCCAGCTCGGCACTGTGCGCCACGAACTGCCGTGTGATCACCCGCAGGGTGGCAACCTGCACCGCCACGCCCGCACCCTGGCCATCGGCCTCGATGCCGAGCAGACCCGCCAGTTGCTGCAACAGGCACCCGCGGCCTACCACACCCAGGTCAACGACCTGCTGCTGACAGCCCTGGCCCGGGCCTTGTGCCGGTGGAGCGGTGACAGTGAGGTGCTGGTACAGCTCGAAGGCCACGGCCGCGACGGGTTGTTCGAAGACATGGACCTGACCCGCAGCGTCGGCTGGTTCACCAATGCGTACCCGCTGAGCCTTTGCCCGGTGCTGGGTGATGACGATGCTGCGCGCGCCAGCTCGATCAAACGGGTCAAGGAGCAACTGCGTCAGGTGCCGCACAAAGGGCAGGGCTATGGCGTGCTGCGCTACCTGGCCGACGCGGCCGGGCGCGAGCGCATGGCCGCACTGCCACAGGCCCGCATCACCTTCAACTACCTGGGGCAGTTCGACCAGCAGTTTGACGCTGATGCGCTGTTCCAGCCGCTGGACGCACCGGCGGGCCTGGCCCATGACCTGGAGGCGCCGCTGCCCAACTGGCTGAGTGTCGACGGCCAGGTCTATGCCGGCGCCCTGCAATTGCGCTGGACCTACAGCACCGAGCGTTACGACGAGCAGACCATCGCCAACCTGGCCGAAGGCTACCGCCAGGAGCTGCTGGCACTGGTCGGCCACTGCCTGGCCGACGGCAACGGCAGCTTCACGCCGTCCGACTTCCCCTTGGCGCACCTGACCCAGGAGCAGATCGACAACTTGCCGGTCGCTGCCGCCGAGATCGACGATGTCTACCCGCTCACGCCGATGCAGGAAGGCATGCTGCTGCACACCCTGCTGGAGCCGGGCACCGGCATCTACTACATGCAGGACCGCTACCGCATCAACAGCGCGCTCGACGCCGAACGCTTCGCCCAAGCTTGGCAGGCGGTGGTGGCGCGCCATGAGGCCCTGCGGGCGTCGTTCAGTTGGAACGCCGGCGAGGCGATGCTGCAGATCATCCACAAACCCGGCAAGACGGCAGTGGATTATCAAGACTGGCGCGGCCTCGACGACGGTGCCCAGGAAGAGCGCCTGCAAGCCCTGCACAAACAGGAGCGCGAGGCCGGTTTCGAACTGCTGCGTGAAGCGCCGTTCCACCTGCGCCTGGTGCGCGTCGCCGATGAACGCTACTGGTTCATGATGAGCAACCACCACATCCTGATCGATGCCTGGTGCCGCTCGTTGCTGATGAACGACTTCTTCGAGGTCTACCAGGCACTTGGCGAAGGCCGCCCGGCCCAGTTGCCGGTGCCGCCACGCTACCGTGACTACATCGGCTGGCTGCAACGCCAGGACCTGAACGAAGCGCGCCAGTGGTGGCAGGCCAACCTGGCCGGCTTCGAACGGGCCACGGCGATCCCCAGCGACCGCCCGTTGCGCCACGACCATGCCGGTGACGGCATGATCGTCGGCGACTGCTACACCCGCCTGGACGTCACTGACGGTGTTCGTTTGCGCGAACTGGCCCAGGCCCATCAGCTGACCATCAACACCTTTGCCCAGGCGGCCTGGGCCCTGGTGCTGGCGCGCTACAGCGGCGAGCGTGACGTGGCCTTCGGCGTCACCGTGGCCGGGCGCCCGGTGAGCATGCCGCAGATGCAGCGCACCGTTGGCCTGTTCATCAACAGCATCGCCTTGCGCGTGCAACTGCCCGCTGCCGGCGAGCGCTGCAGCGTGCGCCAGTGGCTGCAAGGCGTGCTCGAGCACAATATGGAAGTGCGCGAGTACGAGTACCTGCCGCTGGTGGCGATCCAGGAATGCAGCGAACTGCCCAAGGGCCAGCCGCTGTTCAACAGCCTGTTCGTGTTCGAGAACGCGCCGGTGGAAACCGCAGTGCTGGACCACGCCCAGCACCTCAACGCCAGCTCCGACTCGGGCCGCACCCACACCAACTTCCCGTTGACGGCGGTGTGCTACCCGGGGGATGACCTGGGCCTGCACCTGTCGTTCGACCAACGTTACTTCGACACTTCGACCGTCGAACGCCTGCTGGCCGAGTTCAAGCGCCTGCTGTTGGCGCTGGTGCAGGGCTTCGAGGGCGAGGTAAGCGACTTGCCGCTGCTGGGTGCCGAAGAGCAACGCTTCCTGGTTGAAGACTGCAACCGCACCGAGCACGCCTATGCGCTGCAACAGAGCTATGTCGAGCAGTTCGAGGCGCAGGTCGCCGCGCACCCAGAACGCACGGTGGTGCGTTGCCTGGACGCGTCCTTTGACTACGCGGGCCTGAACCTTGCGGCCAACCGCCTGGGCCATGCCCTGATCGGCGCAGGCGTAACCGTCGATCAGCCGGTTGCGCTGTTGGCCGAGCGCGGTTTGCCATTGCTGGGGATGATCGTCGGCAGCTTCAAGGCCGGTGCCGGTTACCTGCCGCTGGACCCCGGCCTGCCAGGCGCGCGCCTGCAGCGCATCGTCGCGCTCAGCCGCACACCGGTGCTGGTATGCAGCGCGGCCTGTGCCGAGCAGGGGCGGCAGTTGCTGGACGCACTGGAGGGTGTGGCGCGGCCGCAATTGTTGGTGTGGGAAGACATCCAGGCCAGCAACATCGCCAGCCACAACCCGGGTATTCATAGCGGGCCCGACAACCTCGCGTATGTCATCTACACCTCGGGCTCCACCGGTTTGCCCAAAGGGGTGATGGTCGAGCAGCGCGGCATGCTCAACAACCAGCTCAGCAAGGTGCCTTACCTGGCCCTGAGCGAGCAGGACGTAATTGCCCAGACCGCTTCGCAGAGCTTCGATATCTCGGTCTGGCAGTTCCTGGCCGCGCCGTTGTTCGGCGCCAGGCTGGAGATCGTGCCCAATGCCATCGCCCATGATCCGCAAGGCCTGCTGGCGCATGTGCAGGCTACCGGCATCACCGTGCTGGAAAGCGTGCCGTCGCTGATCCAGGGCATGCTGGCCAACGATCACCAGGCCCTCAACGGCCTGCGCTGGATGCTGCCGACCGGCGAGGCGATGCCGCCAGAGCTGGCCGCGCAATGGCTGCAGCGTTACCCAGGCATTGGCCTGGTCAATGCCTACGGCCCGGCGGAGTGCTCGGACGATGTGGCGTTCTTCCGTGTCGATGTCGAGTCCACGCGCGGCAGTTACCTGCCGATTGGAACCCCGACCGACAACAACCGCCTGTACCTGTTCGGCGAGGACCAGGCCCTGGTGCCGTTGGGCGCGGTTGGCGAGCTGTGCGTTGCCGGTACCGGCGTCGGCCGTGGCTATGTTGGCGACCCCGTGCGTACCGCCCTGGCCTTTATCCCGCACCCCCATGGCGCGCCGGGTGAACGCCTGTACCGCACCGGCGACCTGGCGCGCCAGCGCCTGGACGGGGTGCTGGAGTATGTGGGCCGCATCGATCACCAGGTGAAGATTCGCGGGTATCGCATCGAACTGGGTGAGATCGAAGCGCGCCTGCACGAACAGGCCGAAATCCGTGATGCCGCGGTGGGCGTGCAGGAAGGCGCCAACGGCAAGCACCTGGTCGGCTACCTGGTGGCCCATCAGGGCGTAACCCCTGATGGGGCGTTGCTCGAACAGATCAAGCAGCACCTGCGCGCGGCATTGCCGGAGTACATGGTGCCGCTGCATTGGGGTTGGTTCGACAGCCTGCCGCACAACGCCAACGGCAAGCTCGACCGCAAGGCACTGCCGGCCATCGACATCGGCAGCCAGCACAGCCAGGCCTACCTGGCGCCGCGCAACGAGCTGGAAACGGTGTTGGCCGGTATCTGGGCCGATGTGCTCAAGGCCGAACGGGTGGGGGTACACGACAACTTCTTTGAGTTGGGCGGGCATTCGCTGCTGGCCACGCAGATCGCTTCGCGGGTGCAGAAGCAGTTGCAGTTGGATGTGCCGCTGCGGGCGATGTTCGAGTGCAGCACGGTGGAGGAACTGGCGGTGTATGTGGAGGGGTTGCAGGGGCGTGTGCTGGATGACGACAAGGTTGACCGGCTGAGTGACCTGATGGCGGAGCTTGAGGGGCTGTAGGGCGAAGGGGCTTCTCGGGGCTTTAGGGTATGCCGAGAGTTTTGCGGGGCGGCGGACATCGAGCGCCGCCCGCGCGGCGCTCGCGCGGCGCTCGATTTCTGCTCCATTGCAAAATTCAAGACATGCGCTAGCGTTTACCCAAAATCTTCCCCAGCAGCTCCGGCCGCGGCGCCCCTTGCTGGCTCTGCAAGTTGCCCTGCTCATCCTGATAGAAAATCGCCGGGGTTGCCTGCAGCCCCATTTCTTCCATCAACGCCATGTTCGCCGCCAGCTTCTGCTGCACGGCCTCTGGCACCTTCTCCAGCGGCTTGAGCGTACTGGCCTTGCCGGCCTTCTCGTGCTCTGCCAATGCTTTGGCCGGGTCTTTGGCCGCCAGCAATGCCGCCGACTTGGCGGGGCTGTCCTCGCGAATGATGCCAACCATGATGTGGCGCAGCTGCACCTTGCCCGACTCGACCCACGGCCGCGCCTGTTCCCAGAACATGTTGCAGTACGGGCAGTTGGGGTCGCTGAACAGGTACACCTTGCGCGGGGCGTCGGCCTTGCCGTCGGCGATCCAGGCGGTTTTCTCCATCTTCGCCCAGATTTCCTTGCTCATCGGCCCATACACCAGCTTGTCCAGCGGTGCGGCGCTGAGGTCTTGGCCTTGTTCGTCGAACAAGCTGCCGACCAGCACATGCTTGCCATCAGGCGTCAAGTACAGGGCGATGCCGTTGTTCTGGTATTCGGCGGCGTAGCCGCGCAGGCCGTCGGGGGCGTCGAAGCTGCCCTTGATCACGGCGCCCTTGGCTTGTAGTTGCTGGATCGCCTTGGGCAGCGCGTCTTCGGCGTGCAAGGGCGGGGCGGCCAGCAGGGCCAGGGACAGGGGCAGTAGTGCAGTCAATCGCATGTCAGTTTCCTTGTGCGGCAGGGGTGGGCGCGATGGCCCGGTCGAAAGGTTCCAGGGCATGGCGCAGGCTGGCCCGGGACAGCTCGCCAAGGTGGCTGCCGATCAGCCGCCCATCACTGTCGTAGAACAGCGTGGTGGGCAGGGCCATCGAGCCGACGCGCTGGGCCAGTTGCCCGGCGCCGTCGAACAGCACGTGGGTCAGGCTCAAGCCAGTGGTGGCGAGGAAGGTGCTGACGTTCTCGGGTGTTTCACCTTGGTTGACGAACAAGAAAGTCACGTGGGGATAGTCGCCCTGGGCCTGTTGCAGCACCGGCATCTCACGGCGGCACGGCGGGCACCAGGTGGCCCAGATGTTGATGACCAGTGGCTTGCCGCGGTAACTGTGCAACGCCACGGTCTGCCCGCCGGCGTTGCGCAGGCTCAGCTCAGGCAGCTCGGTGCCTTTGCTGTACAGGTGGCTGCCCAGGCTGCTCAGGCCCCAGAACAACGCGCCGCTGAACAATGCCCAGCCCAGCGGGCGGCGCAGGCCTGGTTGACGCCAGCCTTGCCAGAGCGCGGCCAGCACGATGCCGGCAAGGCCAGACCAGAACAGGAAGCCGCCGTCGCGAATGTCGATGACCTGCACCAGGTCATCCTGGTACATCGGCCAGTAGGCCACGACGAAGCCCAGGCGCGCGCACAGCACACCGATCAGAAACAGGTTGAACAGGGCCGACTCCGGGCTTTCGCCACCGCGTCGGGCGACCCACCAGCCGACCACGCTGGCGATCACCAAGGCGGTGAGTATCAGCAGGTGGTTCAGGGCCATGGTCAGTGGCCCGAGGGTTACGGTCAGCATCAGCCTTGGCTCCTGGTCTGGGTCCAGTGTTGCAGGAACGCGGCGGCATCCACTTCACCGGTGATGCGCCGTGCGCGGCGTTCGTCGCCTTCCGGGCCGACCCAGATGATGCTGGGCGGGCCGGGTACCTGGTAGCGTTGCAACAATGCCTTGCTCGCCGGGGTGTCGGCGGTCACGTCCAGGCGCAGCAGGTGCACGCCGGCCAGGCTGGCTTGCACGTCGGCGCGGGTGAAGACGTTTTTTTCCATGACCTTGCACGACACGCACCAGTCGGCATAGTAGTCGACCATCACCCACTGGCCACGGGCTTTGGCGGCCTCCAGTTCGCGTTGCAGGTCCTCGGGGCGGTTGACGGTGACAAAGGCATCCTCGGCGTGCTGCCCGGCCGCAGGCGCGGCACCCCCGGCGAACGGGCGCAGGGGTTGCCAGAGGTCATCCCCCCCGGCGGCCGCGCCGACCAGCAACAGGGCACCCCAGAGCGCGCCCAGCAACGGCACCGCGCGCAGTGCCGGCAACCGTTGCAGGGCCGGCCAGGCGGCCCAGGCCAAGGCGATCACCCAGGCGCCGCTCAGGGCCAGCAGCAGGCTTTCTGGCAGCAGGCTGCGCACGGTGTACAAGGCCATGGCCAGGAACACGAAGCCGAACACGCCCTTGACCCGATTCATCCATGCGCCGGGGCGTGGCAGGTAGCGATTGCCCAGGGTCACCAGCAACAGCAGCGGCACGCCCATGCCCAGGCCCAGGCTGAACAGCACCAGCGCACCCTGCAGCACGTCGCCGCTCTGGGCGATATACAACAGCGCGCCGGCCAGCGGTGCGGTCATGCACGGGCCGAGCAGCAAGCCAGAAAGCGCCCCGAGCAACGCCGCGCCGTAAAGGTTGCCGCCGCGGGTGCCTTGGCCGGCGCGGTCGAGGCGATCGCGCAGGGCAGCGGGCAACTGCAGCTCGAAGGCGCCGAACATCGGCAGCGCCAGCAACACGAACAGTACCGCCAGGCTGCCCAGCAGCCAGGGTTGCTGCAACCAGGCCTGCAGGCTGGCGCCGAGCAGCGCGGCCACTACCCCCAGGGCGGCGTACACCAACGCCATGCTCAGCACGTAGACCCCGGCCAGCAGCCAGCCGCGCCGGGCACTGGCGCCATTGCCCAGCACCAGCCCGGCAAGGATCGGCAGCATCGGCAGCGAGCAAGGGGTAAAGGCCAGCAGCAAACCGAGGCCGAAGAAGGCCAGCAGGCCCCAAGCCAGGTTGCCCTGTTGCAGGTTGCTGGCCAGGGCCTGGTCGCTGGCCTGATCGGCGGCGGGGGCCACGCTACCACCCAAGTCGATGGCGGTGGTCTGCGGTGGGTAGCACAGGCCGGCGTCGGCACAGCCTTGCCAGCCCAGGCGCAGTTGGCCTTGCGCACTGGCCGGAATCAGCAGTTCGAGCTGGTCGCGGTACACCGCGCTGTCGCCGAAAAATTCGTCATGGTGGTTGAGCGCGGGGGGCAGCTGTGGCTGCTGCTCGGGGCTCAGGCCGTCGAACTTCAGGCGCTTCTGGTACAGGTAGTAGCCTTGCTTGATCTGGAAGAACAGGCGCATCTGGCCGTCGGGTTGGCGGTCGTGGCTCAGGACAAAGGCCTGGTCGACCGGCAGGAAGTCGGATTTGACCTCGAACGGGTTGGCTTGCAGGGGGCCGGCCAGCAGAAGGGCCAGGAACAGAAAGAGGGCGCGCATGTCTTCGCCTTGGCTATACGATGAAGTGGGCCATGCTGGCCTGGGTCGATTAACCCAAGGTTAACCCGGTCCTACATCCCCCCTAAACGCACGCTCAAGGTCCATAATCCCCACTTAATCCACCCGTGGTGCAGTATCTGCCTCACTTACCCCGGAGCCCCCACCATGCACGTTCTGCTCTGCGAGGACGATGACCTGATCGCCAGCGGCATCTGCGCCGGCCTCACCGCCCAGGGCCTGACCGTGGACCGGGTAGCCAATGCCGCAGGTGCGCGGGCGATGCTCCAGGCCGCGCAGTTCGATGTGATGATCCTCGACCTCGGCCTGCCCGACGAGGATGGCCTCAAGCTGTTGCGGCGCTTGCGTCAGCAGGGCGAGACTCTGCCTGTGCTGGTGCTCACCGCCCGCGATGCGGTCACCGACCGGGTCGATGGCTTGCAAGCCGGTGCCGACGACTACCTGCTCAAGCCGTTCGACCTGCGCGAGCTGGCAGCGCGCCTGCACACCCTGCTGCGCCGGGTGGCCGGGCGCGCGGTGAATGTCATCGAGCATGGGCCGCTGCGTTATGACCCTAGCAGCTGCGAAGCCTTTCTGGCCGGGCAGCCGGTCGATCTGTCCCGTCGTGAGCAGGCGCTGCTCCAGGCATTGCTGCAGAACCCTGGGCGGGTGCTGTCCAGCGAGCAGTTGAAGGACTGCGTGTACGGCTTCAGCGATGAGGTCGAAAGCAACGCCCTCAACGTGCATATCCACCACCTGCGCCGCAAACTTGGCAACGGTATCGTCGAGACCGTGCGCGGCCTGGGCTACCGGCTCGGCCCGGCGCAAGCACCGGAAGAGGCTGCTTCATGAGCCTGCGGGTACGCCTGAGCCTGATCCTGGGCAGCGCCTTCGTGATTATCTGGGTACTGGCTGCCGCGTGGATGCTGCGCGACCTGCGCCAGCAGATGATGTTCTCCCTCGACCAGCGTCTAGTGGCCTCGGCACGCATGGTGGCCGGGTTGATCGACCAGTTGCCGCAGCCGCTGGCGGCGAAGGGCGAGGACGCGCACTTTTCCGCCGACCAGTTCAGCGTGCCGGATGGCATGGCGTGCCAGGTAAGCTCGCTGCGCGGCGAGATCCTGGCCAGCAACCACAAGCATGATGGCGCCATGGATGACCAGCGCAGCGGCTTCCGTGACCAGACCATCGACGGCGCGTTGTGGCGTACGTTCACCTACAACCACGGCGATGTGCGCATCACCACCGCCGACCGCCACATGGAGCGCGAGGCCCTCAACCAGTCGATCCTGCTGGCCGCCTCGGCGCCGGTGCTGATGGCTTTGCTCGGCAGCCTCGGCCTGTTGTGGATCGGCTTGGGCAAGGGCCTGGAGCCGCTCAACCGGATGCGCGACGCCTTGCGTCGAAGGCGCGCCGACAGCGTCGAGCCCCTGCAGGTGGCGGGCCTGCCCAGCGAGCTGCAGCCGCTGTTGGACACGCAGAACCAGTTGTTCCTGCGGATCGCCCAGACCATCGAGCGCGAACGGCGCCTGACCGATGACGCCGCCCACGAGCTGCGCAGCCCGCTGACGGCGATCAAGACTCACCTGCAGGTGGCGCGGATGACCGACGGCGCGGTGCGTGAACAGGCATTGGAGCATGCCGAGCAAGGTACCGACCGCATGCACCGCACGCTTGAGCAACTGCTGATGCTGGCGCGTGTGGAAGGCAGCCTGTCGTTCGAGGATGGCGTGCAGTGCAGTGCCGAGCAGGTCGCCCGGCAGGCGGTGCAGGATGCCGGCGGTGGCGATAACCGTCGCATCGTATTGCGCCTGCCCGAGGAGGCCACGCAAATCTACCTGGGCATGCCCGCGCCGCTGGCAGTTGCGGCCTTGCGCAACCTGCTGGACAACGCCCTGCGCCATGGTGGCGAAAGCGCGGTGGAGCTGGAGGTGCAGATGACTGACGGCCAGGTGGGGTTCATGGTGCGCGACCACGGGCCGGGCATTGCCGAGGCAGACCTGCAGCACCTGACCGAGCGTTTCTGGCGCAACGGCCAGAGTGGCGGGTGTGGGTTGGGCTTGGCGATCGTCCAGGCAATCGTGCAACGCTGTGCCGGCAGCCTGCGTTTCGACAGCCGTAGCGATGGCTTGCGGGTGCTGTTGCAGGTACCAGCGCGTTCGGGACGTTGATCTGGGCCGGTCTATTGGCCGGCCCAGGCTGTAAAAATCCCACAACAACCGCTAAATCCTCCTTGCGCTGAAGCGTTCTCCAAGCGACAACTACCCGCACACATCTGCTTACAGGGGCGTGGCGGGGCAATTTCGCTTGCTTGCGAGGATCTACCCATGTCGACCGCTTCCAGCCTTGCCCAGGTCTTGCCGGCCAGTGCGCCGCAACCCCTGTACGCGTTCACCGATTCGCCCTTGCTGCAACGCCAGCAGCAACAGGAATCCAACGCCCGCAGCTACCCGCGGCGCATCCCGCTGGCGCTCAAGCGCGCCCGTGGCATCCATGTCGAAGATGTCGAAGGCCGTCAGTTCATCGACTGCCTGGCCGGTGCCGGCACCTTGGCCCTGGGCCATAACCACCCGGTGGTGATCGAGGCGATCCAGCGTGTACTGGCCGACGAACTGCCGCTGCACACCCTCGACCTGACCACGCCGGTCAAGGACCGCTTTGTTCAGGACCTGTTCGGCGTGCTGCCCGAGGCGCTGCGCCGGGAAGCCAAGGTGCAGTTTTGCGGCCCGACCGGGACCGATGCCGTTGAGGCGGCGCTGAAACTGGTGCGCGGCGCCACGGGGCGCAGCACCGTGCTGGCCTTCCAAGGTGCCTACCATGGCATGAGCCAAGGTGCGCTGAGCCTGATGGGCAGCCACGGGCCCAAGCAGCCGTTGGGTGCCTTGTTGGGCAACGGTGTGCAGTTCATGCCGTACCCGTACGACTACCGTTGCCCGTTCGGCCTGGGTGGCGAAGCGGGGGTGAAGGCTAACCTGCATTACCTGGAAAACCTGCTGCTCGACCCAGAAAGCGGTGTGCCGCTGCCGGCTGCAGTGATTCTTGAAGTGGTGCAGGGCGAGGGCGGGGTGATCCCGGCCGATATCGAGTGGCTCAAGGGCGTGCGGCGGATCACCGAGCAAGCCGGGGTGGCGCTGATCGTCGACGAGATCCAGAGCGGCTTCGCCCGCACCGGGCGGATGTTCGCCTTCGAACATGCCGGAATCGTGCCGGACGTGGTGACCTTGTCCAAGGCAATCGGCGGCAGCCTGCCGCTGGCAGTGGTGGTGTACCGCGACTGGCTGGACACCTGGAAGCCGGGCGCCCATGCCGGTACCTTCCGTGGTAACCAGATGGCTATGGCCGCAGGTTCCGCAGTGATTAATTACCTGGTCGAACATCGCCTGGCCGAGCATGCCGAGGCCATGGGCCAGCGCCTGCGCCAGCATTTGCTTCACCTGCAGCGGGATTACCCACAACTGGGTGATATCCGTGGGCGTGGGCTGATGCTTGGGGTGGAGCTGGTCGACCCGCAGGGCCAGCGTGATGCCCTAGGTCACCCTGTGGCCAACCGTGAGCTTGCGCCGAAGGTGCAGCGTGAGTGCCTCAAGCGTGGCCTGATCCTGGAGCTGGGTGGGCGCCATGGCGCGGTGGTGCGCTTCCTGCCGCCGTTGATCATCAGTGGCGAGCAGATCGACGACGTGGCGCAGCGGTTTGCCGAAGCCCTCAGGGCAGCTGTCTGATCATTACCGGGGGCGCACAGCGCCCCCCGGCATTACTGCATCAGTCGAAAGTGCGCCCAGCCCGCCAATACCCCATCAGCGTCAGGCTGTCTCGCGGCAATCCGCGTTCCTTGATCAAGTACCGGCGAATATCCATCACCGTCGCCGACTCGCCCGCCACCCAGGCATGGAATGCGCTGTGGCGTGTGCTGGCCTGTTCCCACAAGATGCGCGTGTCGATGTCCACCTCTTCCAGTTTCAGCTGGGGTGCGGCGCTGCCATTGGGCAGGTCGGCCAGCTCGCGCACGGCATGCTGCATGGCCTGGCCATGCTCGCAATGCAGCAGCTCGCGGGGCAGCCAGTGCACGTGGGCGGCGGCGCTGTGGCGCAGCGCCAGGCAGTCGGCCTCCAAGGGCACCTCGATAAAGGCTTGCACCGCGAGCTCGGGCTGCAGGTTGACCAATTGTTCAAGTATGCCGGCGATGGCCGGTAGCGCCGTTTCATCGCCTACCAGCAAGACCTTACGTACGCCTTGGGGCGGCTTCCATTCATAACCGCCCGGGTCACCGGCATAGGCCAGATTGGGGGCAACCATTTGCAGGCCATCGCCCACCTGGGCGTGGGTGGCCCAGGCCGAGGCAGGCCCGTTGACGCCGTGCAACACGAAATCGACATCGACCTCCAGGGCTTCCCGGCGCAAGTCTCGAATGGTGTAGGTACGCATCGGCGGGCGTTGGGCTGGCGGCAGGGCGCTGTGCGCGGCCTTCCAGTGCAGCTCGTTCGGCAGGCTCGGCAGCGAGCCATCGGGGGCCGGGAAGAACAGCTTCACGCGCTGGTCAGGGGCCAAGGTGCACATTTGCGCAACATCGGGGCCAGTGAAGACCAGGCGCGTCAGCGACGGGCTGAGGCTGATGCGTCGGGCCAGCACCAGGTCGAACACACGGTAGGCGCTGGTGCTCGGCGAGCGGCCCTTGACTAGCCGGCGCAAGCCTTGCTGCAGCGCCTGGGACAGGCGGGTGGGGTTGGCCATGCGGGAGTCCTCTTGCAAGCGGTTTCTCTAGGAACGAGCCGACGCCACTGCAAATTAACCCCGCAGGTGCGGCTACCAGCCGCGCCCGGAATTCACCCAGAAGTTCACCGACAACGACGTGGACACAGACTGCACCTGGTGGAACCACCCTTCAGGCAGGAACAACAGGTCACCGGCCTGCAGCACCACGCGCAGGAACGGCACGTCACGCGCTGCTGGGAAGCGCTGGTAGTCCGGTGCGTCGGGGTTGAAATCGCAGCCGTCCAGGCCGCCCTTGGGGCTGGTCGACCAGGTGCCCAGCGCCGCACGGTGGTGGGGCGCAGCCAGGATGAACGACTTCTGCCCCCACACCTGGGCGAACAGGTTGTCAGTGTCGTCGCGGTGCAGGGGCGTCAGGGTGCCCTTGGGGCCGATCCAGATGCGTGGCGAGATGAAGCGCTGGCGCTCGAAGTAGTCCGGAAAGCGGATCAGCGTCAGGAGTTTCTCCGGGACGATGTTGTTGCCCATGTAGGCCGGCGTTTCGCCAGGCTTGGCCGGGGTGTCCAGCGAGGCGATGAAATCGGCCATGGAGGTCGAACGGAAGTCGCGGTCGGTGGAGAAGGTTTTCTTGACGTAGTCACCGTGCCGGGTAATGCCTTGCAGCTCGGCGAAATGCTCAAGTGACGCTTCGCGGCCCATGGTGAACAGCGGCCAGTCCTGCAGGGCATCGCTGAGCACCACCGGTATGCCGTGCGCCAGGTAGTCGCTTTGAAACCGTTGCAGGGGCATGTCTGCCCGGGCAATGCGCTGCACCTCGCGCTGCGCCGGCAGCGCGGCCGAGACCCGCTCGCTGAGGCGTGGCGGCGTTGGGTAGCGTTGGTTCATCGCCACTTTGGTTGCTGCGGCGCCTTTGCGGGCGTTGTTGATGATTTGCGGCAGCAAGGTGGCCAGGCCCATGTTGCCGGTGATCTTCAGGCGTGCGCTGGCGAACAGCTCCTCGACGTTGGCCGTGCCGCCCATGATGCCGAGGAAGTCGCGCTCGGCCACTTCGATGGTGACATCCGGGGTGCTGTGCCGGCCTGCGCCGGTGCGGCTGGTGTCGCGCACTTCCGACCAGAAGGCCCGGTCCTGGCCGAAGACGAACTGGAACACGCCTTCGATGCCGACGGCATGGGCGTTGGCGAACAGTTTGCTGAGGATGCTCTGAAGGTCCACGGTTAGCCTCTGACGGGATTTCGTTGTGCAGGGATAACGAGTGTGTCCGCCATCGATTTAGCGGCGCTTACGGCTAATTTTCGGTGCGCCTTCTACGTCCCGTAGGGACAGCAGTCATATTGTTCAAGCAAGGATCCGACATGGCATTGCACCCTGATCTGGCGGGATTTCTGGAACTGGTCGAATTTGGCCGGTTGACGGGCAGAAGCCTGCCCATGCACGCGATGGACGTGGCTCAGGCCCGGGCCGAGTTCGAGGGCAGTTCGCAGGTGCTCGACCCAAGCCCGCCCGGCAGCGTGGCGGTGAGCGAGCTGCAGGTCCCGGCGCGCGATGGCGCCAGCCTGCCAGCGCGTCTGTACCGCACGGGTGACGCAGGCGATGCCTTGCAGCCGGTGATCTTCTACCTGCACGGTGGTGGCTATGTGGTGGGCAGCCTCGACTCGCATGATTCGGTGTGCCGCCGCCTGGCAGCCATGGGTGAGTTTGCGGTGCTGGCGCCGGACTACCGATTGGCGCCGGAGCAGCAGTTTCCGGTGGCGCTGCATGATGTGCTGGATGCCGCCAACTGGCTGGCCGAGCAGGCTGGGGCGTTGGGCTTGGACAACCGCCGGGTGGTGGTGGCCGGGGACAGCGTCGGTGCCAGCCTGGCCGCCGTGCTGGCCATCACGGCCGTCGAGCAGCCCGAAGCGCTGGCGTTCAAGCCGCTGGCGCAGTTGCTGTTCTACCCGGTGACAGACATTTCCTGCCAGCGCGACTCTCACCGCGAGCATGCCGAGGGGTACCTGCTGGAAACGCCTACCCTGGAGTGGTTCTACCAGCACTATACGCCGCAGCCGGAGCAGCGTCTGGACTGGCGTGTGTCGCCCTTGCTGTCGACGGTGCGTGAGCCATTGGCGCCGGCGTACCTGTTCGTGGCCGAGTACGATCCGTTGCATGACGAAGGGCTTGCCTACCGAGACTGGCTGGTGGCGGGTGGGACCGAGGTGACGTTTGCCCGGGTCGAGGGGCTGACCCATGACTTCTTGCGCATGTCCGGGATCGTGGGGCAGGTGGGGGAGATTTATCAGGATGTGGGGGGCTGGCTGAAGAAGGTTGGGGGGTGAGTTAACGTTGGAATCACTGGGGCCGCTTCGCGCCCCTTTCGCGACGCAAGGCCGCTCCCACTGGTAAAGCGTCCCACCCTGGGGAGCCAACCAACTTGTGGGAGCGGCCTTGCGTCGCGAAAGGGGTGCGAAGCGCCCCCCCCCCGCATGCTTCAAGATCAACTCACCCGCCGCCCCAGCACATCGACCAAGCGGTCGATCTGGGCCTCGGTGTTCAGCAGCCCAGGCGCGGTACGCACCACCGGCCCAGCATCACGCGACACGGCATCGACGACAATGCGCTGGCTGTTGAGATACCCGGCCACGTCATCCGCATCCTGGCCCTTGACCCTGAAAAAGGTAAACCCAGCCGAGTACTGGGCACTGCGCGGCGTCACCAGTTCGACCGCTTCAACCGCCTCAAGACGCTGCTTGAGGTAGTCATTGAGCTCATGAATACGCGCCTGGATGTTCGCCTTGCCCTGCTGCAGGTGCAGTTCGAATGCCTTGCCCAGCGCCCAGCGGTGCTCAAAGGCGTGGTAGCCTCCTGGAGTCATGACGGTGGCGAAGTCTTCATTCTCGGAAAACGTGGCAATGGTCGGGTTCAGCTGCTTGAGCTCGGTGGAGGCCGCGCAGATGATCCCGGTGCCACGTGGCCCGAACATCCACTTGTGGGTGCCGGCGATGAAGTAGTCGCAGTTCAGGTCGGCAAAGCGCATGTCCTCGACGCCAAAGCCATGTACCCCGTCGATCACGTAAATAATGTGGTCCTTCTCGTCGCGCTGGCGATTGACCTCGCGCACCAGTGCGCCAATCTCGCCCACCGGCAGCTTCACACCACTGCCGGAATGGACCCAGGTCATGCCCAGTACCCGCGTCTTGGCGCTGATGGCCGCAGCCAGGGTGCCGAGTACCTGGTCGGTGCTGACCTGTGACGGGTTCTCGAACAGGCGCAAGCGGCGCACCGGCGTGCCATCGCGTGCAGTGCGGAAACTCATCGTCTGGCGCGCCGCCGAATGCTCGTGCACGGTGGTAAGAATTTCCTGCCCAGGTGCAAGCTTCAGGCCGCCATATATCAGGCCCAGGCCTTCCGTGGTACTGCCGGTCAGGGCGATCTGTCGGGGGTTTACCTCAAGGTAGCGACCGGCCCATTCACGCACTGCGGCCTCGTGCTTCCACTCCGCCTGGCTGTCCCAGTCAACCCTGCGCGCCGGGTGGCGGTCGAAGCTCGCCCGCAGGGCCTCGATGGCCTCGCGCACCGGCTTTGGGTGTGACGTGATCAGGAAGTTGGCGAAGTGCGCGTAGGCGGGGTCCAGGTCGAACAGGCCGCGAAAGGCGGCCCAGGCGTCGCTGCCAGCGGGTGGCAATGGCGCGGCCTGAGCGCCCGGCAGCAACTGGCTGGCCAAGGGCAGGGCCGCGGCCAGCAAGCCTGCTTGCCTGAGGAAGGTACGGCGGTCGTTCATGAAGGCGCTCGCAGGGTTATCGGGACGAAGTGGTGGCGGGTTGCGCGGCGTGCTGCACCTGCTCCCACACCCGCAGGAAGTTGCCGCCCCAGAGCTTGGCGATATCGGCCTCGGAGTAGCCGCGGGTGATCAGTTCGGCGGTGACGTTGCGCGCTTCGCTTGCGTCGTGCCAACCGTCGATGCCGCCGCCTTCATTGAAGTCCGAGCTCAGCCCCACATGGTCGATGCCGACCTTGCGCACCGTGTAGTCGATGGCGTCGCCGAAGTCCTTGAGCGTGGCCGGTGGCTCTTCGTCGAGGATGCCGTACAGCGCGTTGGCGTACTGGCCCACCTTCTGCTCCGGCCAGCCGGCGATGACCGGGTCACCCGGCATCAGCGCGTAGTTGAGGTTGGCCAGCGGCGGCAAGTCGTAGCGGGCGCGCAGGGCGTTGAGTTTGTCCTGGGTTTTCGCGCTCAGTGGCTTGAGGTAGGTGGAGAAGGCCACCAGTTGAATCACGCCGCCGCTGTCCTTGATCAGTTGCATTTCCTTGTCGGACAGGTTGCGGGCAATGTCGACCATGGCGCGTGGCGCAGAGTGCGACGCCACCACCGGCGCGCGGCTGAGGCTGACCGCCTGGGTCAGTGCCTTGCTCGACATCTGCGACACATCGATGATCACACCCAGGTCGTTAAGCCGCTGTACGGCGCGTTTGCCGACCGGCGAAAGGCCGTCCAAAGCATCGGCGGTGTCATTGAAGAACGGCAACGGGCGCGAAGAGTCGGCCCAGCTGTTGTTGCCCACGTAGCTGAAGCCGAACATGCGCACGCCGCGGGCGGCCCAGCGGTCGAGCTGGTCGATATCGTCGCCCAGGGCATAGGCATTGAGCATGCTGAGGAACACCGCGAACTTGCCTTCGCCGTGCAGGCGTCGCATGTCTTGCGGGGTGTAGGCGATACCGACCTGTTCGGGGAAGTCGCGGACCATGGCGTCGATGGCGTTGTAGCGCACGTCCTGGGTGTGGCGTGCGGCTTCGACGAAGCCTGCGGTCGGCCGGTGCGGGCCATCGTCGCCGGTCCACGATTCGGGCCAGGCGAAGATCGTCAGCGCGGCGCCAGACAGCCGCCCGCGGGCGGCCTTGGCCAGGTCGAAGCGGCCATTGCCATCCTTGTCGGCCTCGCTGCCTTCAGTGCCGAAAGTCAGCGGCAGGGTGACATGGCTGTCGAACGAGATGATGCGTTCCTGCAGGTCGTTGGCCTGGCGCACCACCTCTCTGGAGTAGCCAGCCGGTGTAGTGAAATAGTGCCAGGCGGCAAACCCAGCACCTGCGGTCACGGCCGCGGCCAGGCTGATAAACAGGGCTTTTTTCCAGCGTGGAGTCGTCATCTTGGTCTCAGTAGGTTCACCGTCGAGGGATGGGCATAGAGGCCGCCGCTACCTGCATTGAACGAGCCCACCCTGTGGAAATTTACCCAGCCGTGGCGGCGGCACTGCGTCGGTGCCGTTAAATTTCGAGGTGTGTACAACGTTCTAGCCTTGGACGGGCTGTGCTCCACGGCCGCAATAAATGCACAGGTAGTTGCAATGACGATTTCTCGACGCGGGTTCATCGCCGGTGTGGCATTGACGGGCGTGGTGGTGCCCGGTGCGTTGTATGTACAGCGCCAGGGGGCCGCCGAGGCGTTTCCGGAAACCCCCGGTGAGGCGGTCGTCGAATTGGCTGATACGCACCTGCAGCAGTTGGGTGACACCTTGCGCGGGATCTGGCGCTGGACCCTGCATGGCAAGGACGCTGGCCTGCAAGGGTTGCCTGAAGGTGAGCTGGAGCTGTTCCTGGATGTTGCGCCCAGTGGGCGGGCGTTGCGCGGCTACCTGGACACCCCCGAGCGCCTACGCAGTGACGAACAACCGCGCTACCGTGTGGTGGGCGACCTGCTGGCAGACAAACCGGGCACTTTACGCTGGCGCTTGTTCTCGAACTGGCCAGGTGAGGTGCAGGCCCGCTACGAATGCCATATCGTCATCGACGAGGTCTGGGGCCGCTTCGGCAACGCCGGGCCTGCGACCCTCAACGGGCGCATTGCGCCATTGGACCGAGCGTTGTCGTTGCCGGTGCAAGACAACCACTTTCTGGCGCTGAAACACACCTTCCCCGAGGCGCGCGAGCGCACGCCGTTAAGCCCGCAACTGCTGGCCTGGCTGATCACCCCGGAGCACCGACTGTTCCACCAGTTGTGGCATTCCTCGCGTGACAAATGGCACAAGCTGGACAAAGACAAGCAAGCAGCCCTGCGCGGCTTGGGCTGGCAGCCGGGGCCGCGTGATCGGGAGCGTGACGCGCGCGGCCGGCACAAGGACCGCAATGGTTCGGGTGAGGATTTCTTTTTCATGCACCGGCACATGCTTGGCAGTGCCCGCGCCTTGCAGGACCTGCCTTCATGGACGCGGTTTCCGCAGCCACAACCGGAGCTTGAGCGCGACCGTGCCGGGTTCGCCCGCTATTGGGACAACCATGACGGCAACGCCTTGCCACCCACCTGGTTGGCGAGTGGTGATGCGGAATACACCCAGTGGGTGCGCGACATCAAGAAACCGGATACCTACCATGGCAACTTCCAGGTCTGGGAGTCGCGTTACAGCGACCCGGACTACCTGAGCACGCTGACCCTGGGCCAATTCGGTTCGGAGGTGGAGCTGGGCCTGCATGACTGGCTGCACATGCGCTGGGCCTCGGTGCCGCGTGACCCGGCCAACGGCATGCCGGTGCCGACGGCGCGCACGCCTGACGACTTTGCAGCGCGTTGGTTTGCGGCCGAAAACGACTTCCTGGGTGACCCGTTTTCATCCCATGTGAACCCGGTGTTCTGGCACTTTCATGGCTGGATCGATGACCGCATCGAGGACTGGTTCCGCGCCCATGAGCGGGTTCACCCCGGCGAGGTGCGGCGCCTGGAAATCAACGGCGTGCCTTGGTTTGCGCCAGGGCGCTGGGTCGACGTGGCGGACCCTTGGCTAGGGCCTGACACCCATGGTTGCTCGACGGTGCCGGGCTTGCGACCGGGGCGCAGCGTCGAGATGGACCCGGAGACGATGAAGCTGGCTTTGCGCATCATCTACAGCGATGAAGACCTGTTCGGCAAGTTGCGACCGAAGGTGCCCCAGCGGCCTTGGTATGCGCGCAATCTGAAGGTGGCGCAGCGGTCGCTTTGAGGGGGGGGGATCGGGGTGTAGGGCGAGGGATTTTCGGTGGGTTTTAGATCGAGCGCCGCCCGCGCGGCGCTCGATCTAAAACCCGCAGCAAATCCATCGCCCTACACTACCGCTCAACCTTCCACCCACCCCCCAACGCTTTGTACAGCGCCACACTCCCTTGCAGCCGTGCCAAGCGCAGCTGCGCCTGCTGATCCTGAGCCAGGTACAGGGTGCGCTGGGTTTCAAGCACGCTGAGCAGGGTCTCGGCGCCCGCGCCATAGCGCTGCTGGGCCAGCTCGAAAGCCAGGCGCGCCTCCTGTACCTCCTCGTCCTGCCACCGGCGTTGGCGGTCCACGCCGTGAATCGCATTGAGCGCTTTCTCGACATCGGCGAAACCGGCCAGGATGCTGCCCCGGTACGTCTCCAACAACTCAGCTTGCTGGGCCTCGGCCAGGTCGCGAGAAGCGCGCAGCCGGCCGTTGTTGAAGATCGGCGCGACCAGCCCGGCGCTGAGGGTATAAAAAGAGCTGTCGAGCACATGAGCAAAGGTATTGGCGCCACTGCCCAGGTTGGCCCCTAGGGTCAACTTGGGCAGCATCGCTGCCCTGGCCACCTGTACGTTGGCGCTGGCCGCTGCCAGCCGCGCTTCGGCGGCGGCGATGTCGGGGCGACGGGCCAGCAGTTCGCTGGGGACGCCGCTGCCAATGGACGGCCACTGCAGCGCATCGAACGCTTCACGGCTGGCCGGCAGAGCTTGGACCGGGTCGCCGAGCAGCGTCGCCAAGGTGACCCGGCTGTCTCGCCACTGCTGTTCGAGCAACGGCACTTGCCGCTCCTGGGCGGCCACCAGGCTGCGCTGCTGGGCCAGCTCCAGGCGTGTGGCCGAGCCGGTGCGCTGGCGGGCTTCGACCAGGCCCAGCACGTCACGTGCATTGCGCAGGTTGAGCCGGGCGATGTTCAGTTGCGCTTCCAGGGCCAGGCCTTGCAGGTAGCTGTCGGCCACGGCGCTGACCAAGGTCAGCTCGACCGTCTGCCGGTCGAAGCGGCTGGCATCGAGGCTGCGCAAGGCACTGGCCCGTGCTGCGCGCAGGCCACCCCAGAAGTCGATTTCGTAGCTGGCGCTGAGTTTCAGGTCGAACGCGGTGCTGGTGCGTTCGCTGCTGCTGACGTCCAGTTGGTCGTTGCCTTCACCCTTCAACAGCCGCTGACGGCTGCCATCCAGGCCCAGGTTCAGTTCGGGCAGCAATGGCGCGCCAGCGATGACGGCCTGGGCCTGGGCCTGCCGCACACGCGCCGTGGCGGCCGCGAGGTCATAGGCGTTGAGCCGGGCACGCTCGACCAGGCGGTCCAGCTCGCTGCTGGCAAACGCGTGCCACCACTGTGCTGACGGCAGCTGGGTGGATGACGGTGCGGCCTCGCCTTGCCAGGCGTGCGGCGCGGCAATCCCGCTGTCAGGCGTGGGCGGCGTGTTGCAGGCGGCAAGGCTCAGGCACAAGGTCAATAGGCTGATTCGGCTTGGCAAGGTCATGGATTATTCGCTGGTAAGGGCTTTGACCGGGTCGAGTCGGGCGGCTTTGCGGGCCGGCATGAAGCCGAACACGATGCCGGTGACGACAGCGCAGGCGAACGCGCCGAATATGGCAGGCAGGGCGAAGGCTACGGCAACCTCGGCCAGCATCAGGCCACCGCCGATGGCCAGGGCCAGGACGATGCCAGCCACGCCGCCGACCATCGAAAGCATCACGGCCTCACTGAGAAACTGCCGCAGGATGTCGCGCTGGCGGGCGCCGGTGGCCATGCGGATGCCAATCTCACGAGTACGCTCGCGCACGGTCATGAGCATGATGTTCATCACCCCGATGCCGCCCACCAACAATGAAATCGCGGCAATCGCCCCCAGCATCAGCGACAGGCTATTCTGCGTGCGTGCTTCGGCCTGGATCATCGCCGCAGCGTTTGTCAGCTCGAAATCCTGTCGGCCCTGGTGGCGTTGGCGCAGCAAATGATCAATCGCCACTTCGGCTTCGTTGACCAGGGTAGAGTCGTAGGCGGCGACGGCGATGTAGTCTGGGTCGCGCTGGCCGAACAGGCGGATAGCCGCGGCGGAGTAGGGCACCGCGATGCGCCCGTCGCTGTCTTGGTCGCCGGAACTGGCGCCTTTACCGGCGAGAACGCCGACGACCTGGAACGGTACATTGCCGATCAGGATGTACTGCCCCAGCGGGTCGCGCGCAGGGTCCAGCATCTTTTCCCGCACCTTCTGGCCGATCACCGCGACAGGCGCGGCACTGGCTTCGTCGGCCTCGGTGTAGAAGGTGCCCTCGACCGCCGGCCAGTTGAAGATCTCCGGGAACCAGATGTTGTTGCCGCCGACATAAAACCGTTGGCTGTTGTTGCCGTGGCGCACCATCAGCTTGTCGCCGATCACCGGCATGACATGCTTGACTTGGGGCAGTTCGCCGATGGCCGCGACGTCGTCGAGGGTGATGGTGCCGGCCTGCTCACCCAGGGTTGCCGGCTTGCCATTGAGGTAGAGCACGCTCGAGCCAAACGCCGCCATTTGCGCCATGACCTGGCGCTTGCTGCCTTCGCCGACGGCGAGCATGACCACCACTGAGGCTACCCCGATGATGATGCCGAGCAGGGTCAGGGCGGTGCGAAAACGGTTGACCCACATCACTCGCCAGGCGGCCTGCAGGGCGTCGATCAGTTCACCTTTCCAGGCCCCGCGCAGGGTGGCACCGCGGCCCAGGCGCTGGCGCAGGTCGTCGGCCTGCAGCCCTTGACGTGTGGGGGGCGGTGGCTGCTCGGAGGCCGAATCGCTGATGATCAGGCCATCGCGGATTTCAATGACCCGCTGCGCCCGCGCCGCCACGTCGCGGTCGTGGGTGATCAGGATGATCACATGGCCCTGGCTGGCCAGTTCGTCGAGCAGCGCCATGACTTCGGTGCCGCTGTGGCTGTCGAGCGCGCCGGTGGGTTCGTCGGCGAGGATGATGTGGCCACCGTTCATCAGTGCCCGGGCAATCGATACGCGTTGTTGCTGGCCGCCGGACAACTGGTGCGGGCGGTTGCCCGTGCGGCTGGCCAGGCCCAGGCGGGTAAGCAGGGCGGTGGCGCGCGCGTGCCGCTCGCTGGCGGCGATACCGGCGTAGATGGCCGGCATCTCGACGTTCTCCTGGGCCGAGCCCGAAGGGATCAGGTGGTAGCCCTGGAAGACGAAGCCAAAGGCTTCACGGCGTAACCAGGCCAGTTCGTCGCTGTCCAGCTCGGCCACGTCCTTGCCCGCAAAATGGTAGCTGCCAGCGGTTGGCCGGTCGAGGCAGCCGAGGATGTTCATCAGCGTCGATTTGCCGGAGCCGGAGGCGCCGACGATGGCGACGAACTCGCCGGGGTGGATGCTCAGGCTGATGCCCTGGAGGATGTCGACCTTGGGGGTATCGACGCCGCCGTAGGATTTACGGATGTCGATCAGTTCGATCAGGGGCGTAGTCATTCAACCTCCGCTGATGCTTGGGGCGCCGATCACCAGGCGCTCGCCTTCGCTGAGGCCGTCAAGTACCTGCACCCGCAGTCGGTCGCTCAGGCCGGTTTGGACCCGGCGCTGTTCCACTTCGCCTTTGCTGTTGAGTACCCGGGCGAGGCGCAAGCCATTGTTGTCGTCCAGTGCGGCAAGCGGCACGGTCAGCACTTGGCTGGCCTGGCCGGCGACAAAGAACACCTGCGTGGTCATCTCGGCCATCAGGGCGCCATCCGGGTTGTCGACATCCAGCAGCACGGTGTACTGCACCACCTGGCTGCCGGTGGTGCCATTGGTGGCGCTGGTCGGGCTGCCGCCGCCCCGGCTGCTCTGGTCCAGCGGTTTGGGCGGGATCGGCAGGATCTGCCGGACCGTGCTGGTCCAGCGGCGCTTGCCGCCGGCCAAAGTGGTGAAGTAGGCGGTCATGCCGGGCTTGACCTTGCCGATGTCGGCTTCCGACACCTGGGCCCAGACGGTCATTGGCGAAAGCCTGGCGATGCGCAGGATCAGAGGGGTCTGCTGTTGGGCATTGAGGGTCTGGCCTTCCCGGGCATCGACCGCTACCACGGTGCCGTCCATGGGGGCATAAATGCGCGTGTAGCCCAGTTCCGCCTCGTCGCTGCGCAGGTTGGCCTGGGCCTGACGAATCTGCGCCTGGAACATGTCGATGCGGGCCTGAGTCACCTTGAGCTGGGCATCGGCCGTCTGCACGTCTTCGTCACGGGTCGCACCGGCGGCCGCCAGGTCACGCTGGCGTTTGAGCTGCTGTTGGGCCAGTTGAAACTGTGCACGTTGCTCGGCCAGTTGCGCCTTGAGGTTGTCGATCGAGTAACGCCCGGCATCGAGCCTGGCTTGCTGGGTGGACGGGTCGATCTCTACCAGCAGTTGGCCTTTGCGTACCTGGTCACCGGCTTCAACGTGCAGCTTGTGGATCTGCCCGGAAGCTTGTGCGCCCACGTCGACGTAGCGCCGCGGCTGCAGGGTGCCCAGGGCCGTCACGCTGCTTTCGATATCGGCGCGGGTGACGGCGACTGTGCTGATCGGCTGCGCGCCAAAAGGCAGGGTCTTCCAGGCCAGCAAACTGCCCAGGCTCAGCAGGGCCAAGGCACCGAGCAGTAGCCGACGGCGGGTGTGGGGTAAACGTCGCATGCAGACTTCCAGCCAGGGGTGAAGGCCACGCGCAGCGCAAAAGCGGCGCGCACTGAGGTCCCAGATAGACGAAGGCTAGCGGGAGGGATTTAGCGTACAGGGCAGGAGGATGTCGTGTTGCTGAGAATAATTATAATTTGTAAGATCGCACGTTGACATCACTTCGGTCCTGCACAGCTTTGGGAAAAGGCTTTCAGAAAAAGCAGCAGGGCCCTCTCAGGTAACGTCGTGGAACATTACTATCGCGAACTGGTGGGCTTCCTTTCCGCGCGCCTGGGCAGCCGTCAGGCGGCCGAAGACGTTGCGCACGATGCTTATCTGCGGGTGCTGGAGCGTACCGATGCGGAACGGATCGAGCACCCGCGTGCCTTTCTGTACCGTACCGCGCTCAACCTGGTGGTCGACCGTCACCGACGGCATCAGGTTCGCCAGGCCGAGCCACTGGAGGTGCTCGACAGCGACGAGCGTTGGCACAGCCCTGCGCCCACCCATGACATGCAGCTCGATCAGCGCCTGGCGCTGATGCAGCGCGCCCTGGATGAACTGGGCAAGGTCTGCCGCGACTGCTTCCTGTTGCGCAAGCTCGATGGCCTGTCGCATCAGCAGATTGCCGAGCACCTGGGGGTGTCCCGCAGCGTGGTGGAAAAGCACATCGTCAATGCCATGAAGCACTGCCGTGTGCGCATGCGCGAGTGGGAATCCTGAAAGTCTGGTGAAAGAGGAATGAAAATTCCGTCAAGCATCGACTTGATTTATGCGGGTTTCCCGACAACTATCAAGGTAGACCCCAGCCAGGCAAAGCTTTGGCGCTTGCCGTTACTGGCGCAGTATGGTCAGGGAGTGTCCCTTTTTACCTAACTGCCCAGGTCCGAAAATGGCAAACAAGACCCTGCGCATCCTCATCGCCGACGAGCACCCCAGCCAGCGCTTGCAGCTGGAAAAGTTGCTCAATGGCCTGGGCTATTACCGGATTGCGCCCGTGGACAGCTTCGAGGAGCTGCAACGCCTGGTGCAATCTGCCTTGCAGCCTTTTCATCTGTTGCTTGGCAACATCGAACTGGCCAGCCACGTCGGCGTCGATCTGGCACGCTTCTGCCGGGTCAGTACGCAAATCCAGCACGCCCTGCTTTACCACTCCCAGCAGTTGCAAGTGCCTTCGGTGCCGCAAACCGAGCGCCAATCCGTGAGCGTGAGCCTGCCGCAAGCGCCCGATAACGAGGCACTGGAATCGTTCATGGCGATCATCGATGCGCCGCTTTTGGTCGGCAAGCTGCCCCTGCCAGCTGCCGTGCCCGCCAGCGCGCTGCACCCGCGCCCGCGGGCGAACTTCGCGCACACGGTCTTCAGCCGCTAGCGCCGATGTGGGCGGGGCAAGGGGGCAGCTATTTGCTATCCTCTTGCCCTTTGCCGATCTGCGGACTCTGCCATGACTGCCATCGATACCGCTCGCCCGCCACGATTCAGCCGTGGCGACCACCGGACCTTGGGCCTGGCGGCACTGGGTGGCGCGCTGGAAATCTACGATTTCATCATCTTCGTGTTCTTCGCCCTGACCCTCAGCAAGCTATTTTTCCCGCCAGAAATGCCTGAATGGCTGCGCCTGCTGCAAAGCTTCGGGATCTTCGTCACCGGTTACCTGGCGCGGCCACTGGGCGGCATCCTGATGGCGCATTTCGCCGATCATCTGGGGCGCAAGCGGGTGTTCAGCCTGAGCATCCTGATGATGGCCCTGCCGTGCCTGCTGATCGGTGTGATGCCGACGTACGCCGACATCGGCTACGCCGCGCCGTTGATTCTGCTGGCGCTGCGCATTCTGCAGGGGGCGGCCGTCGGCGGCGAAGTGCCCAGTGCCTGGACGTTCGTTGCCGAGCATGCGCCACCTGGGCGACGGGGCTATGCCCTGGGCTTCTTGCAGGCTGGGCTTACCTTCGGTTACTTGCTGGGCGCACTGACGGCCACGCTGCTGGCGCAGGTGTTTACCCCCGAAGAAATTCTCGACCATGCCTGGCGCTACCCCTTCCTGCTGGGTGGGGTGTTTGGCGTGATAGGCGTGTGGCTGCGCCGGTGGCTCAGCGAAACGCCCGTGTTCCTGGCCCTGCGCGAGCGCCAGGAGCAGCCGGTGGCGTTTCCGCTGCGGCGCGTGCTGGGCGAGCATCGCCGGGCGCTGATCCCAGCGGCGCTGCTGACCTGTGTGCTGACGTCGGCGGTGGTGGTGCTGGTGGTGATCACACCGACGGTGATGCAACAGCGATTTGGCATGACTGCCGGGCACACCTTTGCCCTCAGCAGTGCGGGCATTGTCTTTCTTAATATCGGTTGTGTGCTGGCCGGCCTACTGGTCGATCGCCTGGGTGCCTGGCGAGCGCTGATGATCTACAGCCTGCTGCTGCCGCTGGGCATCGGTGTGTTGTATGCAAGCCTGGTGGGCCAGTGGGGCGCAACCTGGCTGGCTTATGCCGTGGCAGGGCTGTGCTGTGGCGTGGTGGGCGTGGTGCCGTCGGTGATGGTCGGGCTGTTCCCGGCGCAGATCCGAGTGTCGGGCATTTCCTTCACCTATAACGTCGCCTATGCCCTGTGGGCCAGCACCACGCCGCTGGCGCTGATCGCCTTGATGCCGTGGAGCCCATGGGTGTGTGTCGGGTTTTGTCTGATCATGGGCATGGTGGGGCTGCTCACTGCCCTGTACTTCGGGCGTCGCGAGCCTTTGGTGTTTGCGGCGGAGCCTATGCCAATCATGTGCGGTGACAAATGAGCCACTAGCGGCGGGCAGGTGGTGAGGCAGACTTCCGGGTGGGAGCTATTGGAATAACCTATTAGCCAAATTTAACCTGGAAGGTTAATGAAGCTCAGCGCATCAGTGACCTGATGTCGGCGTTCAATCGCCAGGTCAACGCTGCGGCGGTCGACCCGGGCTTCATCGTCTCAGTGCGCAAGAAATTCGATCTCGACCAGCGTGAAGCAGGGGAGATCTTCGGGGGTGGCGTCAATGCGTTCTCCCGTTACGAAAACGGTAAAACCAGGCCACCCGTGGCGTTGGTCAAACTGTTCAAACTGCTGGATCGCCACCCGGAACTGTTCGAAGAAGTACGCACTGCCTGATGCAGGTAGGCAGCAAAAAGCCCCCGGCTCTGACGAGGCGGGGGCTTTTTAGTGCCGCAAGGGCAGGGGGCCTTACATGTTCGGGTAGTTCGGCCCGCCGGCGCCTTCAGGGGTTACCCAGGTGATGTTCTGGGCGGGGTCCTTGATGTCGCAGGTCTTGCAGTGCACGCAGTTTTGCGCGTTGATCTGGAAGCGCTTGCTGCCGTCATCCTGGCTGACCACTTCGTACACGCCGGCAGGGCAGTAACGCTGGGCCGGCTCGTCGTACAGCGGCAGGTTGCTGGCGATCGGGATGTTCGGGTCGGTCAGCTTCAGGTGGCAGGGTTGTTCCTCTTCATGGTTGGTGCTGGAGAGGAATACCGAGCTGAGCTTGTCGAAGCTGAGCTTGCCGTCCGGTTTCGGGTAGTCGATCTTTTTCGAGTCGGCCGCGAGCTTGAGGCAGGCGTAGTCGGGCTTGGTGTCATGCAGGGTGAATGGCAGCTTGCCGCCGAACCAGTTCTGGTCGACATAGTTGAATGCCGCACCGAGCAGTGGGCCGAACTTGTGCATGGCTGGGCCAAAGTTACGGCTGGCGAACAATTCTTCGTGGAGCCAGCTGGCCTTGAACGCGGTGACGTAGCCATTGAGCTGGTCGCCGCCCTCGCTACCGGCGATCAAGGCGTCGGCAACGGCTTCAGCGGCAAGCATGCCGGACTTCATCGCCGTGTGGCTGCCCTTGATCTTGGCCACGTTCATGGTGCCCAAATCGCAACCGATCAGCGCACCGCCGTTGAAGACCATCTTCGGCAGTGAGTTGATGCCGCCTTTGGCCAAGGCGCGGGCGCCGTAGCTGATGCGCTTGCCGCCTTCAAGGTACTGGCTGATCACCGGGTGGTGCTTCAGGCGCTGGAACTCATCGAACGGCGACAGGTAGGCGTTGCTGTAGGACAAGTCGACGATCAGGCCTACCACCACCTGATTGTTTTCCAGGTGATACAGGAACGAACCACCGGTGTTTTCGGTGCTCACTACATCCAACGGCCAGCCTGCGGTGTGCACCACCAGGCCCTGCTCGTGCTTGCTTGGGTCGATTTCCCAGATTTCCTTGAGGCCGATGCCGTAGTGCTGGACGTCGGACTCGCTGTCGAGGTTGAAGCGCTTGATCAGCTGCTTGCCGATATGGCCGCGGCAACCTTCGGCGAACAGGGTGTATTTGGCACGCAGTTCCATGCCAGGGGTGTACAGGCCGTCTTTCGGGTTGCCTTCGCGGTCGACACCCAGGTCGCCGGTGACGATACCGCGCACCACGCCGTTTTCATCGAACAGCGCTTCCTGGGCAGCGAAGCCTGGGTAGATTTCAACGCCCAGGTTTTCGGCCTGCTGGGCCAGCCAGCGGCACAAGTTGCCCAGGGAGATGATGTAGTTGCCGTGGTTGTGCATGGTCTTGGGCACGAACAGGTCGGGGACCTTGGTCGAGCTGCCTGCATCCTTCAGCACATAGATATCGTCGCGCTTGACCTCGGTGTTCAGCGGCGCGCCGAGTGCCTTCCAGTCAGGGAACAGTTCGTTCAGTGCGCGCGGCTCGAACACCGCACCGGAGAGGATGTGCGCACCGACTTCGGAGCCTTTTTCGACCACGCAGACGCTGATCTCGCTACCGGCTTCGGCGGCCTTCTGCTTCAGGCGGCAGGCGGCGGACAGCCCCGCCGGGCCGGCGCCGACGATGACCACGTCGAATTCCATGTATTCGCGTTCCACTGGTTCTCTCCTACTCATCAAGGCTCGTGCTGTTGCTTTGTCTTATGGGTGTGGGGTGATCATGCGCACCGCGCTTCACGGGAGCGGAGCTGTAGCAGCGCAGAGGATGGACTACACCGTTTTGTCTTGGCCGCGCATTATATCTACACCACTTGGTGGGTCCAATACAAACGTTTGTTTGAATTTGCCGCAGGCCAGTAAAATCACAGGAGTACGGCTGGAGGGTGACCGATTTGCCGTATTGACCGGATTGGGTGTTGCGGTCAAGATACGAGCGGTTTTACGTTCGCCGTAGGCTTACCGCCGGGCGCAGGTACACCTCTAAAGACCAGGTGTGGAGTACGGCTTTCGGGCCAATTCACGGTATGTAGTGGAGTTTACACGCCACCACAGAAAATGACCCGCGGGTATTTGCCGCAAGCGTCGCGACAAGACTGCTCGGTCACCTTGAAGTTTGCTTCTCCCGGTACGTTTTTAGAGGTGCCCTTGTACCCACGCGCATCGCCGGGCATGTCCCCAGGCGACTTTCTATTCACCGGAGAGTAACGAGGAATCCATGAAGGTTCTTGTAGCTGTCAAACGAGTGGTCGACTACAACGTCAAGGTTCGCGTCAAAGCGGACAACTCCGGCGTCGACCTTGCAAACGTCAAGATGTCCATGAACCCCTTCTGCGAAATCGCCGTTGAGGAAGCCGTACGCCTGAAAGAGAAGGGCGTTGCGACCGAGATCGTCGTCGTTTCCGTCGGCCCGACCACTGCCCAGGAGCAGCTGCGTACTGCGCTGGCACTGGGTGCCGATCGTGCCATTCTGGTCGAAGCCGCTGATGAGCTGAATTCGCTGGCCGTGGCCAAGGCGCTGAAAGCCGTTGTCGACAAAGAGCAGCCACAGCTGGTCATTCTCGGCAAGCAGGCCATCGACAGCGACAACAACCAGACCGGCCAGATGCTGGCTGCGCTGACCGGCTACGCCCAAGGCACCTTCGCCTCCAAGGTCGAAGTCGCTGGCGACAAGCTGAACGTCACCCGTGAAATCGATGGCGGCTTGCAGACCGTATCGCTGAGCCTGCCAGCGATCGTCACCACCGACCTGCGCCTGAACGAGCCGCGCTACGCGTCGCTGCCGAACATCATGAAGGCCAAGAAGAAGCCGCTGGAGACCGTTACGCCAGACGCGCTGGGCGTATCGCTCGCTTCCACCAACAAGACCCTGAAAGTCGAAGCGCCGGCTGCACGCAGCGCAGGTATCAAGGTCAAGTCGGTGGCCGAACTGGTCGAGAAGCTGAAGAACGAAGCGAAGGTAATCTAAATGACTATCCTGGTTGTCGCTGAATACGAGAACGGTGCTGTAGCCCCGTCCACCCTGAACACTGTCGCCGCAGCCGCCAAGATCGGTGGTGATGTGCACGTGCTGGTCGCTGGCCAGAACGTCGGCGGCGTTGCCGAATCTGCTGCCAAGATCGCGGGTGTTGCCAAGGTACTGGTTGCTGACAACGCAGCCTACGCCCACGTCCTGCCAGAAAACGTCGCGCCGCTGATCGTCGAGCTGGCAAAGGGCTACAGCCACGTGCTGGCCCCGGCCACCACCAACGGCAAGAACATCCTGCCACGCGTCGCCGCACTGCTGGACGTCGACCAGATCTCCGAGATCATCTCGGTTGAATCGGCCGACACCTTCAAGCGCCCGATCTATGCCGGTAACGCCATTGCCACCGTGCAATCGAGCGCTGCGGTCAAGGTCATCACCGTGCGTACCACCGGTTTTGACGCCGTTGCTGCCGAAGGCGGTTCCGCTGCTGTCGAAACTGTTGGCGCTGCGCACAACGCCGGTATCTCCACCTTCGTCGGTGAAGAGCTGGCCAAGTCCGACCGCCCAGAACTGACCGCTGCCAAGATCGTCGTTTCCGGCGGCCGTGGCATGGGCAACGGTGACAACTTCAAGCACCTGTACAGCCTGGCCGACAAGCTCGGCGCCGCCGTCGGTGCCTCGCGCGCCGCAGTCGACGCAGGCTTTGTGCCGAACGACATGCAGGTCGGCCAGACCGGCAAGATCGTCGCACCGCAGCTGTACATCGCCGTCGGTATCTCCGGCGCGATCCAACACCTGGCCGGCATGAAAGACTCCAAAGTGATCGTTGCGATCAACAAGGACGAAGAAGCGCCGATCTTCCAGGTGGCCGACTACGGCCTGGTCGCTGACCTGTTCGAAGCGGTTCCGGAGCTGGAAAAGCTGGTCTGATCCGCCTGCTTCACTTATAAAGAAGCCCGGCCCTCGTATTGAGGGCCGGGTTTTTTTATGGCCTTTTCCGATGCAGTGCTTGTCGCGGTTCCTGTAGGAGCAGCCTTGTGCTGCGAAGAGGCAGTCACAGCCACAAAAATTTGTTGGTCATGCCGGCCCTTTCGCAGCACAAGGCTGCTCCTACAGGTGCGGCGTGTACCTGATGGGCCGGGCCAAGCAATACAAGGAGTGAGCAATGGTGCTGCGTAAAGCAGGCGGGGTACTGGCATGCATGGCGGCGCTGCTGGCGCCCGTCGCGATGGCGGCAGGCAAGTGCGAACGTTTGGTCGCAACCGGCAGCCCCGATGCGCCCCCGTATTCCTGGCAGGACCCGAAAGACCCCCAGCACCTGATCGGCGCCAATGTCGACCTGTTGCAGCAGGTGGCCAGTGAGCTGGGTGTGAAAGTGGACGTGCTGAGTGCAGGGCGACGCGACCAGGCGCTGGAAGAAGTGCGCAGTGGGCGAATGGACCTGCTGCTCGATACGCCCCTGCAGGTCGGCCAGCTGACCGCACTGGACTATATCCACCCGCCGTTGCAGTTGAACGAATACCTGGTCTGGACGCGGCATGACGCCGAGCTGGCCTTCGAGGGGCCGGCAGACCTGGCCAAGTACCAGGGCAGTTTGTCTGAGCGCGCGCGTCTCACGCCGGCCTTTGAAGCGTTCGCCAAAGCCCACCTGAAGTTGCAGCCTGCGCAAAACCTGACCCAGGCATTCCAGAAACTGGTGCTGGGGCAGGTGGACTATGTGCTCGCCGGGCGCTATTCCGGCATGGCCATGACCCAGAGCCTGGGCATGAGCAATGACCTGATTGCCCGCGGCCTGCCAGTCGATCGCCCAGGGCTGTACCTGGCCGTGTCGCACAACTCGGCGTGCAATGACAGCTGGTTACGTGGGCAATTGGCGAAAAAACTGACAGAATTGCCGATCTCCGGTGCGTCCGAGGCTGTGCTGCAACGAAATGTCGAGCGCTGGAAGGCGCAGATGCAGGTGCCGCTGGACGCCCCCAAACATTAGGAAGATTGCGTGAGAATCCAACCACTATTCCTTGCTCTGGCCATGCTCGGCCTGGCGGGTTGCGCCAACGACCCGGCGCCGAACGAGCAACTGCGCATTTCCGAGCAGGCGCTGGAACAGGCCAAGGCCGTTGGCGCCACCGAGCAGGTCGAGGCGCTGAAGCTGGCCGAAGACAAGCTGGCCCGGGCCAAGACCAACATGCTTACCGAAGATTTTCGCGATGCGCGCATGCGTGCCGAGCAGGCCGAGCTGGATGCACGCCTGGCCGAGGCCCAGGTGCTGAACCAGAAGAGTGAAGAGCAGCTGCAAGTGCTGCAATCGCGGGTTACGCGTCTGCGCAAACAGCTGGAGGTGCAGCCATGATGCGCCATACACCCATGACGGCGCTGGTGTTGCTGGCGTTGACGGCAGGCTTGCACGGGTGCGCCAGCCATCGCAGCGAGGCGGCGCTGGATGAAGCCAGTGCCACCTTCCAGAAGGTAAAAGACGACTCCGACGTGCTGCGCAGTGCGCCGCGCGATGTGATTCGCGCCGGTGAATCGCTGGCGCGGGCCGAGCGCCTGTCGAGTTATATCGGCACCGGTACCGATGTGCGCCACTACGCCTACCTGAGTCAGCGCTACAGCGAAATTGCCAGCGAACATGCCAAGCTTGCGCTAAACCAGGAGCGCCTGGCCAAGCTCGACCTGGAGCGCCAACGTCTGCAATTGGCGCTGCGTGAAGCGAAGCTTGCCAGCGTGCAGCAGCAAGGCAAGTGGGTCGAGTCGCAGATTGCCGCATTGGCTTCGGAGCAGACGGACCGTGGCCTGGTGATGACCTTGGGCGATGTGCTGTTCGATACCGGGCGTGCCGACCTGAAGAATTCGGCCAGCCGTACGGTGCTCAAACTGGTGCAGTTCCTCCAGCTCAACCCGCGCCGTGTGGTGCGTATCGAGGGTTACACCGACAGCACCGGCGCCCCGGAAGACAACTTGAAGCTCTCGCGTGATCGTGCGCAGGCGGTGGCTGACATGCTGGTGGACCTGGGCATCGACGAAAAGCGTCTGCAGGTTGAAGGCTATGGTGACCAATACCCGATCGAAGCCAATGCCTCGGAGCGGGGCAGGGCGCAGAATCGCCGGGTAGAAATCGTCTTTTCAGACGACAAGGGCAAGCTCGCCCCAGCGCGTTGATCTCGCTGGCGGATGGTCCTTCTTGTAGATGATTGAGCCTGGTCATTGTGGGAGCGGGCTTGCCCCGCGAAGGGGGCGATGCGATGCATGCCACCGGCTTTGCCGGTGTTCGCGGGGCAAGCCCGCTCCCACAGGTTGGCCCGCTCACCAGCCCAGCCCCCTTGGTTGTCTGCCAATTACCGGTGAGCGGGCCGGCTCGCTTGTCTGGATGCTGTCCTGGCATTGTAATGTTGGCTATTCTGCAATCTGTCCCAGTACACTTCGCAACTGTTACGGTATTCTCTACCGTCAGTGAGTCGCACAACAATAACGAGCCCGTCCGCGCGTCGAGATATCGCCATGACCAACCTGCTGCTATACCAGCGTATCGCCCAGCAACTGGCCGAGGACATCCGCCGCGGTGTCTACCAGCCGGGTGAGCGCGTGCCCTCCGTGCGCAAGATGAGCGCCCAGCTCAATGTCAGCCACGCCACGGTGCTGCAGGCCTATGCCAACCTTGAAGACCAGGGGTTGATCCGCGCGCGCCCGCAGTCGGGCTACTACGTTCACCAGACCCCAGCCTTGACCGCGCAAACACCGGATATCGCCCGGGTCGAGCGCCCTGGCCTGGTGACCCGGGCCAGCATCATTCAGCAGGTGTTGACCGAAGCGCGCCGCGACGGCGTGTTTCCGTTCGGTGCTGCGGTGCCTCATGTGGATTACCTGCCGGTGCGCGCCCTGCACCAGCAGATTGCCAAGGTGACCCGCTTCCATAGCCCACGTGCGTTCAGTTACATGTTCAGCCCAGGCTTCGAGCCGCTGCGCCGGCAGATCGCCATCCGCATGCGCGATGCCGGTGTGCTGGTCGACCCGCGTGAAATCATCGTGACCCATGGCTGCGTCGATGCCTTGCAGATGTCGCTGCGCGTGCTGACCCGCCCGGGGGACTTGATCGCCGCCGAGTCGCCGACTTACTACGGTTTGCTGCAGTTGGCTGACCTGCTGGGCCTGAAAGTGATCGAAATTCCAAGCGACCCGTCCACCGGGATCAGCCTGGAAGCCTTGCAGTTGGCCGCCAACCAGTGGTCGATCAAGGCGTTGGTGCTGACGTCGCGCCTGAGCAACCCGCTGGGCGGCACCATCCCTGAGGAGCGGCAAAAACAGTTGCTGCGCCTGGCTTCGGACTTCGATATCCAGATCATCGAAGACGACATCTATGGCGAATTGATGTTCGAACAAGGCAAGACCAAGGCGCTGAAGGCGTTCGACCGGCTAGACCGGGTGATCTATTGCTCGAGTTTTTCCAAGACCTTGTCGCCGGGGGTGCGGGTCGGCTGGATGGTGGCGGGGCGGTACCAGGACGAAATCCAGCGCCTGCAGACCTTCACCACCCATTCGGCCTGCAGCGTGACGCAGATGGGGGTGGCCGCTTACCTGGAAAACGGCGGCTATGACCGGCACCTGCGCTACATCCGCCAGGAGTACCGCAAGAACCTCAGTGCTTACCAGTTGGCGGTGCAGCAGCACTTCCCAGAAGGCACGCAGATGACCCGGCCTACCGGCGGTTTCATTCTCTGGGTGAGCCTGCCGGGGCGGGTCAATACCCAGGATCTGCATGTGCGGGCGCTGGAGCAGGGCATCAGTATCGCGCCGGGGTTGATCTTCAGTAACACCGAGCAATTCAACCACTGCATCCGGCTTAACTGCGGCATCCCGTGGAACAAAGAGGCCGAGCGGGCGGTGATTACCCTGGGGCTTTTGGCCCAGCAATTGTGCAGAGAGACTACAGGTTCACTTTTGTAGGCTTGTCAGGCGCAGGCGGAACAGGGAGCATATGCATTTTCCAGCCTGACTGCCGATGTCCATGAAACTGTTGCGCTGTATCGCTTTGAGTTTTTGCCTGGTACCGGTCTGCTGTTTCAGTGGTGTCGCCCAGGCTGCGCAGCCTGCCGGCCAGGCGCAAGCCTCCCAAGCCAAGCCCGTGGCCAAGCCTGCGTCGAAGCAGGCCGCTAGCAAGGCTGCCAAACCTGTCAAAAAGCGTACGGCGCACAAGTCGGTCAGCAAGGCGGTGGCTACACCGTTGCCCAAGCCCGCGCTGGATCTGAGTTTGCCTGTCGACATGGTCAACGACCTTGAACCGAATGTGGGCAGTTCGGCCACGCGACGCAAACCTTTGCTGCCGGCCATGTTCACTGAAAAGCCACAGAGCGATGAAAGCCCGTTCCAGCTCAATGGCCGCTTGATCAGCAACGAAATGCAGCTGCAACTGCGCAATGAAAGCCGCCACGATGTGGAAGGGGCGGCAATCGAGTTCGAATACCGCCAATAGCCACGCAACTGACTGCTGGGTCATGGCATATTTCATCGGGCCAGCAATTTCAAACGCATGTTTGAGCGGTTACTATCCGTGGACGTTCGTCCCGTTTTGCTCCAGGGAGACCTGATTTTGGTGAATAACCATGAATTGCCGTGAGGGTTGCGGTGCCTGCTGCATCGCCCCGTCCATCAGCTCTGCAATGCCGCGCATGCCCCAAGGCAAGCCGGCCGGCGAGCGCTGCCTGCACCTGACCGTCGACAACCTCTGCGACCTGTTCGGCAAGCCCGAGCGGCCGGCGGTGTGCGGTGGGTTCAAGGCAGACATCGAGGTGTGCGGCAGTGATCGCGATGAGGCAATCAGGATTCTCGGTTGGTGGGAGCAGATGACGGCGGCGTGACAGGCTGGATCTTCGACAATAAGGATAAAGATGATGAGATCGTTCAAGCGTATTGCACTGGTGTGTGGCATGGGTGTGTTGTTGGCGCCCGCTGCCTGGGCCGAGAACTGGCAGGTGGCCAAGGACGAGGAGGGGATCAAGGTTTCCACCAGTGAAGTGGCGGGCTCCAAGTACAAGGCCTACCGCGGCGTCACCGTGATCAAGGCGCCGCTGGCCAAGGTCGAGGCGCTGCAAGAGGACGTAGCCGGGGCGTGTGCCTGGATTCATGAGTGCAAGTCGCAGAAGCTGCTCAAGCACGAAGGTGACCAGAGCTGGACCTACACCCAGTTCAACACGCCATGGCCGGTCACCCCGCGGGACTCGGTGCTGCACATCACCACGGTCAAGGAGGCGGACGGTAGCCTGACGCGTAACCTGAAGGAAGAGCCGACCTATCTCCCGGAGGAGAAGGGGTTCGTGCGGGTGGCGAAAGTCGAGGGCTTCTGGAAGTTGGTGCCCATGGGTGACACGACAGAAGTGACCTACCAGGTGCACACCGAGCCGGGCGGCAGTGTGCCGGCGATGGTGGCTAACAAGTTCGTGGTCGATGCGCCGTTCAATACCCTGAAAGGGTTGCGTGAGCGGGCTGAAAAAAACTGAAGTTCAGGCGGGCTTCGGCCTTTGTGGGAGCGGGCTTGCCCCGCGAATGGGGCCGCGCGGTGCATGGCACCGGCTTTGCCGGTGTTCGCGGGGCGAGCCCGCTCCCACAGTAATCGCGCAAACTTTCAAAATTTAGGCAAGACAATTGCTCCCGCGACGCCGCATCGGTTCGAGCAAGATGGAAATAAAAAAGGCTGCCCGAGGGCAGCCTTTTTGCGTTCGGCTCGAGGAGCTTACTTGCGGTCGGTCAGGGCGACGATATCGCGCTTCTGCTCGCCAGTGTACAGCTGGCGCGGGCGGCCAATCTTGTACGGGCTGGAGAGCATTTCTTTCCAGTGCGAGATCCAGCCCACGGTACGCGCCAGGGCGAAGATCACGGTGAACATGCTGGTCGGAATGCCGATCGCCTTGAGGATGATCCCCGAGTAGAAGTCGACGTTCGGGTACAGCGAGCGCTCGATGAAGTAAGGATCGGTGAGGGCGATCTCTTCCAGGCGCATGGCCAGTTCCAGCTGCGGGTCGTTCTTGATGCCCAGCTCGCGCAGGACTTCGTCGCAGGTCTGCTTCATCACGGTGGCGCGTGGGTCGCGGTTTTTATAAACGCGGTGACCGAAGCCCATGAGCTTGAACGGATCGTTCTTGTCCTTGGCCTTGGCGATGAAGGTGTCGATGTTCGAGACATCGCCGATTTCATCGAGCATGGTCAGTACGGCTTCGTTCGCACCGCCGTGGGCAGGGCCCCACAGTGCGGCGATACCGGCGGCGATACAGGCGAACGGGTTGGCACCCGAGGAGCCTGCCAGGCGTACGGTGGAGGTGGAGGCGTTCTGCTCGTGGTCGGCGTGGAGGATGAAGATCCGGTCCATTGCCTTGGCCAGCACCGGGCTGATCGGTTTGATCTCGCACGGGGTGTTGAACATCATGTGCAGGAAGTTTTCCGCGTACGACAGGTCGTTGCGCGGGTACATCATCGGCTGACCCATGGAGTACTTGTAAACCATCGCGGCCAGGGTCGGCATCTTGGCGACCAGGCGCACCGCGGAAATTTCGCGGTGTTGCGGGTTATTGATGTCCAGGGAGTCATGGTAGAACGCCGACAGGGCGCCGACCACACCGCACATCACCGCCATTGGGTGAGCGTCGCGGCGGAAACCGTTGAAGAAGGACTTCAGCTGCTCGTGAACCATGGTGTGGTTTTTCACGGTGCTGACGAACTGGGCCTTCTGCTCGGCATTCGGCAGTTCGCCGTTGAGCAGCAGGTAGCAGGTTTCGAGGTAGTCCGATTGTTCGGCGAGCTGTTCGATCGGGTAGCCGCGGTGCAGCAGAATACCCTTGTCGCCGTCGATGTAGGTGATCTTCGACTCGCACGAGGCAGTCGCCATGAAACCAGGGTCGAAGGTGAAGTGACCAGTGGCCCCCAACCCGCGGACGTCGATTACATCAGGACCAACGGTGCCGGTTAAAATGGGCAGCTCGACGGGGGCAGCGCCCTCGATGACCAACTGCGCTTTTTTGTCAGCCATGTGGCCTCCTATTAATGCTTGAAATCATCAGACAGACCCCCCACGCAGGGCCCGCACCACTATAGAGGGATAAATTCAGATGTCAATTTGCCTAAAGGCTGGTTGAAACGGGGCCTGAGGCCTGATTTTTCTCGAAATTGTCGCCCATTTACGCCTTTTGCTCGCTAAAGGCAATGCGCTATTTGGGCTACCCCATCACGTTGTCATAAGCAGCCTAACTGTCTATACTCGGCACCCGACCGCCAGGGGCTTGCAAGCCCGAACTGCTGGGGGTCGCCGTTCCCTGGGTGGTGGGTACCTGACCAGTACACTTACCAACAACTTTGCCCTGTTCGCTAGGGGCTCTTCAGTGTGAAAAAAGCCGTGAAAAGCCAACGACCTGTAAACCTAGACCTAAGGACCATCAAGCTCCCGATCACCGCGTACACGTCCATTCTGCACCGTATCTCCGGCGTCATCCTGTTCCTCGGCCTGGCCATCATGCTTTATGCATTGGGCAAGTCCCTGGGTTCCGAGGAAGGCTTCGGTGAGGTGAAGGCGTGTCTGACCAGTCCGCTGGCCAAACTGGTGACCTGGGCCCTGCTGTCCGCCCTGCTGTATCACCTGGTGGCAGGTGTTCGCCACCTGATCATGGACATGGGCATCGGTGAGACGCTGGAAGGCGGCAAACTGGGCTCGAAAATCGTGATTGTCATCTCCGTGGTGGTGATCGTTCTGGTGGGAGTTTGGGTATGGTAACCAATGTCACGAACCTGTCGCGTTCGGGCCTCTATGACTGGATGGCACAGCGCGTCTCTGCGGTCGTTCTCGCGGCTTACTTCCTCTTCCTGATCGGTTACGTCGTAGCCCACCCAGGTATCGACTATGCCCAGTGGCACGGTCTGTTCTCCAACAACGCGATGCGGATCTTCAGTCTGCTGGCCCTCGTTGCCCTGGGCGCTCACGCCTGGGTCGGCATGTGGACCATTGCCACCGACTACCTGACGCCAATGGCGTTCGGCAAGTCGGCAACTGCGATTCGTTTCCTGTTCCAGGCGGTATGCGGCGTTGCGATGTTCGCTTACTTCGTCTGGGGTGTGCAGATTCTCTGGGGTATCTGATCCATGGCTAGCATTCCAACTATTTCCTTCGACGCCATCATTATTGGTGGCGGCGGCGCCGGCATGCGCGCAGCGCTGCAGCTGGCTCAAGGTGGTCACAAGACTGCCGTAGTGACCAAGGTCTTCCCGACCCGTTCGCACACTGTATCCGCCCAGGGCGGCATCACCTGCGCCATCGCTTCGGCCGACCCGAACGATGACTGGCGCTGGCACATGTACGATACCGTCAAAGGTTCCGACTACATTGGTGACCAGGACGCTATCGAATACATGTGTCAGGAAGGCCCGGCTGCGGTCTTCGAGCTGGACCACATGGGCCTGCCGTTCTCGCGTACCGAAACCGGCCGTATCTACCAGCGTCCGTTCGGTGGCCAGTCCAAGGACTTCGGCAAGGGTGGCCAGGCTGCCCGTACCTGCGCCGCTTCCGACCGTACCGGTCACGCGCTGCTGCACACCCTGTACCAGGGCAACCTGAAAGCCGGCACCACCTTCCTCAACGAGTACTACGCCGTTGACCTGGTGAAGAACCAGGACGGTGCGTTCGTTGGTGTGATCGCCATCTGCATCGAAACCGGCGAAACCCTGTACATCAAGTCCAAGGCCACCGTTCTGGCTACTGGCGGTGCAGGCCGTATCTACGCCTCGACCACCAACGCCCTGATCAACACCGGTGACGGTGTCGGCATGGCCCTGCGTGCCGGTGTGCCGGTGCAGGACATCGAAATGTGGCAGTTCCACCCAACCGGCATCGCCGGCGCCGGTGTACTGGTCACCGAGGGTTGCCGCGGTGAGGGTGGCTACCTGATCAACGCCCACGGCGAGCGCTTCATGGAGCGTTACGCGCCGAACGCGAAAGACCTGGCCGGCCGCGACGTCGTTGCCCGTTCCATGGTCAAAGAAATCATCGCCGGCAACGGTGTGGGCCCGAACAAGGACCACGTACTGCTGAAGCTGGACCACCTGGGCGAGGAAGTGCTGCACAGCCGCCTGCCAGGTATCTGCGAACTGTCCAAGACCTTCGCCCACGTCGACCCAGTGGTCGCGCCGGTGCCGGTCGTGCCGACCTGCCACTACATGATGGGTGGTGTTGCCACCAACATTCATGGCCAGGCCATCACCATGGACGCCGAAGGCAAGGACCACATCATTCCGGGTCTGTTCGCCGTAGGTGAAGTGGCATGCGTATCGGTCCACGGCGCCAACCGCCTGGGCGGTAACTCGCTGCTCGACCTGGTCGTGTTCGGCCGTGCTGCCGGCCTGCACCTGGAAAAGGCGCTGACCGAAGGCGTCGAGTACCGCGATGCCAGCGACACCGACGTCGATGTTGCCCTGAACCGCCTGAACAAGCTCAACGAGCGTACCACTGGCGAAGACGTGGCAAGCCTGAAGCGCGAGCTGCAAAGCTGCATGCAGAACTACTTCGGTGTATTCCGTACTGGCGAATACATGCAGAAGGGTATCGAGCAGCTGGCTGGCCTGCGTGACCGCATCGCCAACGTGAAGATCAACGACAAGTCCCAGGCCTTCAACACTGCGCGTATCGAAGCGCTGGAGCTGCAGAACCTGCTGGAAGTTGCCGAAGCTACCGCCATTGCGGCCGAAGCCCGTAAAGAGTCGCGCGGTGCTCACGCCCGTGAAGACTTCGAAGACCGTGACGACGAAAACTGGCTGTGCCACACCCTGTACTACCCGGGTGAGAAGCGCGTTGCCAAGCGCGGCGTCAACTTTGCGCCGAAGACCGTGCCGGCCTTCGAGCCTAAAATCCGGACTTACTAAGGGTGGCTGCTATGTTGAAAGTCGAAGTTTATCGTTACAACCCCGACACCGACTCGGCGCCCAAGATGGAGTCGTTCGACGTCGATACCGGCGGCAAGGACCTGATGGTCCTGGACGTACTGGCACTGATCAAGGAAAAGGACGAGGGCTTCTCGTACCGTCGCTCCTGCCGTGAAGGCGTGTGCGGTTCCGATGGCATGAACATGAACGGCAAGAACGGCCTGGCCTGCATCACCCCGCTGTCGGGTGTGGTCAAGGGCAACAAGCTGGTGCTGCGCCCGCTGCCGGGCCTGCCGGTCATTCGTGACCTGGTCGTCGACATGAGCATCTTCTACAAGCAGTACGAGAAGGTGAAGCCGTTCCTGCAGAACGACACCCCGGCTCCGGCCATCGAGCGTCTGCAGTCGCCAGAAGAGCGTGACAAGCTGGACGGTCTGTACGAGTGCATCCTGTGCGCTTGCTGCTCGACCTCTTGCCCGTCGTTCTGGTGGAACCCAGACAAGTTCCTGGGCCCCGCTGCTTTGCTGCAGGCCTATCGCTTCCTGGCCGACAGCCGTGACACCAAGACCCAGGAGCGCCTGGCGTCCCTGGATGACCCGTTCAGCGTCTTCCGCTGCCGTGGGATCATGAACTGCGTAAACGTTTGCCCTAAGGGTCTGAACCCAACCAAGGCAATCGGTCACGTACGTAACATGCTGCTGCAAAGCGGTACCTGATTCAAAACGTTGTACCTGCAGTAAGCCGAGGTGCGGGTGGTGAGCCCGCACTGAGGTAAAACTCGAGCAAGGGCCCACAAAGCCCGCGCTCATTACCTATGAAGATATGAGACCAGCAGGGGCTTTCCGGGCTGGTACCCGGAAAATCAGCAAGATCCAAGTGGCGTGGTTCAGTCGCTGTGTTCGGACTTTTCCAGGTTTGCTGTGGCTCTCGCCGATCGTCCCCTAACCGAGGGTGACCAAGCATGCAAGAAAGCGTGATGCAGCGCATGTGGGAAAGCGCCCACCTTTCAGGTGGTAACGCTGCATATGTGGAAGAGCTCTACGAGCTTTACCTGCACGACCCTAACGCTGTGCCAGAAGAGTGGCGCACTTACTTCCAGAAGTTGCCAGCCGACGGCAGCACCGCTACCGATGTATCGCACTCGACAATCCGCGACCATTTCGTACTGCTGGCAAAGAACCAGCGCCGCGCCCAACCGGTATCCGCCGGGAGCGTGAGCAGTGAACACGAGAAGAAGCAGGTTGAAGTTCTGCGACTGATCCAGGCCTATCGTATGCGCGGCCATCAGGCTGCCAAGCTCGACCCGTTGGGGTTGTGGCAGCGCCCTGCGCCCGTAGACCTGTCGATCAATCACTACGGCTTGACCAATGCCGATCTTGATACGACCTTCCGTGCCGGCGACCTGTTCATCGGCAAAGAGGAAGCGAGCCTACGCGAGATCTCCGAGGCGCTCCAGAAGACATATTGTCGCACCATTGGCGCCGAGTTCACCCACATCGTCGATTCCGAGCAGCGCAGCTGGTTCCAGCAGCGCCTTGAAAGCGTGCGCGGCCGTCCGGAATTTTCCGCTGACGTGCAGGCTCACCTGCTCGAGCGCGTCACGGCCGGTGAGGGCCTTGAGAAGTACCTGGGCACCAAATACCCAGGCACCAAGCGTTTCGGCCTGGAAGGCGGCGAAAGCCTGATTCCGATGCTGGACGAGATGATCCAGCGCTCCGGCTCCTACGGTACCAAGGAAGTCGTGATCGGCATGGCCCACCGTGGCCGTCTGAACGTGCTGGTCAACACCTTCGGCAAGAACCCGCGCGAGCTGTTCGACGAGTTCGAAGGCAAGAAGATGAACGAGTTGGGCTCCGGTGACGTGAAATATCACCAGGGCTTCTCCTCCAACGTGATGACCACCGGTGGCGAAGTTCACCTGGCCATGGCGTTCAACCCGTCCCACCTGGAGATCGTTTCGCCAGTGGTCGAGGGTTCGGTGCGCGCCCGTCAGGACCGCCGCAACGACACCGTTGGCGACAAAGTGCTGCCGATCTCGATCCACGGCGATGCTGCGTTCGCAGGCCAGGGCGTGGTGATGGAAACCTTCCAGATGTCGCAGACCCGCGGTTTCAAGACCGGCGGTACCGTGCACATCGTGATCAACAACCAGGTTGGTTTCACCATCAGCAACCCGCTGGACTCGCGTTCCACCGAGTACGCCACCGACGTTGCCAAGATGATTCAGGCGCCGATCCTGCACGTCAATGGTGATGACCCGGAAGCCGTGCTGTTCGTGACCCAGCTGGCCATCGATTACCGCATGCAGTTCAAGCGTGATGTGGTCATCGACCTGGTTTGCTACCGTCGCCGCGGCCACAACGAGGCCGACGAGCCGAACGGTACCCAGCCGCTGATGTATCAGCAGATCAGCAAGCAGCGCACCACCCGTGAGCTGTATGCCGAAGCGCTGATCCAGGCAGGTCGCATCGATGCCGAGCGTGCTCAGGCCAAGATCGACGAGTACCGTAACGCCCTGGACAACGGCCTGCACGTGGTCAAGAGCCTGGTCAAGGAGCCGAACCGCGAGCTGTTCGTCGACTGGCGTCCGTACCTGGGCCATGCCTGGACCGCGCGTCACGACACCCGCTTCGACCTCAAGACCCTGCAAGACCTGTCGGCCAAGCTGCTCGAGCTGCCAGAAGGTTTCGTGGTTCAGCGTCAGGTGTCGAAGATCTACGAAGATCGCCAGAAGATGCAGGCCGGTGGCTTGCCGATCAACTGGGGTTATGCAGAGACCATGGCATACGCCACCCTGCAGTTCGAAGGTCACCCGATCCGCATGACCGGCCAGGACATCGGCCGTGGCACCTTCTCGCACCGCCACGCGGTGTTGCACAACCAGAAGGACGCCAGCACCTACGTGCCGCTGCAGAACCTGTTCCCAGGCCAGCCGCGCTTCGACCTGTACGACTCCTTCCTGTCGGAAGAAGCGGTGCTGGCGTTCGAATACGGCTACTCGACCACCACGCCGAACGCGCTGGTGATCTGGGAAGCCCAGTTCGGCGACTTCGCCAACGGCGCGCAAGTGGTGATCGACCAGTTCATCACCAGCGGCGAGCACAAGTGGGGCCGTCTGTGCGGTCTGACCATGCTGCTGCCGCACGGCTATGAAGGGCAGGGCCCGGAGCACTCCTCCGCGCGTCTGGAGCGTTACCTGCAGCTGTGCGCCGAGCACAACATTCAGGTCTGCGTACCGACCACCCCAGCTCAGATCTACCACCTGCTGCGTCGCCAGGTCATCCGTCCGCTGCGCAAGCCGCTGATCGTCCTGACGCCGAAGTCGCTGCTGCGCCACAAGTTGGCCGTTTCGACCTTGGAAGACCTGGCAGAAGGCTCGTTCCAGACCGTGATCCCGGAAATCGACACCCAGGATCCAGCCAAGGTCGAGCGCCTGGTGCTGTGTGGCGGCAAGGTCTACTACGACCTGCTGGAAAAACGCCGTGCCGAAGGCCGCGAAGACATCGCCATTGTGCGTATCGAGCAGCTGTACCCGTTCCCGGAAGACGACCTGGTCGAAATCCTGGCGCCGTACACCAACCTCAAGCATGCAGTCTGGTGTCAGGAAGAGCCGATGAACCAGGGCGCCTGGTACAGCAGCCAGCACCACATGCGCCGTATCCTGGGCCGCCACAACAAGGCACTGGTCCTGGAATACGCCGGCCGCGACGCATCTGCCGCGCCAGCCTGTGGTTACGCTTCGAAGCACGCCGAACAGCAGGAAAAACTGCTGCAAGACGCCTTCACTGTTTAACGCCTTCGCGCACCTGAAACCGAATTTAAGGAAACACTGATAATGGCTATCGAGATCAAAGCCCCAACCTTCCCGGAATCGGTCGCCGACGGCACCGTTGCCACCTGGCACAAGAAGCCGGGCGACGCCGTCAAGCGTGACGAGCTGATCGTCGACATCGAGACTGACAAAGTCGTCCTGGAAGTCCTGGCCACCGCCGATGGCGTGCTGGGTGACATCGTCAAGGGCGAGGGCGACACCGTCCTGTCCGACGAGCTGCTGGGTTCGATCGTTGAAGGTGGCGCTGCCGCTGCGCCTGCTGCTGCTCCGGCCGCTGCTGCCCCGGCTGCCGCTGCCGCCGATGCTGGCGAAGACGACCCGGTTGCCGCGCCTGCCGCACGCAAGCTGGCTGAAGAGAACGGCATCGACCTGGCTACCGTTGCCGGCACCGGCAAAGGCGGTCGCGTCACCAAGGAAGACGTTGTCGCTGCAGTCGCCAACAAAAAGTCTGCACCTGCTGCTGCCCCGGCTGCCAAGCCTGCCGCTGCCGCTGCTGCCCCGGTTGTGACCGCCGCTGGCGATCGCACCGAGAAGCGCGTGCCGATGACCCGTCTGCGTGCCAAGATCGCCGAGCGTCTGGTCGAAGCTCAGTCCAACATGGCGATGCTGACCACCTTCAACGAAGTCGACATGACCGAAGTCATGGCCCTGCGTTCGAAGTACAAGGACCTGTTCGAGAAGACCCACAACGGCGTACGCCTGGGCTTCATGTCGTTCTTCGTCAAGGCTGCCACCGAAGCGCTGAAGCGCTTCCCGGCTGTGAACGCCTCGATCGACGGCAACGACATCGTCTACCACGGTTTCGCCGACGTCGGCGTTGCCGTCTCCAGCGACCGTGGCCTGGTAGTACCGGTGCTGCGTAACGCCGAGTCGATGAGCCTGGCTGAAATCGAGAACGGCATCGCCACCTTCGGCAAGAAGGCCCGTGATGGCAAACTGTCGATCGAAGAAATGACCGGCGGCACCTTCACCATCACCAACGGTGGTACCTTCGGTTCGATGATGTCGACCCCGATCGTCAACCCGCCGCAGGCTGCCATTCTCGGCATGCACAACATCATCCAGCGCCCGATGGCCATCAATGGTCAAGTGGTCATCCGCCCGATGATGTACCTGGCGCTGTCGTACGATCACCGCCTGATCGACGGCAAGGAAGCGGTAACCTTCCTGGTCACCATCAAGAACCTGCTGGAAGATCCGTCTCGCCTGCTGCTGGACATCTAACCCTCTGGCTGCGTACCGTTCGGCCCCTGGCTTCGAAAGAGGCGGGGCCGCGCGGTTCGCGGCTTGTAGCTTGTAGCTGATAAGGAATCTTTTATGACCCAGAAATTCGACGTAGTGGTGATTGGTGCAGGTCCTGGCGGCTATGTGGCTGCCATCAAGGCTGCCCAACTTGGTCTGAAGACTGCCTGTATCGAGAAATACACCGACGCCGAGGGCAAGCTGGCCCTGGGCGGCACCTGCCTGAACGTAGGTTGCATTCCGTCCAAGGCGCTGCTGGACAGCTCCTGGAAGTACAAGGAAGCCAAAGAGAGCTTCAACGTCCACGGTATCTCCACTGGCGAAGTGAAGATGGACGTCGCCGCGATGGTTGGCCGCAAGGCTGGCATCGTCAAGAACCTGACCGGTGGCGTTGCTACCCTGTTCAAGGCTAACGGCGTTACTTCGATCCAGGGCCACGGCAAACTGCTGGCCGGCAAGAAAGTCGAAGTCACCAAAGCTGACGGCACCACCGAAATCATCGAAGCCGACAACGTGATCCTGGCCTCCGGCTCGCGTCCGATCGACATTCCGCCGGCTCCGGTCGACCAGAACGTCATCGTCGACTCCACCGGCGCCCTGGAATTCCAATCGGTTCCAAAGCGTCTGGGTGTGATCGGTGCTGGCGTGATCGGCCTGGAGCTGGGCTCTGTATGGGCTCGCCTGGGTGCTGAAGTCACCGTCCTGGAAGCCCTGGACACCTTCCTGATGGCTGCCGACACCGCCGTGTCGAAAGAAGCCCAGAAGACCCTGACCAAGCAAGGCCTGGACATCAAGCTGGGCGCTCGCGTCACCGGCTCGAAAGTCAACGGCAACGAAGTCGAAGTGACTTACACCAATGCCGAAGGCGAACAGAAGATCACCTTCGACAAGCTGATCGTTGCGGTCGGCCGTCGTCCAGTGACCACTGATCTGCTGGCTTCCGACAGCGGCGTCACCATCGACGAACGTGGCTACATCTTCGTCGACGATCACTGCGCTACCAGCGTTCCGGGCGTGTTCGCCATCGGTGACGTGGTACGTGGCATGATGCTGGCGCACAAGGCCTCGGAAGAGGGCATCATGGTTGTCGAGCGCATCAAAGGCCACAAGGCCCAGATGAACTACGACCTGATCCCATCGGTTATCTACACCCACCCGGAAATCGCGTGGGTCGGCAAGACCGAACAGTCCTTGAAGGCCGAGGGTGTTGAGGTTAACGTAGGCACCTTCCCGTTCGCGGCCAGCGGCCGTGCGATGGCAGCCAACGACACCGGTGGTTTCGTCAAGGTTATCGCTGACGCCAAGACCGACCGCGTACTGGGTGTGCATGTGATTGGCCCATCGGCTGCCGAACTGGTACAGCAGGGCGCAATCGCAATGGAATTCGGCACCAGTGCCGAGGATCTGGGCATGATGGTCTTCAGCCATCCAACCCTGTCCGAAGCGTTGCATGAAGCAGCGCTGGCAGTGAATGGCGGCGCCATTCACGTGGCCAACCGTAAGAAGCGTTAATTATAAGAAACCACGGCGGGCTGCCCGTCGTGAGTCTTGCGTGCATGACTCACCGCGGAAAGTCCGCCGGATCGGACTACACGGGATAACCCGGGGTTAACGGTCACAGGTGGTGCGGCGCCAGCAATGGCGCAGCGCCGAAGCGCAGTACCTAACGAAGACGGTAAAAAGCATGAATCTTCACGAGTATCAGGGTAAGCAGCTGTTCGCTGAATACGGCCTGCCAGTTTCCAAGGGTTTCGCTGTCGATACCCCTGAAGCTGCAGCAGAAGCTTGCGACAAGATCGGCGGTTCCGAGTGGGTTGTTAAAGCCCAGGTTCACGCAGGTGGTCGCGGTAAAGCGGGCGGCGTCAAGCTGGTTCGCAGCAAGGAAGACGCCAAGGCGTTCGCTGCGCAATGGTTGGGCAAGCGCCTGGTAACCTACCAGACCGACGCCAACGGTCAGCCAGTGACCAAGATCCTGGTCGAATCCTGCACTGACATCGCCAAAGAGCTGTACCTGGGCGCTGTAGTCGATCGCTCGAGCCGCCGCATCGTGTTCATGGCTTCCACCGAAGGTGGCGTGGACATCGAGAAAGTCGCTCACGAAACTCCTGAGAAGATCATCAAGGCTACTATCGATCCGCTGGTCGGCGCTCAGCCGTTCCAGGGTCGTGAACTGGCATTCCAGCTGGGTCTGGAAGGCAAGCAAGTTGCACAGTTCGCCAAGATTTTCGTAGGCCTGGCCAAGCTGTTCAAAGAACACGACCTGGCCCTGCTGGAAGTCAACCCGCTGGTCATCAAGGCCGACGGCGACCTGCACTGCCTGGATGCGAAGATCAACATCGACGCAAACGCCATGTACCGTCAGCCTAAGCTGAAAACCTTCCACGACCCGTCGCAGGACGATCCTCGTGAAGCCCACGCTGCCAGCTTCGAGCTGAACTACGTGGCCCTGGAAGGCAACATCGGCTGCATGGTCAACGGTGCCGGCCTGGCCATGGGTACCATGGACATCGTCAACCTGCACGGCGGCAAGCCAGCCAACTTCCTCGACGTAGGTGGTGGTGCTACCAAAGAGCGCGTTACCGAAGCCTTCAAGATCATTCTGTCCGACAGCAATGTCGCGGCCGTTCTGGTCAACATCTTCGGCGGCATCGTTCGCTGCGACATGATTGCCGAAGGCATCATCGGTGCAGTGAAAGAAGTCGGCGTTAAAGTTCCGGTTGTCGTTCGCCTCGAAGGCAACAACGCCGAACTGGGCGCTAAAGTACTGGCAGAAAGCGGTTTGAACATCATTGCGGCAACCAGCCTGACCGACGCTGCTCAACAAGTTGTCAAAGCTGCGGAGGGCAAGTAATGAGCGTCCTGATCAATAAAGACACCAAAGTCATCTGCCAGGGCTTCACCGGCTCGCAGGGTACTTTCCACTCCGAACAAGCCATCGCCTACGGCACCAAGATGGTCGGCGGCGTTACCCCAGGCAAGGGTGGCACCACCCACCTGGGCCTGCCGGTGTTCAACACCGTCAAGGAAGCTGTGGAAGCGACCGGCGCTGATGCTTCGGTCATCTACGTTCCGGCTCCGTTCTGCAAAGACTCGATCCTGGAAGCGGCCTTCGGCGGCATCAAGCTGATCGTCTGCATCACCGAAGGCATTCCTACCCTGGACATGCTGGATGCCAAGGTCAAGTGCGACGAGCTGGGCGTTACCCTGATCGGCCCTAACTGCCCAGGCGTCATCACCCCAGGCGAGTGCAAGATCGGCATCATGCCAGGTCACATTCACTTGCCAGGCAAGGTCGGTATCGTTTCGCGTTCCGGCACCCTGACCTATGAAGCCGTTAAACAGACCACCGACGCCGGCTTCGGCCAGTCGACCTGCGTCGGCATCGGCGGTGACCCGATCCCAGGCTCCAACTTCATCGACATCCTGAAGCTGTTCCAGGAAGACCCGAAGACCGAAGCGATCGTCATGATCGGTGAGATCGGCGGTTCGGCTGAAGAAGAAGCCGCGGCCTACATCAAGGCCCACGTCACCAAGCCTGTCGTTTCCTACATCGCTGGTGTTACCGCACCTGCGGGCAAGCGCATGGGCCACGCTGGCGCCATCATCTCTGGCGGCAAAGGCACTGCGGACGAGAAGTTCGCTGCGCTGCAGGACGCAGGTGTTAAAACCGTGCGTTCGCTGGCCGACATCGGCAAGGCCCTGGCCGAGCTGACTGGCTGGGAAGCCAAGAAGTAATACGCTTCACCCCCCACGCGCACAGAGGCCACCTTCGGGTGGCCTTTGTCGTTTACGGGTTGCGGCAATCCACAGCTAGCCGATTCTGTAGGAGCAGCCTTGTGCTGCGAAGAGGCCTGTGTGGGCAATAAAGATTAGTGATAGCTGCACTGGCCCCTTCGCAGCACAAGGCTGCTCCTACAAGGGGAGAGGCATGAAGTGGGTTTTTCGATGGGTTTGATAGGGATTTTCACACAGACACTTTCCGCCCCGCTGCGATAATTACCCCGTCCCCGGTCGCACAGACGACAAACACATACGCACATCGGACAAGCAGCACTGTGCCAGTGCGTTTAACTGCTAAAACAGTTAATCTACGCGTTCACTTTGTGCCCGTCCCCCAAAAGGGAACGACACGCTAAACGGGTCTGGCTCACCAAGCCGGGCAGCATTTCCCTCATCCATAGGGAAATCCCCTCTCGAATCCCGATTTCAGCAGTGTGGTACTACCTTAAATGAAAGTTCTAAAAGGCCAGGATATCCTGGCGCTTGGCTTTATGACGTTTGCGCTTTTCGTGGGCGCCGGCAATATCATCTTCCCGCCTATCGTCGGTCTGCAGTCTGGCCCGCACGTGTGGATGGCGGCCCTTGGCTTCCTGGTGACCGCCGTGGGCCTACCCGTCATCACCGTGGTCGCGCTGGCCAAGGTCGGTGGCGGCATGGATGCCCTGAGCAGCCCGATCGGCAAGTTCTTCGGTGGCCTGCTGGCCGCCGTGTGCTACCTGTCGGTTGGCCCGCTGTTCGCGACGCCGCGTACCGCGACCGTGTCGTTCGAGGTCGGTGTGGCGCCGTTGACCGGTGAAAGCCCGTTGGCGTTGTTCATCTACAGCCTGGTGTATTTCATCGTGGTGCTGGCGGTGTCCATGTATCCGGGCAAACTGCTCGATACCGTGGGGCGTTTCCTTGCACCGCTGAAGATCATCGCCTTGGCCGTGCTGGGCATCGCAGCGTTCGCGTTGCCTGCCGGTACCATTGGTGAAGCGCAACCGGCCTATGCCGCCGCGGCGTTTTCCAAGGGCTTCTCCGATGGTTACCTGACCATGGACACCCTGGGCGCGCTGGTGTTCGGTATCGTCATCGTCAATGCCATCCGCTCGCGCGGTGTCGAATCACCGAAGCTGATCACCCGTTATGCCATCATCGCCGGCCTGATCGCGGGTGTGGGCCTGGCACTGGTGTACATCAGCCTGTTCCGCCTGGGTGCCGGCAGCCACGAAATCGCGGCTGACGCTACTAACGGCGCTGCAGTACTGCATGCCTATGTACAGCACACCTTCGGTTCGCTGGGCAGCGGCTTCCTGGCCGTATTGATCGCGCTGGCGTGCCTGGTGACCGCGGTTGGCCTGACCTGCGCGTGCGCCGAGTACTTCAGCCAGATTCTGCCGCTGTCGTACCGCGCACTGGTGGTGATCCTGGCAGGCTTCTCGCTGCTGATTTCCAACCTGGGCCTGACCAAGCTGATCATGTTCTCGATCCCGGTGCTTACCGCAATCTACCCGCCGTGCATCGTGGTGGTGGGCCTGAGCTTCGTGAAGGACCTGTGGAACTCGCCAACGCGCATTCTTGCGCCAGTCATGTTGGTGTCGCTGGTGTTCGGTATTGTCGACGCGATCAAAGGCAGCAGCCTGGCGCATGTCCTGCCGGACGCCGCTGCACACCTGCCGCTGAGCGATCAAGGCCTGGCCTGGCTGGTGCCGTCGGTGGTCACCCTGGCCGCTGCCGTGGTCTGCGACCGCATGCTGGGCAAGCCGCGCGAAGCGCTGGCTTGATAGGTTGAAGCCTGAGGGCGGCACCGGCCACAAGCCGTAGGGTGCCTGCCAGCGGTTCTCACCTGAAAAACCCCGCGTCCGAAAGGGCGCGGGGTTTTTGTTTGTGTGCACCGGCGATGGGCTGGGCAGGCAAAAACAATTTGTGACAGCGGTGTGTCTTTCCGGGCTTGCGGGCGTCGAAATGCGGTCTCTACTCTTGTGCACCTGGCTTTCGGGAAACCTGCATGAACTTCATTCAAAGCAATCTCAACAACCTGCTGGCAATCGCCTGGTTTGTCGCCTGCTGGGGCGGTTATACCCGCTATGCCATCTGGAAAGGCCGCGATACCGCCTGCCTGGCCAGCGTGCTGCACTTGTACCGTGAAGACTGGATGCGCCGCATGTTGCTGCGCGACAACCGCATCGCTGACGCCAGCGTGATCGGCAACCTGGAGCGCAATGCCTCGTTTTTTGCCTCCAGCACCCTGATCATTCTTGCTGGCATTCTGACTGTGCTCGGCGCTTCGGACCGGGCGTTGTCGCTGCTGGCTGACCTGCCCTTGGTGCAGCAGGCGTCCCAGGGCATGTCGGAAATCAAGCTGCTGTGCTTGGCGACCGTGTTCGTCTATGCCTTTTTCACCTTTAGCTGGTGCATGCGCCAGTACAACTTTGCAGCCGTGCTGGTCGGCTCTGCGCCAATGATTGGTGAGCGCCTGGTCAATGAACTGGAGCGCAAGGCATTTGCCTCACGGGCGGCGAGGGTGCTGTCGCTGGCGGCCAACCAGTTCAACTTCGGGTTGCGCGCTTATTACTTTGGCATGGCCATGTTGAGCTGGTTTATCAGCCCGTGGTTATTTATGGGCATGAGTGTCGGCGTAGTGCTGATTCTGTACCGCCGCGAGTTCCATTCCGATGTGCTGGATGTGATGGTGTACACGCCCACGGAAAGTGCGCCGATTGATGCCGCTAAAGAAAGTTCCGTTTCCGGTGCCTGAAACGTTTAATCTTTAAACTGCAGGTACAAAAAAACCCGACATTGTCGGGTTTTTTTGTACGCGCCGATTACTGCTTGGCAGGTTCGGCCGGAGTAGCAGGTGCTGCTTCCGTCGACGGAGCGGCTTCTTCAGCTGCCTTCTGCTGCGCTTCGGCCTGATCTTTGGCGGCTTCGGCGTTTTCCTTGGCGGCTTCGTTCATCTTATCCTGAGCTTCGCCCATCTTTTCCTGGGCTTGCTCAGCGTGTTGCTGCGCGTCCTGGGCTTTATCTTCGCTCGCTTTATCGCAAGCGGCCAGGCCCATGGTAGCAGCCAGCATGAGAGCAAAAGCAAAAGGTTTACGCATGGGGGTGTATCTCCTTGGTGGAATAAGTGACTTGTTCCTTCGAGTGCAACTACGCGGAAGAAGTTCCGCGAAGGTTACAGATATATAACCCCCCGTTCTATATAGACTTTTTAACGTTTTTATGTCGTTGCATCAGCGGCCCGGGAACTTGCGATGAGCGATTCAAGCTTGATGGCCATGGCCGAACGTTTTCTGTCGGCCTTGAAGCATTGTCAGTTGTTGCACATGCGCGTGGCACATGCCGACGCCGACGGCATGACGTTGATCCTGCCGTGGTCGCCTGCGATCGTCGGCAACCCGCAAACCGGCGCGGTGCACGGCGGGGCGCTGACCACGTTACTGGACACCACCTGCGGCATGGCCACCCTGTGTGCACTGCCACGATTCGAGGTGTGCCCGACCTTGGACCTGCGCATCGACTACATGCACGCGGCCGAATCCGGCAAGGACATCTTTGGCCACGCCCAGTGTTATCGGGTTACCCGGGATGTGATCTTCACCCGTGGCAGCGCCTACCAGGACGACCCCGACCGGCCGATCTGCCAGGTGGTGGGCACGTTCATGCGCCTGGGGTCGCAAGTCAAGGGCGGCCTCGGCTTTGGTAGCCGGCTCAAGGAAGGTGACGCATGATCCCGCTCGAGGTCCGTCAACAGCTCAATGCGGCCCATGCGGTCGGTGACTACCGGCCACTGCTGGCGTTGATTCCCTATGCCGGCTTGATCGGCATCGAATGCGAGCGCGAGGGCGAGGATCTGTTGTTTCGCCTGCCCGCGAGTGCGGACAACATTGGTAACCCTTTACTGCCCGCGATCCACGGCGGGGTGATCGCAGGCTTCATGGAGCTTTCCGCAGCGCTGTATCTGCTGATCTTCAGCGAGAGTGCGAGCATTCCCAAGGTCATCGACTTCTCCATCGATTACCTGCGCGCCGGGCATTTTCGCGACACGTATGCCCAGTGCCAACTGTGGCGCCAGGGGCGGCGGGTGACCAATGTCGCCATCACCGCCTGGCAGGGTGATCGGCAGTCGCCAATCGCCACTGCGCGGGCGCATTTCAAGATCGAACCGGAAAAGCCCTTGAAATCGTCTGGGCAGCCCCCATCTGCATGACATCCGCCATTAACGCAGGCCGAACCGGCTGCCAGGCGCCCACTGTCATCTGATCGGAGTTTTGAAGACCATGAGTGTGGAAACACAAAAGGAAACCCTGGGCTTCCAGACCGAGGTAAAGCAGCTGCTGCACCTCATGATTCACTCGCTGTATTCCAACAAGGAAATCTTCCTGCGTGAGCTGGTTTCCAACGCCTCCGACGCCGCTGACAAGCTGCGCTTCGAGGCCTTGGCCAAGCCGGAACTGCTCGAAGGCGGCGCGGATCTGCGCATTCGGCTGAGCTTCGACAAGGACGCCGGTACGATCACACTCGACGACAACGGCATCGGCATGAGCCGCGAAGACGTCATCACCCACCTGGGTACCATCGCCAAGTCCGGCACTGCCGACTTCATGAAGAACCTCACCGGTGACCAGAAGAAGGATTCGCACCTGATCGGTCAGTTCGGTGTGGGCTTCTATTCGGCCTTCATCGTGGCTGACAAGGTCGACGTCTACAGCCGTCGTGCTGGCCAGCCAGCCTCCGAGGGTGTGCACTGGTCGTCGAAAGGCGAGGGCGAGTTCGAAGTCGCAACCGTCGACAAGCCAGAGCGCGGTACCCGCATCGTCCTGCACCTGAAGAAGGACGAGCAGGAGTTTGCTGATGGCTGGCGCCTGCGCAACCTGGTCAAGAAGTACTCCGACCATATTGCCCTGCCGATCCAGTTGCCGAAGGAGCAAGCCGCTGCCGAAGGCGAAGAACAGCCCGCCGAGGAATGGGAAACCGTCAACCGCGCCAGCGCCCTGTGGACCCGTCCGCGTACCGAGATCAAGGACGAGGAGTACCAGGAGTTCTACAAGCATATCGGCCATGACTTCGAAAACCCGCTGGCCTGGAGCCACAACAAGGTTGAAGGCAAGCTCGAATACAACTCGCTGCTGTACGTGCCGGCCCGCGCGCCGTTCGACCTGTACCAGCGTGAAGCACCGCGTGGCCTGAAGCTGTATGTGCAGCGCGTGTTCATCATGGACCAGGCCGAGTCGTTCCTGCCGCTGTACCTGCGCTTTATCAAGGGCGTGGTCGACTCCAACGACCTGTCGCTGAACGTGTCGCGCGAGATCCTGCAGAAAGACCCGATCATCGATTCGATGAAGACCGCGTTGACCAAGCGCGTGTTGGACATGCTGGAGAAGCTGGCGAAGAACGAGCCTGAGCAGTACAAGGGCTTCTGGAAAAACTTCGGCCAGGTGCTGAAGGAAGGCCCGGCCGAGGACTTCGCCAACAAAGAGAAGATCGCAGGCCTGCTGCGCTTCGCTTCCACCCATGACGACAGCGGTGAGCAGAGCGTCGCCCTGGCCGACTACCTGGCCCGCGCCAAGGAAGGCCAGGACAAGATCTACTTCCTCACCGGCGAGACCTACGCGCAGGTCAAGAACAGCCCGCACCTGGAAGTCTTCCGCAAGAAAGGCATCGAGGTCCTGCTGCTGACCGACCGTATTGACGAGTGGCTGATGAGCTACCTCAACGAGTTCGACGGCAAGAGCTTCGTCGACGTTGCCCGCGGCGACCTGGACCTGGGCAAGCTGGACTCCGAGGAAGACAAGAAGGCCCAGGAAGAAGTCGCCAAGGACAAAGAAGGCCTGGTCGAGCGCCTGAAAGGCGCGTTGGGTGAGAGTGTTGCCGAGGTGCGTGTTTCCCACCGCCTGACCGACTCGCCGGCCATCCTCGCCATCGGCGAACAGGACCTGGGCCTGCAGATGCGTCAGATCCTCGAAGCCAGCGGGCAGAAGGTGCCGGATTCCAAGCCGATCTTCGAGTTCAACCCGACCCACCCGCTGATCGAGAAGCTGGATAACGAGCAGAGCGAAGACCGCTTCGCCGAGCTGTCGCACATCCTGTTCGATCAGGCGGCCCTGGCGGCCGGTGACAGCTTGAAAGACCCGGCGGCCTACGTTCGTCGCCTGAACAAGCTGCTGGTCGAGCTATCTGCTTGAGTTGATGCAAAGGAAAGCCCGCTTCGGCGGGCTTTTTTCATGGTGAAGCCTTAAGGAGTGCTTGATGAGCAAGGTAATCGTCGAATCGCTGGTTTATCACCTGTCCGGCAAAACGTATGAAAGCCGTCTGGTCCATGAGCCCGGTGCGCTACCTAAGCCTGGCCTGGTGATGGCGCCGAACTGGATGGGTATTGGCGAAGGTGCCGAGCGCATTGCCAAGGAAGTGGCCGAGAAGGGCTATGTGGTGCTGATTGCCGACCTCTATGGGCAGTCGGTGCGACCGTCCAATGCCGACGAGGCAGGGGCGGCGATGATGCCACTGAAGAACGACCGCGCCGAACTGCGCAAGCGCATGAATGAAGCGCTGTCGCAGTTGCTGGCGCAGTCGAAGGCATTGCTGGAGCCTGGCAAGGTGGCCACCTTCGGCTTCTGCTTCGGTGGTTGCTGTGCCTTGGAGCTGGCGCGTACGGGCGCCGACCTGAAGGCGGCGGTGTCGTTCCATGGCACGCTGGACACCCCGAATCCTGAAGATGCCAAGCGTATCAAGGGCTCGGTGCTGGTGTTGCACGGCGCAGCGGACCCGCTGGTGCCGAAGGAGCAACTGCCGGCGTTCGAGGAGGAGATGAACGCGGCCAAGGTCGATTGGCAGCTGCTTAGCTATGGTGGTGCGGTGCACTCGTTCACTGACCCGAATGCCAATGTACCGGGCAAGATGCAGTACGACCGCAAGACATCGGAGCGGGCGTTCCGCTCGATGCACAATCTGCTGACTGAAGTGTTCCAGCGCTGACAGTGCATGGGGGCTGCTGCGCGGCCCTTTCGCCGGCAAGCCGGCTCCCACCCGAACTGTGTAGCCTCCAAGTCTAGCGCCGCACCTGTGGGAGCTGGCTTGCCAGCGATTGGGCCGCAAAGCGGCCCCCCATTTATCTTGGTAACTCGATCCGCGAGGTCTCCCCCGGTACCTTTGGCCAATCCCCCGCAGCCCACCTCACCCTGGCCTGCTCGATCAAGGTCGGATCGCTCGCCACGAAATTCCAGTTCATCCGCCGCGGCCCATCCAGTGGCTCGCCGCCGATCAACACCAACTGGCATTCACCCTCTGCATACAACGTCATCTGCTCACCCTCGGGCAGTACCACCAGGCTGCATGGCTCAACCTCCTCCTCATTGAGCATCAACTCGCCATCCAGCAGGTAGAGCGCCCGTTGCACTGGCTCATCAGGTACCCGCAATGCAGTGGCGGGCTGCATCTGCACATGCGCGTAAAGGGTAGGGGAGAGCACGGGCACCGGCGATTCCAGGCAGAAGCCACTGCCCGCAATCATGCAGATGCGCACACCAAGGCTATCGCTCACCGGCAGGCTAGCCGCCGGGTGGTGGCTGTAATGGGGCGTGCCTTGTTCGAGCGCGCGGGGTGACGCCAGCCACACCTGCAGGCCATGCAGGCGCGAGCCGCGGGCAAGCGCACTGGCAGGGGTGCGCTCGACATGCGCCACGCCGCTGCCTGCCGTCATCCAGCTGACATCGCCCGGCTTCACGTGCTGTTCGGAGCCAAGGCTGTCCTTGTGCAGGATCTCGCCTTCGAACAGGTACGTCAGCGTCGACAGGCCGATATGCGGGTGCTGGCGTATGTCCATGCCATGGCCTGGGGCGTAGTCCGTTTCGAGCATATGGTCGAAGAACACAAACGGGCCGACACTGCGGCATCGCGCCGAGGGCAGCGGCCGCAAAATCGGCTGGCCCTCGACCGACTCGGCACGTGGGCGGATGACCAGGGGGCTGCTCATGAGGGGCTCCAGGCAGGTTGCAAGTGCTCCAAGCATAGCGGTTTGCCGGGCATGGCTGAACTGCTGCGCTTGGCGGTCGGTCTACCCTGTTCGAACCAGGAGAAGGAAGCTGCCCATGATCGCCAGAATGCTGGCTGGCGCGTTGTTGTGCGCAGGGGTGTGCCTGTCGGCGCAGGCGCGTGATTACCGCTACAGTGACGCCCACCTGCACTACGTCGACTTTTTCCAGGAGACGGAGGGCATGCCGGCCTTGATCAAGGCCATGGATGAAGCCGGCATCGAGCAGTCGATGATTTCTGGTATTCCGGTGGCCAAGAAATGGCATGAGGACGAACCCAAGCGCCCGCGCTACTACGCCGGGGACGACGCCGATGCCTATTGGTACAGCGCGACCGATACCTACGTGGCGGCAGCGGTGCAAGAACTGCCCGCAGCGCAGCGCAAGCGCTTTCATCCGTTTCTGACCGGCTTCAACCCAGTGGACAAGAACGCGGTCAGCCATATCGAGCGCATGCTCGATCTCTACCCAGGGCTCTGGCAGGGCATTGGTGAGGTTTTCACCCGCCACGACGACCTGACGGCGTTGACCAGCGGTGACACCCCGCGCGCCAACAACGAGGCCATGACCCGCATCTATCACCTGGCGGCCGAACGGGACTTGCCAGTGCTGCTGCACTCCAACATCACCTCCAAGCGTGAACGCAACCCACTGTACCTGGCCGAAATCGAAGAGCCGCTGCGCAATCACCCGCACACGCGTTTCATTTGGGCGCATGCTGGCAGCAGCATGGAAATTCATCGGCATCAGACGCAGATGGACTTTCTGCTGCCGGTGCTGACGCGCTTGCTGGAGGATTACCCGAACCTGTATGTCGACCTGTCGTGGAGCGTGCTCGAGCCTTATCTGCTGGATGACAAGGGTGTGCCGCGCAAGGCTTGGGTGGCGTTGGTAGAACGTTACCCGGAGCGGTTCATGCTCGGGTCGGATGTGGTGGGCAAGTTTGGGAGCCTTGGCGAGCAGATGCACGGGTTCAAGCCGTTTCTGGATGCGTTGCCGGAGGCGGTGGCGCACAAGGTGGCCAAGGATAATTTTCTGGCTGTGTTGCCCAAGGCTAGGTAACACAAAAGAAAACGCCCCGAACCAGTCGGGGCGTTTTCATTACTGCTTCAAGGCCTTACTTGCCTTCCCAGCGCTTGAGCACCAGGGTAGCGTTGGTGCCGCCGAAGCCGAAGCTGTTGCTCATGACCGTATCGATCTTGGCGTTTTCTTCGGTTTGACGCAGGATCGGCAGGTCGGCGACCTCCGGGTCCAGCTCGTCAATGTTGGCGGAGCCGGCGATGAAGTTATTTTCCATCATCAGCAGGCAGTAGATCGCCTCGTGCACGCCAGCGGCGCCCAGCGAGTGGCCCGACAGGCTCTTGGTCGAGCTGATCTTCGGTGCCTTGTCGCCGAACACGGCGCGAACACCTTTGATCTCGGCAACATCACCGACCGGGGTCGAGGTGCCGTGGGTGTTCAGGTAGTCGATCGGGGTGTCGACGGTGGACAGCGCCTGCTGCATGCAGCGGATGGCGCCTTCGCCGCTTGGGGCAACCATGTCGTAGCCGTCGGAGGTCGCGCCGTAGCCGACGATTTCGGCGTAGATCTTGGCGCCACGGGCCAGAGCGTGCTCCAGCTCCTCGACCACCACCATGCCGCCACCGCCCGCGATGACGAAGCCATCACGGTCGTTGTCGTAGGCGCGCGAGGCCAGTTCCGGGGTTTCGTTGCGCTTGGTCGACAGGGCGCCCATGGCATCGAACAGGAACGACTGGCTCCAATGCTCTTCTTCACCACCACCGGCGAAGACGATGTCTTGCTTGCCCCACTGGATTTGCTCCAGCGCGGTGCCGATGCAGTGTGCACTGGTGGCGCAGGCGGAGGAGATCGAGTAGTTCAGGCCCTTGATCTTGAACGGCGTGGCCAGGCAAGCCGAAACGGTGCTGCCCATGGTGCGGGTAACACGGTATGGGCCGACGCGCTTGACGCCTTTCTCGCGCAGGGTGTCCAGCGCTTCCATCTGGTTCAGGGTCGAGGCGCCGCCGGAGCCGGCAACCAGGCCGGTACGCGGGTTGGAAACCTGCTCTTCAGTCAGGCCGGCGTCCTTGATCGCGTCCTGCATCGCCAGGTAGGCGTAGGCCGCGGCGTGGCCGACGAAGCGGTAGACCTTGCGGTCGATCAGTTCTTCGAGGTTGAGGTCGATCGACCCGGAAACCTGGCTGCGCAGCCCCATTTCCTTGTATTCCGGGTTGAAACGGATACCCGGACGGCTGTTACGCAGGTTTTCGGTGACGGTCTCTTTGTCATTGCCCAGGCACGATACGATGCCCAGACCAGTGATAACGACGCGGCGCATGCGAATAACCCTTAGAAATTGTCAGTGGAGGTGAACACGCCGACCCGCAGGGCTTCGGCGGTGTAGATCTCGCGGCCGTCGACGCTGACCGAGCCATCGGCGATGGCCATGTTCAGCTTGCCCTTCAGGACGCGCTTGATATGAATGTTGTAAGTGACTTTCTTGGCGGTAGGCAATACCTGGCCGAAGAACTTCACTTCACCCGAACCCAGCGCACGGCCGCGGCCCGGCAGGCCTTGCCAGCCGAGGAAGAAACCGACCAGCTGCCACATGGCGTCAAGGCCCAGGCAGCCCGGCATCACCGGGTCGCCTTCGAAGTGGCAGGCGAAGAACCACAGGTCCGGATTGATATCCAGCTCGGCGACCAATTCACCTTTGCCGTACTTGCCGCCTTCTTCGCTGATATGGGTGATGCGATCGACCATCAGCATGTTCGGCGCGGGCAGTTGCGCATTACCTGGGCCGAACAGCTCACCGCGACTGCAGCGCAGCAGGTCTTCCCGAGTAAAGGCGTGTTGTTTGGTCATGCGAGCTCCTCAATAACCCCCTGCGGCAGGGGATGAATCTTCCCGGCCGGCCCGAAAAGCGATGACTCCGGGGCGGCAGCCTACAGGTAGACTATTGCGTTGTGGTGAAAGTCACAGTGCACCTGGCGAAAGAAGTACAGGTGTTCACTGAAACGTCTATTTTCAGGTCCGAAGAACGTCCTGTCCAGTCCTTAAGACTGCCGCACTTTAGCATTTATCGCCAGTCGCGGTTGTCTGACCGGGTAACCAGCGTTGCAGCGCCCGCTGCAGCTCGGTGCGGCGCAAGGGTTTGCTCAGGTAGTCGTCCATGCCCGCGGCCATGCAACGCTCACGGTCGCCCTGCAAGGCGTTAGCGGTCAAGGCGATGATCGGCACGTGGATGCCGTTTGGCAGCAGGCGGATGCGCTGGGTGGCTTCATAGCCATCCAGGTTCGGCAACCGGCAGTCCATCAGAATGGCGGCGAACGGTTGCTGGCTGACCTGTTCGACCGCCTGGATACCGTCTGCCGCCACGCTCACCTCAAGCCCCAGGCTCCGCAGCATGGCTTCGATGACGTTCTGGTTGACCGGGTTGTCCTCCACCAGCAGCACCCGCTCGCTGCCGGTAAGCGGGCGCTGTTCACGCACCGCCCCGGGCAGTGGCGCCTGGGCCGGTGCGGCCAGGGCCAAGGGCATTTCCAGGGTAAAGGTCGAGCCCAGGCCTTCGCGGCTCTCACCGCGCAGCTTGCCGCCCATGCGTTCGGCCAGCGTACGTGCGATCGACAGGCCCAGGCCAGTGCCGCCATAGCGCCGGGAAATCGAGCTGTCGGCCTGCTGGAAGGCGACGAACATCATTTCCAGGCGGTCGCTGTCGATGCCGATACCGGTATCGCGCACGCTGCAGGTGAACCACAGCAGTTGACGGTCCAGCACCTGGCAGCGCGCTTCGACCTGCACCTGGCCCTGCTCGGTAAATTTCAGGGCATTGCCGACAAGGTTCAGCAGAATCTGCCGAATACGCGTGGGGTCGCCGTTCACGTTCAGGTGCTCGATGCCCGTTGGCATGTTCAGGTGCAAGCCAAGGCCACGTTGCTGGGCACTGTGCTGGAACGACTGGACACTGCTGGCGATCAGCTCGCCGAGGTTGAAGTCGATGCGCTCCAGCTCCAGTGCAGTGCGTTCGATGCGCGAGAAATCGAGAATGTCGTTGATCACCTTGAGCAGGTGCCCGGTGGACTCGCTGGCAACGGCGGTGTACTCGGCCTGCTCGCTGGTCAGCGGTGTGGTTTCGAGCAATTGCAGCATGCCCAGCACGCCATTCATGGGGGTGCGCAATTCATGGCTCATCATCGCCAGGAAGTCCGACTTGGCCCGGTTGGCCTGTTCGGCTTCCTCACGCGCCTGGGTCAACTGGGCGATGGCGCGCTTCTGCTCGTCACTGGCTTGCTCCAGGGCATTGGCCAGGTTGTTGATGTGGTGCGCCAGATGGCCCAGTTCACTGTCATCCACCACGGGCAGCGGCGTGTTGTACTCGCCTTGCTGAATGGCCTTGACCGCGTGGCCCATGTCGCTGATCGGCTTGGCCAGGCTCATGGCCAGGCGGCGGGCCAGCAGGAAGGTGAACAGCAGGGCGAACAAGGCCAGGATGCCCGCCTTGATGACGATTTCCTGCTGGCGCTGGCTGAAGGCGTCATCGGACATGCCGACGATCACCCGCCCCAGGTAGTCGTCGCCAATGGCCGGCGTGGAGGTGTTGCCGGGCTGCAGGAAGTCGGTGTCCAGGCGAATTTGCTGCAGGCGGATCGGCGCCTGGAACACTTCCACCTGCTGTGCGCGGTTGGCGCTTTCGTCGGACTGCTCGACGTAGACCAGGATGTGGTTGCGGCTGTCCTGCACCTCGAGAAAGCGCACGTGCGGAATGCTCAGGGTGGCGCGCATCAGCCCTTCGAGCACCTCGTTGTTGCCCGAGATAACCCCGTATTCGGAGGCGGGCGCCAGTTGGTTGGCGATCAGCTGGCCGGTGTGGTTGAGTTCCTGGCGCAAGTCCTGGATACGCACGAAGGTAAAGAAGCTGATCAGCAGCAGGGTCAGCAGCAGGGCCGGGCCAAGGCTGATGATCTGGGTGCGGGTGTGGATGTCCCAGCTCAGGCGTCTGCTCATGGGGTGGATTCTCCTTCGGCCAGGGCCTTGGCTGCGGCGTTCGGGTCGATCGGTTCAAGGCCCAGGGCGCGTGCCACCTGCTGGTTGCCACTGACGCCGTAGCGCGCCGGGTAAAGGCTTCGCGGCCAGCGCGCGGGTGGCTGGTCGAGCAAATGGTCGAGCACGGCCAGCCAGTCGTCCTGGTCGCTGTAGGTGCTGGCCAGGGCGCCTGCGCGAACGAAGCCGGCATTTGGGCCAATCAACGCCATTTGCCGGCCGTAGCTGCTGAGCAGCAGGTTTTTCGCCGTCTTGGGGTTGTACAGGGCGGGGTCGTCGAGGCCCAGCAGGACATCGCTGTTGCCTAACAGCTGTTGCAGGGGCCGGCTGTCACGTTGGTCGGGCCAGTCCTGGGCAATGATCTCCAGGCCCAGCGGGCGGGCGGCATGGCGCAGTTCATCAAGCAAAAAGGCACTTTGCCTACCGTAAAGCACACCGATGCGTTGCGCCTGTGGCAGCAGGTAGCGCGCCAGGCGCAGTTGCCGGGCCAGGGGCGGGTCGCTCCACAGCAGTGTAAGGAAGGGGGGGCGCGACTTTCCCAGGCGCTGTTCAGCCTGTACTCGGCTGACCCGCATGGCCAGTGCAGGCGGCCCGGCGTTTTCACTCAGGCGCCAGTCCAGCGCGGCACTGTCAAGCAGCACCAGGCGTTGATCGCCCTTGAGCTGGCTTGGGCGTGGCAAGTCTGCAGTGGTTTGGAAACGCACCCGATCATGCGGGCGATGGCTTTCGAATGCTTCGACAAAGCTGCGAATGCCGGGCTGATCCTCGCCACCGACCAGCAAGATTTCACCGGCGGACAGCGGCCCCAGGGGCCACAGGCAAAGCAGCAGCACGCGCAGCAGGCGGGCCATCAGAACTCCAGCTCCGCGCTGACACTTAGCCGGTGGCGGCTGTCGTAGCGGTTCTGCAGCGCGGTGGTGGGCTCATCGTCCAGGCGTTGTTGCCACAGCGCCGCCAGCTCAAGGTTACTGCCCTGCACCCGAAAGCGCTTGGCCAGGCGCAGGTCCAGGCGCTCGTAGCGGTATTGGTTGAGGGCATCGTCACCGTAGTAGAACAGCGCACTCGACCAGCCGTCGCCCCACTCGCGCATCCAGCCCGCCGAGCCGCTGTTGCGGGCGCTGAGGCGGCGGTCGTCGGGGTTGCTGGCCCAGGCGTCGACGTAGGCGTAGGTCACGCGCAGGCGGTCACGCAGAGTGGGGCGCCAGTCCAGTTGCGCCTCGCTGCCGGTGAAGCGCGCCTTGTTGCTGTTGCTGGCGATGTACTGGTTGTTCTTCAAAGGCTCGCTGATCATTCCGGTGATCTCGTCGTAGAACAGCTTCACATCCATGCTCAGGTCGATGTCGCTGAAATAGCCGTTGTAGCCCAGCTCGCGCGAGCGCATGCGCTCTTGCTCGAGGTCGCCCGGGCCGCGGGTCTTGACGAAATACTCACCGTGCGGCTGGCCAAACGCACTGGGGTTGAGGTTTTTGACCGTGTAGCTCCAGTTGACGTTGTTCTCGAACATGTCGGGGGAGCGAACCGCTTCGGAATAGACCGCACGCAGGCCATGGCGCGGGGTGATCAGGTAGTTGACCGCCACCCGTGGGGTCAGCGAACTGCCAGACAGGCGCGCGTCTTCGAACATTGCCCCGCCCTGGATGATCCAGTGTTCGTCGGCGCGCCATTCCAGCTGGCCGAACAGGCGCCAGGTCTGGTCGACGAGGCTGCCATTGAAGTACGTCTGCGAGTCGGCACGATCATAGCGGTAGTTCATGCCGCTGAGCAGGCGCAGGCTGTCGGTCAGGCTCAGGGTGTCCTGGATTTCCAGGTCGTAGCGGGTTTCGCGGGTGCTCTGGTCGACATCGCCGCAGACCACATCGCGGCCACCTTGGTTGTTCCACTGGTCCTTGATGGCATCGACCAGCGCCTGTTCTTCGGGGTTGCTGCTGCGCGGTGGAGCGTTTGCGCCGCGCGCCACCAGCTCGGCAAAGTTCGGGTTCAACTGCCACAGGCGGGTCAGCTCTGGGCTGAACGACAGCGCCGCATCGCAGGCGCGCCAGACTTGCTGGCGGTCGAAGTGCTGGGCCGAACCCTGGACGTACAGGCTGTGCTCGGGGTTGAAGTCGATGTTCCAGCGTACCGAACCCGCGTAATCCTTGGCGTTGGCGTCGGTGTTGTCGCCGCGCTCGGTGACGTAGGGGAACACCGGCTGGTAGGTATAGGGGCGCTGGTTGCTGCCTTCCTTGGCCGCCAGTTGCCATTCCAGGGTCTGGTCGGGGGCCAGGGTGTGGCTGGCGCTGAGGTTGAAGCGGGTGAGGCGGCGGCTGTCACGGTAGTCCTGGCCGTACTGGTCCTGATCGAAGCCATCGTCTTGCTGGCCGGACACCGACAGGCGCATGTCGCCGCCGTCCCAGCCAAAACCATGGCTGGCGTAGAAATCGTTGATGCCATCCTCGCCGCGGGTGACCTTGAGGCGCGTGCCATGGCTGTCGGCCGGGTTGCGGGTGAGGATGTTGACCACGGCCATCAAGGCGTTGGCGCCATAGCTGACCGTGTTGGGGCCGCGGAACACCTCGATGCGCTCGATGTCTTCCATGGCCAGGGGGATGTCACTCCAGTCCACCGTCGCCAGGCCCGCACGGTACACCGAGCGGCCATCGATCAGCACCTGCATACGCCGCGCATCGTTGACGTTGCTGCCATGGTAGTTGACCGTCGGCTGGTTGCCAGCGCCATAGCCGATCATCATGCCCGGCACCAGGCGCAGCAGTTCGGGGATATCGCGGGCGCCGCTGGCGCGGATCAGCTCACTGTCGAGCACGGTCATGCTGCCGGGGACCGCCGCCGGGGATTGTTTGAGCCTGGTGGCGGTCAGAACCTGCGGCAGGTCGGTGTTGTCGATGAACAGATCGTCGGCCATGGCCGGGCCGCCGAGCAGGGCAGTCAGAAGCAGAAGACGCGGGTAAGGAGGCGTGCCTGGGAACACGGTACGACCTTGTTTCAGGGATGAAACAGGCATGTTAACCGACCGCAGGGCTTTTGCCAGTGATCAGGGCTTCCTGGCCGGCCCTTTCGTAGGCGCTGGCACTGGCCCTGTCGAATACGCACCGTATAATGCAGCGTCGCCACTTAACTTTTGGCTTTAACGGATTAGATATGACTGAACAGCAGCCTGTTGCAGTTCTGGGAGGCGGCAGCTTCGGCACCGCCGTGGCGAACCTGCTGGCGGAAAACGGTGTGCCGGTGCGCCAATGGATGCGCGACCCCGAGCAGGCCGAGGCCATGCGTGTCAACCGCGAGAACCCACGCTACCTCAAAGGCATTCGCCTGCACGACGGCGTAGAGCCGGTCAACAACCTGCTGGGCACCTTGCAGGCCTGCGACCTGGTGTTCGTCGCTTTGCCGTCGAGTGCCTTGCGCAGCGTGCTGGCGCCCCATGCCGAGTTGTTGCGCGGCAAGGGCCTGGTCAGCCTGACCAAGGGCATTGAGGCGCAAAGCTTCAAGCTGATGAGCCAGATCATCGAAGAAATCGCACCTCAAGCCCGCATCGGCGTCCTGTCGGGGCCAAACCTGGCCCGCGAGATCGCCGAACATGCGCTGACCGCAACCGTGGTCGCCAGCGAAGATGAGCAACTCTGCCAACAGGTGCAGGCCGTATTGCACGGGCGTACCTTCCGCGTCTACGCAAGTGCCGACCGCTTCGGGGTCGAACTGGGCGGGGCACTGAAAAACGTCTACGCCATTATTGCCGGCATGGCCGTAGCCCTGGGCATGGGCGAGAACACCAAGAGCATGCTGATCACCCGTGCCCTGGCCGAGATGACCCGCTTCGCCGTGAGCCAGGGTGCCAACCCCATGACCTTCCTGGGCCTGGCCGGTGTCGGTGACCTGATCGTTACCTGTTCCTCGCCCAAGAGCCGCAACTATCAGGTCGGCCACGCCCTGGGCCAAGGCCTGAGCCTGGAGCAGGCCGTCAATCGGCTGGGCGAAGTGGCCGAAGGGGTGAACACCCTCAAGGTGCTCAAGGCCAAGGCGCAGGAAGTTCAGGTGTACATGCCGCTGGTGGCGGGCCTGCACGCCATCCTGTTCGAGGGCCGTACCTTGAACCAGGTGATCGAGCACCTGATGCGCGCCGAGCCCAAGACCGACGTCGATTTCATTTCCATCAGTGGTTTTAATTAAGCCGTCAGCGGCTTCGACCGGAACAAGGAGCGACACATGAACGATACGCCCGAACGCGCCCAGCGCGAGTCGATCATCCTGCGGGTGCTGTGGATGTTGGTGTTCCTGGTGGTCTGGCAATTGGCCGAGCTGCTGTTGGGCGGCCTGGTGCTGGTACAGCTGATCTACCGCCTGATCTACGGCGCCCCCAGCGCCAGCCTGATGAACTTCGGCGATAGCCTCAGCCAGTACCTGGCGCAGATCGGCCGCTTCGGCAGCTTCCACAGCGACCAGAAGCCTTGGCCATTCGCCGACTGGCCAGCCCCGCGCGCCCCGGAAGGTGAGGCGCCCCATGCTGTGGCACCCGCGCCGCACCCGGTGCGTGACGAAGAGCCCAAGCTGTGAAGCTGTGGGTGCTACGCCACGGTGAGGCAGAGCCTCGGGCCAACAGCGACGCCGAACGCCGCCTGACCAGCCATGGCCGCGAGCAGGTGCTGCACAGTGCCGCGCGCCTGCTTGGGCAGCCGTTGCAGGCCATCATCGCCAGCCCTTATGTCCGTGCCCAGCAAACGGCAGCGCTGGTGCATGACACCTTGGATTTCCCCGAGCCAGTGCGCACCGTGGCTTGGCTGACGCCGGACAGTAATGTGCAGCAGGTGATCGGTGAAATCGAAAAGCTCGGCCTGGAGCACGTGCTGTTGGTTAGCCACCAACCGCTGGTGGGGGCCTTGGTCTGTGCCCTGGAGCATGGCCATGTGCAGCAACCGGCGCCCATGAGCACCGCCAGCCTGGCGGAGCTGGAAGGGGAGTGGCCGTTGGCAGGCCTGATGACCTTGCGCGCAATCAGTTCGCCAGCCTGATGCCTCTTGGCAACTGGCATTTCTGCCAGTTGCCGCTTCACTCGACCGCTTGCTAGCGTGGCGCCACATCGAATGAGTGGCCAGGCAGGGAGCAGTTGATGAAGGGTGATATGCAAGCGCTGTTACGTTCACTGGACTTGCAACCCACAGTAGACAAAGTGCAGGAAGGTGCAGTGCTGGACTTTGCCCAGTACAGCGTGTTGCGCGACTCGGCCGACGCCAAGCTTTACCACCTGATGGGCAAGGTGAGCGGTGCTAAAGACGACCTGGGCGAGCTGCAGGAAGCCTGCCTGCGGGTGTCCCGCTTGCTGCAGACCAGTTGCCTGGCGCTGCGTAGATTGCAGCTCGACTATGAGGACCAGTGCCTGGCGCGTGAAGTGCTCGAGAGCCAGCTGGCCTATATGCAGGCCTGCCTGCAGCGTTCGCTGGCCAGTTTTGTGCGTACCCGATGACCTGATAGCCCTCGCCGATGACCTTTCCGGACATTGCCGAGCGGCCCCGCGATGCCGACAATGGGCCATCCTCCCACCGTCCGGACCAGGCGCCATGTCGCAGCACATCTTCTTTGCCCACGCCAATGGTTTCCCGTCTGCCACCTACGGCAAGCTGTTCGCTGCCCTGGCGCCGGACTATCACGTTCGCCACCTGCCCCAGCATGCCCACGACCCGCGCTTCCCGGTGAATGAAAACTGGCAGAACCTGGTCGATGAATTGCTGCACCACCTGGCGCAGCAGGACGCGCCGGTCTGGGGGGTTGGCCATTCGTTGGGCGGGGTACTGCACTTGCATGCCGCCTTGCGTTGCCCCGAGTATTACCGCGGGGTGGTGATGCTCGACTCGCCGGTGCTGACCCGCGCCGATCAATGGCTGCTGCGCACTGCCAAGCGTTTTGGCTTTATCGACCGCATCACCCCCGCCGGCCGCACCTTGGGGCGGCGCGAGGCGTTTGCCGATCGCGACAGCGCACGGGACTATTTCGCCAGCAAACGCTTGTTCCGCCACTTTGACCCCGACTGCCTGGAAGCCTACCTGGAGCATGGCTTGGAGCCCGCGCAAGAAGGGCTGCGCCTGCGTTTCGACCCGGCTACCGAGATCAGTATCTACCGCAGCATCCCCCACGCCAGCCCAGCACCTGCCCGGCAACTGCAGGTACCACTGGCGATGGTGCGCGGCGAGCGCAGCAACGTGATCCGCCGGCACCACACGCTGGCCGTGCGCGGCATGGCCAAGGGCGAATACCACAGCGTGCCGGGCGGGCACATGTTCCCCCTGGAACGCCCGACCGACACCGCCAGCCTGATCAAGGGCCTGTTCGACCGTTGGAGCCACGAATGAGCGCGCACATGGAAGAAATCCGCTTGAGCCTGGGCCATATCGAGCTGGCTGCGCACCTGTTCGGCCCTGAGGATGGGCTGCCGGTGATTGCCCTGCACGGCTGGCTGGACAACGCCAACAGCTTCGCCCTGCTGGCGCCGCGGCTGCAGGGCCTGCGCATCGTCGCCCTGGACCTGGCGGGCCATGGTTACTCGGAGCATCGCCCGCCTGGCGCCAGTTATGCCCTGGCCGACTACGCCCACGATGTGTTGCGGGTGGCCGAGCAGTTGGGTTGGCAGCGCTTTGCCTTGCTGGGCCATTCACTGGGGGCGATCATCTCGGTGCAACTGGCGGGCGCCTTGCCGGAGCGGGTCAGCCACCTGGCGCTGATCGATGGCGTCATTCCGCCCACCGGGGCCGAGCAGGACGCCGGTGAACGCCTGGGCATGGCATTGCAGGCGCAGCTGCGCCTGGATGGCAAACGTAAATCTGTCTACCCGGCGTTGGAGCAGGGCGTGCAGGCGCGCATGAAGGGTATGGTCGCCGTCAGCCGCGAGGCAGCCGAACTGTTGGCCCAGCGTGGGCTGATGCCGGTAGCGGGAGGGTACAGCTGGCGCAGCGACAGCCGCCTGACCTTGCCGTCCCCTGTTCGCCTGAGCCACGCGCAAGCCATGGCCTTTGTCAGGCGGGTGAGTTGCCCGGCCTGCCTGGTGGTGGCCGCCGATGGCATGCTGGCGCGCCACACTGAGTTGCTGGAGCAGCTACCCTTTGAACAGGTGACGCTGCCTGGGGGGCATCACCTGCACCTGAACGATGAGCAGGGCGCGGCCCTTGTCGCAGACTGTTTCAATCGCTTCTTTGGCTTTGCTTGACTTGCACCGGACAAGTGCCGAGGCTTGGCGGGTTGAACAGGGAGACAACCATGCACATGCCAGACACGCTAGACCTTAGCTTCGGCGCCCCGCGCCGACTGGGCTGCCGATGAGCGCGCCCGTAACCTTCCGTACTACCCTCGCTGCCTGCTTCGTGCTCGCCAGCCCCTTGCTGTGGGCAGGTAGCCTGCCCGTTCCCGTGGATGCCAAAGTGGTCGACCAACGCCCAGCGGTTGAGCAGGAGCGCGTGTACCCCATGGGGCCTTTGCGCAAGATCAGCGGCCGCCTGCGGGTCGACGACAAGGTCGAAAGCCGTGGCCAGGTCAGCTCGGTCACCTATGAACTGCCGGTGGAGCGCACGGCCCGCGAAGCGTTCACCAGCGCCCGCGAAGCACTGCAACAGGACGGGGGTTACCCGTTGTTCTGGTGCCAGGGCCGCGACTGCGGCGAAGCCAGCCTTTGGGCCAATGATGTATTTGCCAGTGCACGGCTCAATGGCGGTGACGAGCAGCAGGCGTTTATCCTCCTGCGCCGTTCTGCAGAAGAGGCCGACACACTGGTGGCGTTGTACAGCGTCACCCGCGGCAACCGCCGCGCCTACCTGCACGTGGAAGAGTTCGTCGCCGCCAGCCCGCTGGGTGAACTGCTGCCCACGGCCGCCACGGTGCTGCGCGAAATGCGCGACACCGGCAAGCTCGACTACCCTGACCTGAGCACGCCGCAACCTGCCTGGGTGGCGTTGTTGGGGCGTAGCCTCAACCTGGACAGCACCTTGCGCGCCAGCCTCAGCGGCAAAGAGGCCGAAGCGTGGCGTGAGCAACTGGTCAAAGCGGGCGTGCGCAGCAACCGGCTCGAGGTCGGCAACGCCCCCACCGATGGCCTGCACCTGGAACTGATCCGTTGAACGAGCACCGCCATGGCCAATAATGACCGCCTGCTGATCCAGATCGTCCTGTTGACGCTGCTCGGCGCTGCCTTGTGGGTCATGGCACCGTTCATTTCGGCGCTGCTGTGGGGCGCCATTCTGGCCTTTGCCAGCTGGCCGCTGATGCGCTTGCTGACGCGTGCGCTGGGCGGGCGCGAAACGTTGGCCGCCAGCCTGCTGACGGCGGCCTGGATCCTTATCGTGGCGTTGCCGCTGGTATGGCTGGGTTTCAACCTGGCGGACCACATCCGTGATGCCACGGCGTTTGTCCGTGATGTGCAGGTGGATGGCCTGCCCGAGGCGCCGGCCTGGCTGGGCAGCATTCCCCTGGTGGGTGAGCGCATGGTCAATTGGTGGCAATCGCTCGACCAGCAAGGTGCGGCCTTGATCGCTTCGATCAAGCCTTACCTGGGCCAGGTGGGCAACTGGTTGCTGGCGCGCAGTGCGCAGATTGGCAGCGGCATGCTCGAACTGAGCTTGAGCCTGGTCTTCGTGTTCTTCTTCTACCGTGACGGCCCGCGCCTGTCGGCGTTCGTGCTGCGCCTGTTGCAGCGCTTGACCGGTGACCGCGCCGAGTACTACCTGGACCTGGTGGCGGGCACCGTGCAACGCGTGGTCAACGGTGTCATCGGCACGGCAGCGGCCCAGGCCTTGCTTGCGCTGATCGGCTTCCTGATTGCCGGCGTCCCCGGGGCCATCGTGCTGGGCCTGGTGACCTTCATGCTTAGCCTGATCCCCATGGGGCCACCCCTTGCGTGGATCCCCGCGACTGCTTGGTTGGCGTGGAAAGGGGAGTACGGCATGGCGGTGTTTCTTGGTATCTGGGGCACCTTCGTCATCAGCGGCGTGGACAACGTGCTCAAGCCCTACCTGATCAGCCGGGGCGGCAACCTGCCGCTGGTCATCGTGCTGCTGGGTGTGTTCGGCGGGTTGATCGCCTTTGGCTTCATTGGCCTGTTCATCGGGCCGACTTTGCTGGCAGTGGGGTATAGCCTGCTGCTGGACTGGAGCCGCAACGCCGGGCAGCAAACACCGTAGCGCCTTTGAACGGGGCGCGTTTTTACGCATTCTTTATGCGTTGATCCATCCCTCGGTCTCGCCCCTTTACGCCCCTCCCTCGGACAATTTCCCCAAAGCGGCCCAAGCGCCGCACCACGGGGAGCTCCACACATGAACATGCTCGACGGGCTGTCACTGCTGCTGGCAGTGGCATTGGCGATTTACCTGCTGATGGCGCTGCTGCGCGCCGATCGCAGCTAGGGAGTGGCCATGCACAGTTACGACTTTGCCTTGTTACTGGCGCTTTTCGCCATCGTGCTGCTACCGGCACCCTGGCTCGGGCGGTTCTACTACAAGGTGATGGAAGGCCAGCGCACCTGGCTGTCACCGGTGGTGGGCCCGGTTGAGCAGGCCTGTTATCGACTGGCAGGCGTACGCGCCGACCAGGAGCAGAACTGGAAGCAATACACCCTGGCGTTGCTGGCCTTCAACCTGGCCGGGTTCCTGTTGTTGTTTGCCGTGCTGTTGTTGCAGGGCTACTTGCCGCTCAACCCACAGCAACTGCCCGGGCAGGAATGGTCGCTGGCGTTCAACACCGCCGTAAGCTTCGTCACCAACACCAACTGGCAGGCTTACAGCGGCGAGTCATCGGTCAGCTACCTGAGCCAGATGCTGGGCCTGACGGTGCAGAACTTCGTCAGTGCTGCCACTGGCCTGGCAGTACTTGTGGCCCTGTGCCGCGGCATTGCCCGCCGTTCGGCCGCCACCCTGGGCAACTTTTGGGTCGACATGACCCGGGCCACGCTCTATGGGTTGTTGCCCCTGTGCCTGGTGCTGGCGCTGCTGCTGGTGTGGCAGGGTGTGCCGCAGACCTTTGCCGACTATGCGCACGCACTGACCCTGCAAGGCACTGACCAGACCATCCCGCTCGGTCCGGCCGCCAGCCAGATCGCCATCAAGCAGCTGGGCACCAACGGCGGCGGCTTCTTCGGCGTCAACGCGGCACACCCGTTCGAAAACCCCACGGCGTGGAGCAACCTGTTCGAGGTGGCGTCGATCATTCTCATCCCGGCGGCGCTGGTGTTCACCTTCGGCCATTACGTGAAAGACCTGCGCCAGAGCCGGGCGATTCTTGCCTGCATGCTGAGCCTGTTCCTTATCGGTGGGGCTACAGCGCTGTGGTCCGAATACCAGCCCAACCCGGCCTTGCAGAGCGCGCAGGTGCAGCAAAGCGCGCCGCTGGAAGGCAAGGAAAGCCGCTTCGGCACCACCGGATCGGTGCTGTGGACAGTGACCACCACGGCAGCCTCCAATGGCTCGGTCAATGCCATGCACGACAGCCTCAACCCGCTGACCGGCATGGTTGCGATGGTCAACATGATGGTCGGCGAGGTGATCTTCGGCGGCGTCGGTGCGGGGCTCTACGGCATGCTGTTATTCGTGCTGATCGCCGTGTTCCTGGCCGGCCTGATGATTGGCCGTACCCCGGAATACCTGGGCAAGAAGCTGCAAGCGCGTGAGGTGCAACTGCTGGTGGCGACCTTGCTGGTGATGCCGGTCGGCGTGCTGGTGCTGGGCGCCATCGCCGCCAGCCTGCCGGGCCCGGCGGCGGCGGTGAGCAACCCCGGTGCCCATGGCTTTAGCCAACTGCTGTACGCCTACACCTCCGGCACCGCCAACAACGGTTCGGCCTTTGCTGGTTTTGGCGCCAACACGGTGTACCACAACCTGATGATCGGCCTGGCCATGCTGGTCGGCCGCTTCGGCTACATCCTGCCGATATTGGCCTTGGCCGGCAGCCTGGCGGCGAAAAAGAGCGCACCCCAGGGGCTGAACAGCTTCCCCACCCACGGCCCGCTGTTCACCGGCCTGTTGCTGGTGACCATCCTGCTGGTGGGTGGCCTGACCTTCCTGCCGACCTTGGCCCTCGGGCCAATTGCCGAACACCTGAGCCTGGGCTTCTGAGGAACCACCATGAACATGCCCATTCCTGAAGTAAAAGCCCCCCACAGCGCCAAAGACCAGACCCGCTTCGCCGCGCTCTGGCTCCCGGCCCTGATCCAGGCCTTCGTTAAACTGGACCCTCGGCAGCTTAGGCGCTCGCCGGTGATGCTGGTGGTGGCGCTGACTGCCGCGCTGACCACTGTGTTGTGTTTTTCCCCCGGCAGTGGCGTGAGCACAACAGTAGCGGTGCAAATTGCCCTGTGGCTGTGGTTTACCGTGCTGTTCGCCAACTTCGCCGAAGCCCTCGCCGAAGGCCGTGGCAAGGCCCGCGCCGACAGCCTCAAGGCTGGGAGCCAGGGGCTGAGTGCCCAGCGTCGCGACAGCGCTGGCGCTTTCGAAACGGTTGCCGCGACCGCGCTGCGCAAGGGCGATGTGGTCAAGGTGATCGCGGGTGAACTGATCCCGGGTGATGGTGAGGTAATCGAAGGTATCGCGGCGGTCAACGAGGCGGCCATCACCGGTGAGTCGGCCCCGGTGATCCGCGAGTCCGGCGGCGACCGTTCGGCGGTCACCGGCAACACGCGGCTGGTGTCTGACTGGTTGCTGATCCGCATCACCAGCAACCCTGGCGAATCGACCCTGGACCGCATGATCGCCTTGGTCGAAGGGGCCAAACGCCAGAAAACGCCCAATGAGATTGCCCTGGATATCCTGCTGATTGGCCTGACCCTGATCTTCCTGATCGTGGTCGTGACCCTGCAGCCGTTCGCCCACTTTGCCGGCGGTAGCCTGCCGTTGATCTTCCTGGCCGCACTGTTGGTGACGTTGATCCCCACCACCATCGGCGGCTTACTGTCGGCCATTGGCATTGCCGGCATGGACCGCCTGGTCCGGCTCAACGTCATTGCCCGTTCCGGCCGCGCGGTGGAAGCTGCGGGCGACGTGCACACCCTGATGCTCGACAAGACCGGCACCATCACCTTCGGCAACCGCCGCTGCAGCGCGCTGCATGCCGCGCCGGGCGTCACCGCCAAGGAGCTGGGGGAGGGCGCCTTGTTCGCCTCGCTGGCCGATGACACGGCCGAGGGCAAATCGATCGTCGAGTACCTGCGGCAGTTGCACGACTTCGTCGAACCCTCCGGGCAGCAGCTCGTACCGATCGCCTTCAGCGCCGAGACACGGTTGTCGGGTGTCGACTTCCAGCAGCACCGCTACCGCAAGGGTGCTGTCGATGCGGTGCTGGCATTCGTTGGCCTGCAACGGCTGGAAATGCCGCCGGCATTGGCCCGCGAGGTCGAGCGCATTGCCCAGAGTGGCGGCACGCCGCTGCTGGTGTGTGTCGACCAGCGCTTGCTTGGGGTGATCCACCTCAAGGACGTGGTCAAGCCCGGTATTCGCGAGCGCTTTGCCGAGCTGCGCAAGCTGGGCATCCGCACCGTGATGGTGACCGGTGACAACCCGCTGACGGCCGCTGCCATTGCCGCCGAGGCCGGGGTCGATGACGTGCTGGCCGAGGCCACCCCAGAGAAGAAGCTGGCGCGCATCCGTCAGGAGCAAAACGACGGCCGCCTGGTCGCCATGTGCGGCGACGGCGCCAACGACGCCCCGGCGCTGGCCCAGGCCGATGTGGGCATGGCCATGAACGACGGCACCCAGGCAGCCCGTGAGGCGGCCAACATGGTCGACCTGGACAGCGACCCGACCAAGCTGCTCGACGTGGTCCAAGTGGGCAAGGAACTGCTGGTGACCCGTGGCGCCTTGACCACCTTCTCGATTGCCAACGACGTGGCCAAGTACTTCGCCATCCTGCCGGCGTTGTTCGCGGCCATCTACCCGCAGCTGGGCGTGCTCAACCTGATGCACCTGGCCAGCCCGCAGAGCGCGATCTTGTCGGCGATCGTGTTCAACGCGCTGATCATCATCGTGTTGATCCCGCTGGCGCTGCGCGGTGTGCGGGTGCATGCGGCGAGCGCGGCCCACCTGCTGCGGCGCAACCTGCTGATCTACGGGCTGGGCGGGATCATCGTGCCGTTCGCCGGGATCAAGCTGATCGACATGCTGCTCAATGCCTTGCACCTGGTCTGAGGAGGCCGCCATGAACACTTATGTACGCCCGGCCTTGAGCCTGGCCTTGTTGATGACGCTGGTCACCGGCGCGTTGTACCCGCTGGCGGTGACCGGTATTGCCCAGGTCGCCTTCCCTGAACAGGCCAATGGCAGCCTGGTGCGTGACGCGCGCGGCGAGGTGCGCGGCTCGGCACTGATCGCCCAGGATTTCCAAGGCGATGGCTGGTTCCATTCGCGGCCCTCGGCTGGGGCTTATGCCACGGTTGCCAGCAGTGCCAGCAACCTGTCGCCGAGCAACCCGGCGCTGGCCGAGCGGGTAGGCAGCGAGGCCGCAAGGCTGTACCGGGCTGAGCAAGGGCCTGTGCCGCAAGCCTTGCTGACTACCTCAGGCAGTGGCCTGGACCCGCATTTGCCGCCGGAGGCGGTGACTTATCAGGTAGCGCGTGTGGCAGCGGCCCGCAAGGTGCCCGTTGAGCGCTTGCAAGCCCTGGTGGAAGAGGCCACCCTCCACCCATTGATCGGGCCGCCTGTGGTCAATGTCCTGGCGCTGAACCAGGCCCTGGAGAGGTTGGGCCGCTGACAGTTGGGCCGCGTTGCGGCCCTTCGCGGGTAAACCCGCTCCCACAGTAATAGCGCAGTTGCAGAATGTGGCGCGTTACCTGTAGGAGCGGGCTTGCCCGCGAAGGCCTGCAAAGCAGGCCCAGATTCACCGATCGCCGCACAATCTAAGGATGAAACATGAGTGATTCCGCCCGCGCAGACGCGCTGTTGGCCAACCTCCCGCGCGAAGGCCGCGGCAGGCTGAAGGTGTTCCTTGGCGCCGCACCGGGTGTGGGCAAGACCTACGCCATGCTGCAAGCCGCCCACAGCCAGCAACGCCAGGGCGTACACCTGCTGGCCGGGGTCGTCGAAACCCATGGCCGCGCCGAAACCGAGTCGCTGCTTGGTGGCCTGCCCCAGCAGCCCCTGCTGCGCAGCGAGTACCGCGGTGTCACCCTTGAGGAAATGGACCTCGACGGCCTGCTCAAGGCCGCACCAGCGTTGGCCCTGGTCGACGAACTGGCCCACACCAACGCCCCCGGCAGCCGCCACGCCAAACGCTGGCAGGACGTTCAGGAACTGCTCGCCGCCGGCATCGACGTGTACACCACGGTCAACGTCCAGCACCTGGAAAGCCTCAACGACAAGGTCCGCGACATCACCGGCGTGCAGGTGCGCGAAACCCTGCCGGACTGGGTACTGCAGGAAGCGTTCGAATTGGTCTTGATCGACCTGCCACCGCGCGAATTACTGGAGCGCCTGCGCGAAGGCAAGGTGTACGTGCCCGAGCAGGCGCGGGCTGCGATCGATGCCTATTTTTCCCAGACCAACCTCACCGCATTGCGCGAGCTGGCCATGCAGACCGCCGCCGCCCAGGTCGACGCCGACCTGGCCCACGGCTACCGCCAGCGCGGGCAGGAGGCTCCGGCCCTGCGCGGGCGCCTGCTGGTGGGCATCGATGGCGACGACCAGGCCGAACGCCTGGTGCGCCACGCCAGCCGCGTAGCGCAACGCCGGCACTTGCCCTGGAGCCTGGTGCACGTCGACAACGGTAAGCTGCGCGACGAAGCCGCACGCCAACGGCTGCAAGCCGCGCAGCAACTGGCTGAGCGCCTGGGCGGCGAAGTGGTGCTGCTGCGCGCCGGTGAAGTGGCGCGCACGCTGATCCAGCATGCCGGCGAGCGGCGTGCCAGCCTGGTGCTGGTGGGGCAGTCGCGTGATCGCCTGCGCCGTCGCTTCTTCGGCGCCGGTGTAGCGGCGCGGCTGTTGCGCGAAAGCCACGGCCTGGAGATTAACGTGCTCGACCGCGATGCCCAGCCGGCCCCGGCCAGTGCGGCGGTGCAACGGGTATGGGTGTGGCGGCACTACCTGCTGGCCCTGCTTGCCACACTGCTGGCGGCCGGTTTGTCGTGGGCCGTGTCCAGCGTGCTGGCGCTGCCCAATATCTCCCTGGTGTTCCTTGCCGCCGTGCTGCTGGTAGCGGTGCGCAGCAGCCTGGGGCCGGCCTTGGCCTGCGCCGCGCTGTCGTTTCTGACCTACGACTTCCTGTTCATCCCGCCCAATTTCTCGTTCAGCATCCAGCGCGAGGAAGACGTGCTGACCCTGGTGTTCTTCCTGCTGATGGCGGCCCTCACCGGCAACCTTGCGGCCCGCCAGCGCCGCCAGTTGCAGGCGCTGCGCGAGACGCAGGCGCAGACCAATCAGTTGTTAGATTTATCCCGCCGCCTGACCGTTGCCGCCGACCGCCAAGCGGTGTTCAACGCCGCCGGCCAACACCTTGACGGCTGGCAGGATGTGCAAGTCTGCCTGCTCGAACGTAACCCCGAAGGCCAGCTGCACCTGGCCAGCGGCGAGGCCCACGGCCTCAGCGACAACGAGCGCGCCGCCGCCGAGTGGGCCTGGCAGCACGGGCAGGCGGCGGGCCATGGCAGCGACACCTTGCCCAATGGCCGCTGGTGGTGGTGGCCGCTGGCGGTCGATGACCATCCGCTGGCCTTGCTCGGCGTGCGCCCGCGCTCTGGCGACCCGCTCAGCGCCCAGCGCCGGCGCCTGCTCATGGCCCTCGGCCAACCCCTGGCCCAAGCTCTGGCCCGCGCCCGCCTGGCCGAACAATTGGAAGCGGCGCGCCTGCATGGCGAAACCGAGCAACTGCGCAGTGCCTTGTTAGCCTCGGTCTCCCACGACCTGCGCACGCCCTTGACCGCCATGCGCGGCAGCATCGACAGCTTGCTGGCGCTGGGTGAGGCAATCCCCGAGGACGACCGCCGCGAGTTGCTGGAAGGCACCCGCAACGAGGCCGAGCGCCTGGACCGCTACATCCAGAACCTGCTCGACATGACCCGCCTGGGCCATGGCGGCCTCAAGCTGGCCCGCGACTGGGTGGCCCCCGCAGACATCGTCGGCAGTGCGCTGAACCGCCTGCGGGTGGTGCTTGCGCCCCTGCGCGTGCACACCGATGTGCCGGCCGAGCTGCCGTTGCTGTTCGTGCATGCGGCGCTGATCGAGCAGGCCTTGGTCAACGTGCTGGAGAACGCTGCACGCTTCTCGCCGGCCCAGGGGCGGCTGGACCTGCAGGTGGCGGTGCAGGGTGAACAACTGCGCATTGCCGTCAGCGACCAGGGCCCCGGCATTCCGGTGGCCGAGCGGGAGAAGATTTTCGACATGTTCTACACCGCCGCCCGCGGTGACCGGGGCGGACAGGGCACTGGCCTCGGCCTGGCGATCTGCCAGGGCATGATCGGCGCCCATGGCGGGCAGATCCTGGTGGGTGAAGGGATCGATGGCCAGGGCACCGGCATCACTTTATGCTTGCCGCTGCCCCCTCAACCTGAAGCCGAAAGCGAAGCCCCATGAGCCAGTCCGCCACCCTCCTGGTCATCGACGACGAACCGCAGATCCGCAAGTTTTTGCGCATCAGCCTGACGTCACAGGGCTACAAGGTGATCGAGGCCGCCACCGGCAGCGAGGGCCTGGCGCAGGCTGCCTTGGGCAAGCCCGACCTGGTGGTGCTCGACCTCGGCCTGCCGGACATGGACGGCCAGCAAGTGCTGCGCGAACTGCGTGAGTGGAGCGCAGTGCCAGTGCTGGTGCTGTCAGTGCGGGCCAGTGAGGTGCAGAAGGTCGATGCGCTGGACGGCGGCGCGAATGACTACGTGACCAAGCCGTTTGGTATTCAGGAGTTTCTGGCGCGGGTGCGCGCCTTGCTGCGCCAGGTGCCGCAGGCCGGCGGGGGCGAGGTGGCGGCCAGTTTTGGGCCGTTGACCGTGGACTTTGCCTTCCGCCGTGTGACCCTGGAGGGCGTGGAGGTGGCGCTGACCCGCAAGGAGTATGCGTTGCTGGCCCAGCTGGCCGGGCACCCGGGCCGGGTGATTACCCAGCAGCAGTTGCTCAAGGATATTTGGGGGCCGACCCATGTGGACGATACCCACTACCTGCGGATCGTGGTCGGGCACCTGCGGCAAAAACTCGGGGATGACCCCATGGCGCCGCGTTTCATCATCACCGAGGCGGGCGTCGGCTACCGGTTGGTCGCGCCCGCCTGATGATGCCGGCCGCTGTTACCACCCTAACTGCTTGTGCAAGCCCAGGGCGTCGTAGTAGTCCCCTTGGTAGATGATCTTGCCGTCTTTGACCTTCACATAGCTCACCCCATCGAACGACAGCGCTTTGTGGGTGGCGGGCGTTTGCGCGTCCCAGGCGCCAGTGTTGGTGCCGCTGAAGGTCCACTGGAAGGCGATGCCGTCTTTGTCGACGATCGGCGTGCCGTTGATCTTCCATTTGAGGTCTGGCACGGCGCCCACGAACACCTTGATCACGTTGTCGCGTGCGGCTTCGCGGCCCTTTTGCGGGGTGCCGACGGTGACGTCGAAGTACTCGGCGTCCTTGGCCAGGTAGCTGGCGGCCTTTTCGGTGTCATGGGCGTTCCAGGCTGCCATGTAGGCGTCGACGATCTGCCTGGGGGTTTCGGCCGCCTGGGCGAGGCTGGCGAAGGTGAACAGCGACAGCAGGTAGAACGCTCTAATCAAAGGACGCATGTTTGCCTCGCTTGCGGGCGTGCCCGCGGGTTGTCGGCCAGACGGCCATTGCGCGTGGTCAGGCCCTTGGCGGCTCCTTTTCGAACAGTTGCCGTACGACTTCCAGGTAGCGCCGCGCGCCCAGGCCCAGGGGCCGCGGTTTGACCCAGATGATGTCGACCCACAGCCGTAAGCGGCTGGCCATGTTGTCGAAGCGCACCTCGGCCAAGGCGCCCGAGGCAATCAACGGTTCGACCAGCGGCTGCGGCAGGTAGGCCCACCCCAGGCCGGATTGCACCAGATCCAGCGTAGCCAGATAACTGTCGGTCAGCCAGATGCGCCGCGACAACACCATGCGCGGGTCGGAGCCGGTGGCTTTGCCGGAGGCCACGATGATTTGCCGTTGCTCGGCGAAGGCTTCTTCGGGCAGTGGCGTGCCGCTGTTGCGCCCGGCGGGGTGGCGGGGGGACGCGACGGCGACCAGCAACTGGCTACCTGCTTCAAGAAACGACTCACGTTCATCGATGCCGGGCCGTTCGAAAACCAGCGCCAGCTGCACGCTGCCGTCATGCAGCAAACGAATCGCTTCGGCTTGCGTGGCCGAACGCACTTCGATCTCAAGGCTTGGGAATTCTTGCGCGAGGGTTTCCAGCGGCTGGCTCCAGCGGCCGGTTTGCAGCTCGGGGGCCATGGCGATGGTCAAGCGCTTTTCCAGCCCCTTGTGCAGCTGCAGGGCCTGGGCGTCGAGCAGGTTGAGCTGGCAGATCACCTGCCGGGCCTGGGGTTCGAGGGCCAAGGCGGCGCTGGTTGGCAAGGCTTTGCGCGTGGCCCGGTCGAACAGGGCCAGGTCCAGCTCGGCTTCCAGCTGGGCGATGGCCATGCTCACGGCCGAAGGCACGCGGCCCAGCTTGCGCGCTGCTGCGGAAAACGACCCTGCCTCCAGTACGGCCAGAAAAACTGCAAGTGAGTCGCTGGTGAAGGCCATTGTCAGAAAACCTGATTGATCGGTTGAGCCGCGTAGCGTGTAGGAGCAGCCTTGTGCTGCGAAGAGGCCGGTGACAGCAGCAAGATTCACTGTGCGGTCCTATGGCCTCTTCGCAGCACAAGGCTGCTCCTACAGGGGATCGGGATAGTGCGAAGGCACTGGCCTCACAGCCTATAACAATCCCTCACGGGCAGGTTACAGATCTTCCGACAGGATACGGTCCACGCTGTCGACAAAGTAGTCCACGCTCGCCCGTGTGGTGCACATCGGGGGCTTGATCTTGAGGATGTTCAGGTAGTCGCCGGTCGGCTGCATGAAGATGCCCAGGTCACGCAAGCGGTCGCACAGCAGCAAGGTCTCCTCGGTCGCCGGCTCCAGCGTCTGCCGGTCGCGCACCAACTCAAGCCCCAGGTAGAAGCCCGAGCCATGCGCCGCACCTGCGAGCGGGTGCTTGTCGACCAGCGCCTGCAAGCGCGCCTTGAAGTAGCGGCCGGTGTCACGGGCGTTGTCCCACAGCCCTTCCTCTTGCATCACGTCCAGCACCGCCATGCCGATGCGGCAACTGACCGGGCTGCCCCCCGCCGATGAGAAGAAGTAACCCTGCGCCTCCAGCGCCTCGGCGATTTCGCGCCGGGTGATCACTACCCCCAGCGGCTGGCCGTTGCCCATGCCCTTGGCCATGGTGATGATGTCGGGCACCACCCCTTGCTCCTCGAAGCCCCAGAAGTACTCGCCCAGTCGGCCATAACCCACCTGCACCTCGTCGGCGATGCACACGCCACCGCGGGCGCGCACCTTGGCGTAGGCGTCCTGCAGGTAGCCCGCTGGCAGCGAGATGCCCCCGGCGTTGCCGTACACCGGCTCGCAAATGAACCCGGCCAGTTGGCGGCCACGGGCATCGAGGTCTGCCAGCTTGGCGTCGACGTCGCGCAGGTAGTCGGCGGCGCTGTCGGCGCCACGGAAGCGCCCACGGAACGTGTTCGGTGCCTCGACCGGGTGCACCCAGTCTGGCCGGGTTTCCAGGGCTTGCGGGTTGTCGGCGATAGAGGTGGAAATGGCGTCTGTAGCCACCGACCAGCCGTGGTAGGCCTCCAGCACGCTGAGCAGGTCGCGCCCGCCGCTGTAGGCCCAGGCCAGGCGGATGGCCAGGTCGTTGGCCTCGGTGCCGCTATTGACCAGAAAGACCCGGTCGAACCCTGCTGGTGCCAGCTTCAGCAGGCGCTCGGAGAACTCGGCGATGGCCGCGTAGTGGAAGCGCGAGTTGGTGTTCAGCAGCGACCATTGCCGCGCCGATTCCGCCACCATGCGTGGGTGCCCGTGGCCAAGCACGGCCACGTTGTTGAGCATGTCCAGGTAAGACCGGCCCTGCATGTCGATCAAGTAATTGCGCCAGCCGCGTTCGATATGGGGCGGTTGCGCGTAGTAGTGCTTTTGCGAACGGGCGAAGCTGGCATCACGACGTGCCAGCAGCGCCTGTGCATCGGGAAGCGGTTCGGCGTCGCAATCAAAGCCCAGCAGCGCGGCAGGCGACGGGCACAGCGCCAGCCAGGCTGCAGCCTGGGAGGGGGTGGCGAAAAACGGCGGGCGGGCGTCGTTATCCAGGCACAGCTGAATGCTGAGCAAGCCACCGCTGCTGCCCAATTTTTGACCTTTTGCCAGGGCCTGCCCATCTGCCGGAGCATCCTCCAGTCCACCTAGCCACAGGCTCCAGTGGAGTGTGCGCAGGCAGCCGCGGCCATCGCCATGGCGCTGCCAGGTACCGGCCTGCGGCGCCTGCACGGTGCTGGCGTTGGGCACATGCAATTCGACACCCAGCGCGCAGGTGGCAGGTTCTTCAGCGCGGTCGATATGGGTTTGTGACAGGCGATACTGGCCATGCAGCGTGCACGCCGGGGCCGGTTGTGCAGCCAGCAGGCGTTGGTCGAAGCCTGGCTGTTCCCAGTTGCCTGCTTCGCAGTGCGGGCTGAGCACGCCCAGGTCAAGGCGAGCCACCGGCTGGCCGACCCGTTCAGGCAGCAGGGGCGCGCAACTGGCCAGGTCGGGCCGGCTAGGTTGAACACCGGCCGCCTGCAGAATAGCCGCCTCCATCAGCGCGAATGGCACAGCAGTAGCCGTGTCGAAAATTTCCCATTCGTGGGCGATGTTGTTGCGGATGTACTGGTTGCCCGGGTCTACAGCCAGCTGTTGCTCGCTGCTCAGCACCAATACCGCGGCGCGGTTGAGCACCAGCGGCCACAGGGCGCGCAGCTCGGCTTCGCTCAGCGGGTTGAGGGCCTGGTAGGCCCGCACCGCCGGCAGAATGCGCAGTGGGTCGCCTTCGGCATGGTGCAGCAGCGCCGCGCAGGTCACCGAGAGGTCGGCAATGCGCCAGGTGCGCAGCAGGTCGCCAAAATCGATGACGCCCTGCACCTGCCACTGGCGCTCGTCATCGCGGGCCCACACGGCGTTGTCATCGGTGATGTCCAGGTGCACGGCTTGGCTTGGCAGCTGCTCCACCAGCGGCGCCAGGCGCTCGGCAGCCAGTTGAGTGGTTTGCTCGACACGGGCGCGTTGCCCGGCGTCTTGCAGCACCGGCAGCAGGTGCTGGATCAACGCCTGCGCGTGCTGCGGGTCCCATTGCAGGGTGCGGTTCAAACCGGGGTGGTCAAACTCGGCCAAGGCTTGATCCACTTTCGCGCAGAGCCCGCCCAGCTCGGCAATCAGGCGCGGCGCCATGTGCTTGAGGCGGGTCAGCGGTTGGCCGTCGATGTAGTCAAGCAGGCGCACCCGCAGCGGTTGCCCGTCGATGTCTAGGGCCAGCAATGCCTGCCCGTTTTGCGCCGGGCGCACTGCGGGTACCGGCAAGCCCTGTTCGCGCAGGTACGCCAGCGCGGCATGCTGCGCCTCCAGTTCGACCTGGGCATAGCTGCCGTGGCAGGCCTTGAGCACGAAACGGCCCTGGGCGGCATCCACGCGGAAGTTCAAGTCTTGCTGGCTGCCCAGCGATGACAGGTTGCCCGCCAGGCCGTAGTGCGCCTTCAGCAAGGCGTGTGCCTGGGCCTCGCTGAGCGCAGGGCTGGGCAGGGCGGAGCGCTGGATCAGGATGTCCAGGGCAGGGGAGGCGGGCGTTTGGTGGTGGCTGGGCATTGGGCTCTACCGTTGGTGCTGGGGGTTGACGGTAGAGAATTTATGCCCGTTTTGGCTGATGATGGAAGACGATTGTTGTCAGAATTTTTGATGATTAGTGTGGGTTGTGGGTGCATGTCTTGAGTTTTGCAGCGCCTATGAGAT